>CAIYTH010000049.1 GCA_903929135.1 uncultured Chlorobiales bacterium
CAAAGTCCAAGTCTTTTCCAGGAGCGGGAATTGAGGGACGCTATTCAATTCTTGCACTTTCTTCGTGCCGGTTAACTATGCCATGAACGCCTGAAGTCGATATGCCAAGCTGTCGTGCCGACTCTGAAGCGAGTATCCGTATTCATTGACCAACAGCAATGCAAGCTCTTTTCTCAACGCAGATACCTGTGGTCTTCGGCTTCCGCTCCTGAGATGATCCAGACAAACCTTGCGCTCTTCGCATGCCTCTTTGATCTTCCTGACTGCATCTTCTTTCCTGGTTCTGATCTCGTAGTCGGTCTTCAGATCAGATTTCGATTGCGAGAGAACTGATTCCACAAAATCCCCGTCGCCCAATATCCTTTCGTCGAACGCCTGTTTTTCCTCGTTGCGATAATGGCTTTTGACTTCAGACCAGCCGCCAAGGGATCTGATCAACCCTCCGCCTATCAAATCCGCCTGGCCTCCTTTCAGGCTTTCCAGTTCCAGAAAATGCCGGTATTGCTTACAGGCCTCGCGCTTCGTTCGTCCGAATTGCGACAGCACATACTCCCGTTCCTGCCAATCGTTTCGTTGTGCATTCATGAGAACCGAATGACCGCTCCATGGATACCGGTCCAGTTCTGCGATGCTCTTCACCAGTCTGGCTCTTAATGGATTGAGATGGATGTAACTCACGAGCCGCTGGAAATATGCCGACTCCTGGCAGATGATGGATTTATAGCGGTTCTGAAACAGATGCCCACAGCGCTGGTGACGCCGATTGTAGCATATGGCATATCCGGTGAGCAGTTTGCGCATGAATTGGCTCAGCCCGTCGGGACCGCTTTTAAGCAGGATATGGACATGGTTGGACATGATTGCCCATGCATAGATCGATGTCGGACATGATCTGCTCAAGCGCCCCATTCGCAAAAGAAATTCTGATCGATCCTCATCATCATGGACAATGAGACCTTTCTCTATTCCCCTGATGATCACATGATGCAGGGTTCCTGGTGTGTCTAGTCGCGGGCCTCTGGGCATGTGGGAGCTGCAGTTGAGGCATGAACATATATACCGTTACATTATAATATCATTTTTTAGCGATTTTGAAGCATAGGCAACAACGTGCATGAAGTGAATAACGTCCCCTATGGGTTTTGCAACGGACTTCAGCCAGGAAGAAGTGGACTTTTCTATGGCGGTTGAACTGAATGAATAAAACGACGGCCGATCCCTGAGCGTAGGTTACTATACGTTTCGTAGGGAGACACCTGGCTACAGTGTCTGTTCAATTGAATTGGCTGATACGGCCATCACTGCACGTGCCCAGGGCAATTTTGCCTTGATCGCATTAAAATCAGGGCCGGAAGCTTCTATGCTCGCGGTGCCTTTGATCAGGAAGCCGGTGCCAGGCCCCATATTTCCAGCAACCTCTCGGCTTCCCAGCGTGATCAGCACCTGATTGTTGGCAGCAATGTTCGCTTCCGTACGACGCATGTACCCGACAGGAATCAGGATGCGGCCGGCATCGGTGACCTGCAGGTAACTGTTCCAGGTATTGACCATATGAGGGCCGTCCTGCCCCAGAGTCGCTATCGCAACCACTCCCTCGTGCTGTAACACTTCCTTCAATTTCACTGGTATCATCTGGCATCCCCTCCCTGGTAAGACATTGGATTATTCGAGCTACTCACTTATTATAATTACAGTTAATCAGTCTGTATCGGGCCTCTTTCTTCTTGTTGTCATGCCGATTGCATCGGATGCCATGCTCCCCATGAAGCAAAGCGAAGAGAAGGATCCGTTTTTCACTGAACATGGCTCCTTTTACAGAAGCAACTATCCCTTACGAAAGTTCAGATGGATTCTTCGCCCGACTCCGTCGGACTCAGAATGACAGATGTGAGAACTGTTTAAACGAAGATCTTAAAAAAAGAAAAGGCAGGCTTGATTTCGAGTCTGACACAGCCGCTTCATTTTGCCCGTCCTCCATCAACCGGCAGCGGGAACATCAACGAAGCATAAAAATGGACATAAAAAAAAGGAGACAGAGTTGCCTCTGTCTCCTTTCTTGCAAAGTCCTTTTTAAAGAACTTATTTCGCAGCAGGTGCAGCAGGTGCAGCGTCAGCAGCAGGTGCAGCAGGTGCAGCAGGAGCAGCAGGTGCAGCGTCAGCAGCAGGTGCGGCAGGTGCAGCAGGAGCAGCAGCCGGGGCTTCCTGCTTCGGCTCTTCGACCGGAGCTTCAGGAGCCTTCTGTGCGCAGCCGACGAAAGAAACTGAGCTCAAGAGGAAGAGGAAAGCGAAAAGTTTTTTCATGGTTCCAATGCATTTGGGTTTTCGAATAATGTAACAGCTTGTTCAGCTCACGAATAATAACGAAAAACAGTGATTTTTCAAACAATACTGCATACGCTAATATGTGATTATTTGCCTGATCTCCCAAGCAATTAATCGTTTAATCAACCAGCATCTGCAGTTCCTCAGTGCCCACCTGGTGGAAATTGAGGTAGCTGTAGACCTTCTCGGCGTTCTTTGAAAGCGAACCCGCGATCTCCATATACTCGCCAAGCTCGGGAATTCTGCCAAGCAGGGCGCAGACAGCCGCCAGTTCTGCGGAGCCGAGGTACACCTGGGCACCCTTGCCCATGCGGTCGTCGAAGTTCCTGGTGCTGGTCGAGAACACGATCGCGTTGTCCGCAACTCGTGCCTGGTTGCCCATGCAGAGCGAACAGCCCGGGACTTCCGCCCTTGCGCCGGCGGCGCCGAACACCGAGTAATATCCCTCTTCCGCGAGTTTCTTCAGGTCCATCTTGGTCGGCGGCACGACCCAGAGCTTGGCCTTCGCGTGTCCCTTGCCGCGAAGCACCTCGCCGAGGGCGCGGAAGTGGCCGATGTTGGTCATGCAGCTACCAACGAAAACCTCGTCGATGTTTTTCGGACGTTTCGGATCCGCGAGCACCTCGCGGAGGGTCATCACGTCGTCAGGATCGTTCGGGCAGGCAAGGATCGGTTCCTTGATTTCGGACAGGTTGATCTCGATGACGGAAGCGTACTCGGCATCTGCGTCGGGCTGGAGGAGCTGCGGATCGGCAAGCCACTCCTGCATCTTTTCGATCCTGCGGCGAATGGTCCCTGCATCGCCGTATCCCTCGGCGATCATCTGCCCGAGCAGCTTGACGTTGGATTCGAGGTACTCGATCACCGGCTCCTTGTCGAGCCTGACCGTACAGGCGGCGGCGCTTCTCTCGGCCGAGGCGTCGGAAAGCTCGAAGGCCTGCTCGACCTTGAGCTCTGGCAGACCTTCGATTTCGAGGATCCTGCCGGCGAAGATGTTCTTCTTTCCCTTCTTTTCGACAGTCAGGAGCCCCTTCTTGATGGCCTCGTAAGGAATGGCGTTGACCAGGTCACGCAGGGTGATGCCGGGCTGAAGCGTTCCCTTGAACCTCACCAGTACCGATTCGGGTACGTTCAAGGGCATGGTGCCGGTCACACCGGCAAAGGCCACGAGGCCCGAGCCTGCGGGGAAAGAGACGCCGATGGGAAAACGGGTATGGGAATCGCCGCCGGTCCCGAGCGTGTCGGGCAGCACCATGCGGTTCAGCCAGGTGTGGATCACGCCGTCACCCGGTTTCAGGGAGACGCCGCCCCTGCTCATGATGAAGTAGGGAAGGGATCGGTGCATCAGCACGTCAGACGGCTTCGGATAGGCGGCAGTGTGGCAGAAGCTCTGCATGAACAGGTCGGAGCTGAAGCTCAGGGCTGCAAGTTCCTTGATCTCGTCCCTGGTCATCGGGCCCGTGGTGTCCTGAGAACCGACGGTGAGCGTTTCGGCCTCCACGTACATGCCTGGGCGGACGCCCGGCAGGCCACAGGCCTTGCCGATCATCTTCTGTGCCAGGGTGTAGCCCTTGCCGCTGTCGGCCGGCTGCTGCGGCTTGCTGAAAATCGTCTCGTCGCCGAGCCCGAGGACTTTGCGCGCCTTGCGGGTAAGGTTTCTTCCGATGATGAGCGTGATGCGTCCGCCAGCCCTGACCTCGTCGGCCAGCGTGTTCGGTTCGAGGGCGAAGGAGGCGATCTGCTGGCCGTTCTTTTCGATCCTGCCTGCGAGCGGGAAAACATCGATCACATCCCCGGTCTCCATGGCCGTCACATCGGCCTGGATCGGCAGTGCGCCGGAATCCTCCGCGGTGTTGAAGAAAATGGGCGCCACGATGCTGCCTATCACCACGCTGCCGGTACGTTTGTTCGGAACCGCCGGAATATCCTCGCCGAGATGCCACTGAACCGAGTTGATGCCTGACTTGCGGCTCGAACCGGTACCCACCACATCGCCGACGTAGGCAAGCGGATGCCCTTTCTGCTTGAGGCTCTCGATGGTGGAGATCGGGTCGTCCATCTTCGAACGGAGCATGCTCAGTGCGTGCAGGGGAATATCGCTGCGGGTGAATGCTTCGCCTGCGGGAGAGAGGTCGTCTGTATTGGTTTCACCCGGCACCTTGAAAACGGTCACGGTGATCTTCTCCGCGAGCGGCGGCAATGAGGTGAACCACTCGCCGTTTGCCCATGACTCGAGGACCGACTTCGCGAAACTGTTGCTCTTCGACAACCCGACCACTGCATCGAATGAATCATACACGAGGAGCGTCTTCTTCAGTGCTTCTGCGGCGGCAGCGGCAACGGCCTGGTCCGCATTGCCGAGGGCGTCGACCAGCGGCTTGACGTTGTAGCCGCCCAGCATGGTTCCGAGGATCTTCACCGCCTCGACCGGGCTGATGACCCCGCAGGAGGCTTCTCCGCGGATGATACGGTCGAGAAAGGCTGCCTTTTCAAAGGCGGCATCATCCACGCCGGGGCTGATGTGGTTGCGGAACAGGCCGAGGAGGTACTCCTTCTCCTGCACCGGGTTCTCCTGAAGCAGCGCGACAAGATCGCGTGCCTGATCGACAGTCAGCGGAAGCGGAGGAATGCCGAGCTTGGCGCGTTCTTCCGTATGGGCACGATACGTACTGACGAGACTCATTATCAAAATCTCCCTGAATGATTGGATTATGGATAAATACTGTGATCGAAAACGGCTGGGCAGGCAACTGCCGGATAGGGCAAAGGTTTAAAATACTCCAGCCGAAACTGAAATACAATGCAACAAAGCTCGTCCTGAGATGGCAAGCCGAACATTTTCAGGCCATACCTCATGAGGTGACTAATATATTGAGTTCGATCGCACCATTCACGCATACCACCGAAATTATTTCCGCCATATCCGAAGCGATCGACCTTCATGATGATCGACTTCGGGTCGGAAGCTGGATGGAAAATATGCAGCAGCCGGATATAACGCAGACTGTCCTGACGCCTCTCAAAGAATGAGCATGCTGTCGCCATAGCTCAGGAAACGGTAACCGTTTTCAAGCGCTTCGCGATATGCCCGCTTCAGCAGGTCGCTCCCGGCGAAAGCGGCAGTCAGCATCAGCACGGTCGAGCGTGGCGCGTGGAAATTGGTCAGCAGCGCGTCGATGATCCGGAACCGAGAGCCCGGATACAGGAATATGTCGGCCTCGCCGCTTAACGATTCGCGGAAACCGGATTCGACGAGCCTTTCAGCCGCGTGTTCGAGGGCCCTGGTCACCGTGGTGCCGACCGCAACAACCCGCTTCCCTTCCGCCCGTGCAGAGCCTATGGCCGATGCGGTCACGGACGGTATCGTGTAGAACTCCCGGTGCATGACATGCTCCTCGAAGGTCTCGGACCTGATCGGAAGAAAGGTGCCGAGTCCGACGTGCAGCGTCATTTCACCGATGCCGACCCCTTTGTCCCCGAGCCGCGCGAGCAGCTCTCCGGTGATGTTGAGCGAAGCCGTCGGCGCTGCCACCGATCCCGGCAGACCGGCAAACACGGTCTGATACCGCTCCCGGTCGAGCGCTTCTGCATCCCGCTTCAGGTAGGGCGGAATGGGCACCGTGCCATGCTCTTCGAACAGGGCCGCGACTTCGCCGCCGTCGGTTCGCAGAAGCCTCGCCACCCCCTCTTCCGGCAACGCATCGACCAGCAGTTCGTTTCCGTGCGCCAGGAGCCAGTCCCCCTTTTTCAGGCGGCCCCGGTAGAGGGCGAGCTCCTGGGCGCCCTCGTGCTTTTCGAGCAGCATGAGCTCGATGCGCGCCCCGGTCGGCTTTTCGCAGAGCATCCGCGCCCGGATGACTTTGCTGTTGTTGAGCACCAGGAGGTCGCCCGGATCGAGGAGGGTATCGAGCGAAGCATAGTCGGAGTGCCGAAGCTCCCCGCGCTTCCGGTCGAGCACGAGCAGCCGGGTCGTGCCTCTTTCGGCGGGCGGATAGGTGGCGATGCGGTCGGCGGGCAGGTCGTAGTCGAAATCGCTTACCCTCATAGTTTCCTCAATCTTGCCCTGACCGCTTCGGCATGGGCCTGGAGCCCCTCCTGGTCGGCGAACCTGGCAATCTTGGCGCCGGAGTGCCGAAGCTCATCCTTCGACCAGGAAATGATCGAGGTGTGCTTGACGAAATCGCGCACCGAGAGCGGTGAGAAGAAGCGCGCCGTGCCGTTGGTCGGAAGCGTGTGGTTCGGACCGGCGAAGTAGTCGCCGACGGTTTCGCAGGACCACGGACCCATGAATATCGCGCCGGCATGATGCAGGTCGGGAAGGATCTCCCATGGGTTCGACACGTGCAGTTCGAGATGTTCGGGAGCGATCATGTCGGAGACACGACAGGCTTCGGACAAACTGTCGACCACCACGATGGCGCCGTTCGCGGCAAGCGCGCTTGCGATAACCTCACCCCGCAGCATCGTGCCGACAAGGCGACCGGCGATCTCCTGCACAGCCGTTGCGAGAGTTTCCGACGGCGTGATCAGCACTGCCGACGCATCCGGATCGTGCTCGGCCTGGGCAAACATGTCCATGACGATGAATTCGGGATCGGCTTCTCCGTCAGCGATCACCACCACCTCGGAAGGACCGGCGATGCTGTCGATCGAGACATGGCCGAACACCTGCTTCTTTGCCAGCGCCACGTACTTGTTGCCGGGACCGGTGATGATGTCGACCTTTGGAAGGCTTTCGGTGCCGAATGCGAAAGCGGCGATCGCCTGGGCGCCGCCGAGCTTGTACACGCTCTCGATACCGGCTACCTTTGCTGCGGCGAGGATGTGAGGGCTCACCTTGCCGGAGGCGTCACAGGGCGTCGTCATGAAAATCTCCCTGACGCCCGCGACCCGGGCGGGGGCGGCGTTCATGAGCACCGAGGAGGGATAGGCGGCCTTGCCTCCCGGAACGTAGAGCAACGCCCGCTCCATCGGGGTCACCCGCTGGCCGAGGATGACCCCGCCCTGCCGTTCATAAAAAAAGCTGCGCTCGGCCTCGTGCCGGTGGAATTCAGTGATGTTGCGGAAGGCCTCTTCGAGAATCCCGATGAACTCGGTTTCGGCTTCCCTGTATGCCTGGGCGATCTCATCCGCCGAAACCTTCATGTCAGAAAGCCGGACCCCCTGGAACCGTTCGGTGAAGTCGAGCACCGCACTGTCCCCTTCCGTCCTGATGCGGAGCAGGATATCGTCGACCGTGCGTGCGGTTTCGGGATCGAACGACACCGTACGGTTGATCTGTTGCCTGAGGGCGGCCTCTTCCTTTGCGAAATGATAGATCTTGAGCACTGCTTCTTCGGTTGATTGACGCGGAGCCTGCCTTCAGGCAAGCCGAAATGCCCCCTGTGGAGTCATCCCATCTGTTTTTCAATGTACGGAATGGCGGCAATTCACGAAAACCGCTCTTGTTTCGGAAAAATGAGGAAAAGCCCTGAAAAAGTCTTCAGCAATAAGATGTTTTCATTTGAAAAAAAACTTCCGTTAAGTACCTTACAGGTTCATTCTAAACCTTGGAACCAAGCCTGAACGAAGCTCCTTCCAAGCGCACTATGCCTCATACCAAGATCCTCATACCTCATGGGCTTTTTCAGTGACCTTTTCAGGGATATCGCCATCGACCTCGGAACGGCGAATACCCTCATTTTCATCCGCAACAAGGGTGTGGTTCTGAACGAACCCTCCATCGTCGCCCGCGACCGCAATACCGGCAAAGTCGTCGCCATCGGACAGGACGCCCTGCTGATGCACGAGAAAACCCACCCGGGCATCGTGACCATCAAACCGCTGGCCAACGGCGTCATCGCCGACTATGAAGCCACCGAAGAGCTGATCAAGGGGCTCATCAACAAAACGAAGAAGCAGTTTTCCCTCGGCATACGCCGCATGGTGATCGGCATCCCCTCGGGTATCACCGAGGTCGAAAAGCGCGCGGTGCGCGACTCCGCCGAGCACGTCGGCGCCAAGGAGGTCTATCTGGTCGCCGAACCCATGGCCGCGGCGATCGGCATAGGCATCGACGTGAAGGAACCCATGGGCAACATGATCGTCGATATCGGCGGCGGCACCACCGAAATTGCCGTCATCTCACTCGGCGGCATCGCCTCTGGCGAGTCGCTGCGCGTGGCCGGCACCGACATCACCAATGCCATCATCCGGCACTTCCGCAAAGCATACAACCTCGCCATCGGCGAACGCACCGCTGAAGAGGTCAAGATCAGGATCGCCTCCGCTTACAAGCTCGAGAAGGAGCTCACCATGATGGTCAGGGGCAGAAACCTCGTCACGGCCCTCCCGGAAGAGCGCGAAATCAACTCGGCAACCATCCGCGAAGCCATCTCCACTCCGATCAACCAGATCATCACCTCGATCAAGAAGAGCCTCGAGGTCACCAAGCCGGAACTGTCGGCCGACATCCTCGACCGCGGCCTGTTCCTGGCCGGCGGCGGGGCACTGATCAAGGGGCTCGACAAGAAGATCAACGAAGAGACCAAGCTGACCGTACACATCAGCGAGGATCCCCTCACGGCCGTTGCCAGGGGTACCGGCGCCGTGCTCGAGGATCTCGAGAAGTACCGTTCGGTCCTGCTTTCGACGAAGCGCTACTGAATCCTGCGCTTTCCGGCTTTTCCTTTCATTTGTCGATCAGGCTGCGATAGAACGCCTCATACCTCTCCACAAGCAGGGCAGTGTCATAGTGCCCTGCCTGCTGTACGGCCGCATCGGAAAACCGTTTCCAGAGAAAATCGTCCTGAAGGATCGAGAGTGCGCTCGCACTCATGGCATCGACGTCGCCCGGCGGAAGCAGGAACCCTTCGACGCCGTGCCGGATGAACTCCGGAAAGCCGCCGGCGTCGGTCGCCACGACCGGCACGCCGCTGGCAAGCGCCTCGAGCGCGGCCAGGCCGAATGACTCGGCGTTGCTGGGCATGAGCATCAGGTCGGCGATCGACAGCAGGGGCACGATATCGTCGATCTTGCCGAGGAAGCGCACGCTGTCGGTCAGGCAGTTCTCCCTGACCCAGGTCTCCGCTGCGGTTCTTTCAGGGCCGTCGCCCACCAGCAGAAGGGTCGAGGGAATCAGGGCGCGGATCCTTGCGAATACGGCCAGCACATCCCCGATGCACTTGACAGGCCGGAAATTCGAGATGTGGATCACCACCTTTCCGCCGCCCAGACCGAGCAGCTCGCGGGTCTCTCCCCCCGGCATCCGCCTGAAGACCGACGTGTCGACGAAGTTCGGGATCACCTCGATCGGTACCCTCGGGCTGAACATCTTCACCGTTTCGTCCCTGAGGTAACCGGATACGGCCGTCACCCCATCCGACTTGTTGATGCCCAGGCGAACCGCGTCGTGCATGCTCCTGTCGGCGCCGACGATGGTGATGTCGGTTCCGTGCAGCGTGGTTGCGACCTTGAAACCGTTGAGATCGGGGCACTTCTCCTCGAGCATCTGACGTGCAAGAAGTGCACTGATGGCATGGGGAATGGCGTAGTGGGCGTGGACCACGTCGAGATGTTCGTAATAGGCGACCTGAGATATTTTCGAGGCGAGCGCCAGCGTGTAGTAGGGACTCTCGAACATCGGGTAGTTCATCGGCTCCACTTCGTGAAAGACGATGTTCTTCGAATACCGGCCAAGGCGGAACGGGGCCGCCTGGCTGAAAAAGTGGACCGTATGGCCACGCGAAGCCAGCGCCTTCCCGAGTTCGGTCGCTACGGCCCCGCTGCCGCCGTATGTGTGGTGACAGGAAATACCGATTCTCATGATGGGCAATGGCAGGTGGTGGATGGGCCAAATGGGCTCAAGTGATCGAAAAAGGGGAAAAATTTGTTACTCATAGCGTATACTACTTTTTAACGGAACCGCCCTCAACACTGGAACCGTCGTACTCATCCTGAAATCTATGGAAATCCTGATTCTTTTCTTTCTTCTCATCATAATAAACGGCATGTTCGCCATGTCGGAGATGGCCCTCATTACGGCAAAACGGTCACGCCTGATGAAGCTCGCCGAAGACGGCGACCGGGCAGCCGCCGTTGCCCTCAAGCTGGGACATGAGCCCACGAGGTTCCTGTCGACCGTGCAGATCGGCCTGACGGCCATCGGTGTGCTCAACGGCATCATCGGCGAATCGGCCTTCGCCCCACCCCTGGCGCAGAAGCTTCAGTCCCTCGGCATGGAGAGCGAGGCGAGCCATATCGGGGCAACCGTCTTCGTCGTCCTGATGATCACCTATATCACCATCGTGGTGGGCGAGCTCGTCCCCAAACGGCTTGGGCAGTCGAATCCCGAAGGGATCGCCTGCATCGTCTCCAGGCCTATGCAGACGCTTTCCATCCTGACACGGCCCTTCGTCAGGCTCCTCTCCGCGTCGACGGACGCAATCCTGCGCATCCTCGGCAAGCAGCAGCAGACCGCTCCGGGTGTCACCGAGGAGGAGATCCATGCGCTGCTCGAAGAGGGTTCGGAGGCGGGCATCATCGAGCAGAAGGAGCACGAGATGGTGCGAAACGTCTTCAGGCTCGACGACCGCCAGCTCGGTTCCCTTATGGTACCGAGGTCGGAGATCATCTACCTCGATACGACCCTCCCGCTGGAGGAGAACATGAGCCTGGTGGCGGAATCCGAACATTCGAGGTTTCCTGTCTGCCACGGGAGCCTGCAGTCGCTGGTCGGGGTGATCAACGCCAAGCAGCTGCTCTCGCGGACCCTCAAGGGAAGCCTCACCAACCTCGCCGAGCATCTGCAGCCCTGTGTCTTCGTTCCCGAGACCCTCACCGGCATGGAGCTGCTCGACCATTTCAGGACCTCGGGCACCCAGATGGTGTTCGTGGTCGACGAATACGGAGAGACCCAGGGCCTGGTGACCCTGCAGGACCTGCTCGAAGCCGTCACCGGCGAATTCGTGCCCCGGAACCTCGAAGACTCCTGGGCGATCCAGCGCGAAGACGGTTCATGGCTGCTCGACGGCCTGATTCCCGTGCCGGAACTCAAGGACACGCTCGACCTGAGAAGCGTGCCCGAAGAGGACAAGGGCGTCTACCATACGCTCAGTGGAATGGTTATGTGGCTGCTGGGCCGCATGCCGCAGACCGGGGACGTGACCTTCTGGGAGAACTGGAGGCTCGAGGTGGTCGATATGGACAGCAAACGCATCGACAAGGTGCTTGCCTCGAGGGTCGAGGAGTCTGCCGATGAAGAGGAGCGGACCGACTAGCTGCCGCTGCTCCTGCTGCTGACGCAACAGGTTCCTGATGCTACAAGATGCTCCCCCTCTTTGCCACCCATCCCCTGAAAACCTGAGGAGGGCCCAAATGATGAACTCCGCACGCAACATCGTTATCGGCAGGGCACAGGCCTGCCCCATGGAGGAGCAGCAGATCGAACTGGTCGAACGCAAGGGCACAGGTCATCCGGACACCATCTGCGATTCGATCATGGAGGCGGTCTGCCTCGACCTCTGCAGGGAGTACCGGAACGCGGTCGGCCACATCTGCCACCATAACATCGACAAGGGTCTGCTGGTGGCGGGCAGAAGCCTGCCTGAAACCGGGGGCGGCAAGATGCTCGAGCCGATGAAGATCGTGTTCGGCGACAGGGCCACCTACACCTGCGACGGCAAGCTCATTGCTGTCGGCGAAATCGCGGAATCGGCGGCAAAGAGGTGGATACGCACGAACCTCAGGTTCGTCGACCCGGACGAACATGTCCTCTTCCAGAACGAGATCAAGCCGGGATCGCCTGAACTCACCGATGCGTTCAGCCGAACGCTCATCGGGGCCAACGACACCTCCGTGGGCGTCGGTTATGCTCCCCTCAGCGAAACCGAACGCCTGGTGCTCGCCGCCGAGCACTATCTCAATTCGCCCGGCCTCAAGGACTCTTTCCCCGAAGTCGGCGAAGACATCAAGATCATGGGCTACCGGTCCGGCCGCACCCTGACCCTGACCGTTGCGGCGGCGTTCGTGGACCGTTACATCAGGGAACCGGGCATGTACTTCGAGCAGAAAGCGGCGCTGCAGGAGCTGCTCCTGAAGTACATCGAATCCGAGAACCGGCTCATCGACACCGTCAGGATCGAGATCAACACCCTCGACGACCCATCCCGAGGCGAAGGGGGCATGTACCTGACCGTGCTGGGCACCTCGGCGGAAGGGGGCGACGGCGGGCAGGTCGGGCGCGGCAACCGCGTCAACGGCATCATTCCCTTCAACCGTCCGCAGACCACCGAGGCGGCCGCCGGCAAGAACCCGGTCAACCATGTCGGGAAGATCTACAACATCCTGAGCCACGAGATCGCCGGACGGATCCACCGGCAAACACCCGGAGTCAGGGAAGCGACCGTCTACCTATGCAGCCAGATCGGCAGGCCGATCGACCAGCCGCTGATCGCCACGGCCCAGCTCTGCACGGAGCCGGGTTCGGATTTCGAAGAGATCAGGAAACGGGCATCGGAGATCATCGACAGCGAACTCGAAGGGATCGGAGCGTTCAGCGTGCATCTTTCGGAGGGACTTTACCGGGTCTGCTGAACGGGGGAAGCCCACTTTATGCTCTTTGCCCGGGAAACCGTATATTTCACGGCATCATCCATATCCCATGCGTTTCACCCCATGTCCATGATTTCACCTCAACAGAAAAAGCAGCAAGTTGCGTTGAGTTCCGTATCGGCGAGCCTGCTGCTGACGCTCCTGAAAATCGTCGTCGGTGTCATGACCGGCAGCATCGGCATCCTCTCCGAGGCCGCACATTCGGCCATGGATTTCGGAGCGGCCGCCCTGACCTGGTTCGCCGTCAGGATCAGCGACAAGCCCGCTGACCGGAAACACCATTACGGCCATACCAAGATCGAAAGCGTGACCGCCCTCATCGAAACCGGCCTGCTCTTCCTGACGAGCATCTGGATCGTCTATGCCGCCGTGGAACGCCTGATCTCCGGCAAATCCGAGATCGAGGTCACCTGGTATGCGATTGCCGTGGTCATCGTCTCTATCGTGGTCGACATCTCCCGCTCAAGGGCGCTGAAGAAGGTGGCGAAGGAGACCGGCAGCCAGGCGCTCGAAGCCGACGCCCTGCATTTCAGCTCCGACATCCTCTCTTCGGCCGTCGTGCTCGTCGGCCTCGGCTTCGTCTACTTCGGCATCACATGGGCCGATGCCGTCGCCGGTATGTTCGTGGCCGTGCTCGTCTGCCATGCAGCATGGCAGCTCGGCAGGAAAACGATCGATGTGCTGGTCGACGCCGCACCAGAGGGGCTCTCGGAGAGGATCGAAGAGATCGCCTCCGAAGTGCACGGGGTGGTGGCGATCGAAAAAATGCGTGTCAAACCTGCCGGACCGTTCGTGTTCGTGGATATGACCGTCACCGTCAGCAGGACCCTGCCTCTCGAAAAGGTCAAAGCCATCTGCGCCGCAGTCGAAGATCGCCTGCAGGAGGAGATGCCCGACAGCGACGTGACCGTCAACGCACGGCCCATAGCGCTGGACAGCGAGACGCTGACCGAACGGGTGCACATCGTGGGACTGCACCACAACCTGCACGCCCACAACATCTCAACGTCGCTCTCGGGCGAAAAGCAGCAGATCACCTTCGACGTCGAGGTGGACGGCCGCCTGACGATCCGGGAGGCCCACGACGCTGTCACGGCGCTTGAAAAGGATCTGCACGAAGAGTTCGACGGCAATCTCGACATCTGCATCCACCTCGATCCGCTTCGCCAGGAGGACCCTTTTTCCTGCGAGCTCACCCCTGACGAAGTGACGAGGGTCGACCTCGTCATCAGGCAGGCTGCGGCAACCATTCCCGGCATCGGGGACGTCCACGACATCTCGACCCTCAAGACCGGGCATGACAAGCTCTGCATCACCCTGCACTGCGCGTTTGCCGACGATATCCTTCTCGAAAACGTCCACTCCCTGACCAGCCGCCTCGAAGGGCTGATCTACAGCGCCATTCCCGAGACCTCAAGGATCATCGTACACGCCGAACCGCTCTACGCCCAGGACTGAAGGCCTGCCGCAGACACGGGCACGGTTGCAGTTGAGACCGGCGAGGAGTACATTTGAAATGAAATGGGTATGATACATCCGAGCCGACCTGCCTCATGGAACTGACACCTGAAAAAACCGCAAGGCTGCACAAGGGAGAGATCCTCGTCGAGATCGACTGGCTCTCCGCCGATGTCATCAGCGCGAGCGGCAGCGTGTTCGTAAAGGCTGCTCCGGAGGTCGTCTGGGGGATGCTCACGGATTATGCCCATCTGCACCAGACCATGCCGAAGGTGACGTCAAGTGCGCTGGTTGAAGCGCATGGCTCATGCAAAATCATCGAACAGACCGGAAAGTCGGGCATCTTCATCTTCGAGAGAAGTGTTCATTTCAGGCTGAAGGTGGACGAGGAGTTCCCGACGAGACTTCATTTCGAGCAGGTCGATGGCGATTTCAGGGTGTATGAGGGCGACTGGTTCCTGATGCTTGCGGAAAACGGTCAGGGAAGCGGCACGATCCTGACCTATGCCGCAAGGATGAAGCCGGACTTCTTCGCCCCTCCCCTCTTGGTGAGCTTCGTGCAAAGCCAGGACCTCCCGGCGATCCTCAGGTCTGTACGTACCTACTGCGAATCGCGCACCCTGGATTGAACACCGCGTCGAAGCAGGAACACCGACAACGGCGCACCGCTGAACAGCTCCCGCTCCGGGACCGTTCTGCTTCGCTGTACTTCCCCTCTTTTCCGAAGCATCGCGCCGAAGCCGCGCAGGTTGTCCACCGCGGCACGATAAACCTGAAGCGCCCTCTGCCATCCATCCCTTCCGCCGGCCAGATAGAAGAAGAAAGCCGCGACCTCCAGCAGGATCCTGACCGGCAGTACGATCCACAGGGCCGGGACGCTGCGGTTCTGCAACAGCATGGCCAGCGCGTTTCGATGGTTGTAATAGGTTTTCAGGGGGCTTCCCTGCCTGAGGGAGGCACCTCCTTCGTGCCAGACGACCGACTGCGGGACGGAACGGACGTGGTAGCCGCGTAACCGCATCCGCCAGCACAGATCGATCTCCTCCATGTGCATGAAGAAACCGGCATCGAATCCTCCGAGGCGTTGCAGAAGCTCCCTCGGCGCAAACAGGGCGACTCCTGAAGCCCAGAAAAGTTCGGTGGACGAGTCGTACTGCCCGCGATCCTCTTCCGTGACGCCAAAGCTCCTGCCGAGGCAAAACGGATAGCCGAGCCTGTCGAGGAGCCCGCCGGCCGCACCCGCATAGTCGAACAGGCGCCGCCCTTCGCGTTTTGCCGGCAATGAGAGGATTTTGGGCTGGAGCGCCCCGATGGTGCTGTCACGCTCGGCCTCATCAACCAGGGGTCCGAGCCATCCCGGCTCGACTTCGGCATCGTCGTTCAGGAACACGACGTACTTCGTCGAACAGCGGCGGAGGCCTTCGTTGCATCCGCCGGCATAACCTGCGTTCGACGACAGCCGGAGAAGCTCGATTTCGGGGTATGATGTCTCGATGCCGGCGAGGTCGGATGCATCGGCGCCGTTATCGACGACAAGCACGGCAAGTTCCGTCCACCGGCTCCTCCTGAGCGAGTCGAGGCAGGTTTCGAGCATGGAACGGTTCTTCAGGTGCGGAATGACGACCGTGACCGACGGAGTGGATGCGGGCGAATCGTTCATGGTCGTTCTGGTCGGTGTTCAGGTCTGCGGCGCAACCCCTTCGCAGAAGAGGGCGCCGCGATCGAGGGGTCACTGGAGCGTTTTCCAGAACTCGGCGGCCATCCTGGCGGTCTCTTCGGGAGTTTTCGCATCAGCAACATGCTGGAGCAGCGCCGTGCCGACAACAGCGCCGTCGGACAGCTCCCACATGCGGCGCACCCGCTCCCGGTCCTTGATGCCGAAGCCGACCACGAACTTCTTTTTGGCATGCCGTCGCACCCGTTCCAGGTAATCGGCGAGCTTCCGGTCCGTGCCGGAATCCTCGAGCTTGCCTGTCCCTGTGGTGGCGTTCACGGCAAGACAGTAGGAGAAGTCTGTCGAAAGGCTGTCGATGAGTTCGATTCTCTCCGGAGGCGTGACCGGTGAAATCAGGTAGACCACGGTCAGCCCGAAGTGCTTCGCGCGGTCGAGGAAGTCCTCGGACTCCTCGGGCGGAAGGTCGGGTACGAGGAGTCCGTCGACACCCGCCTCGACCGCGTCCGCCATGAAGCAGTCCCCCCCGTAGGCAATCAGCGGGTTGCTGTACCCCATCAGGATGATCGGTGCGGTGATCTTCTTGCACCCGTCGCCATCCCTTGCCTGCCTGACCATGTCGAGGATGCTCCGGACGGTCACTCCGTGGCGGATGGCCGTATGGGCGGCGTTCTGGATGACCGGACCGTCGCCGATCGGATCGGAGTAAGGCATGCCGAGCTCGATGATGTCTGCTCCGCTCTCCTGGAGGGCTTCGAGCACCGGCAGGGTCGCCCCGACCACGGGATATTCGGGCATATAGTAGGCGATCAGGAGCTTCTTGTCCTTCTTCACCAGCCGTGTGATTCGGTTTTCAGGCATAGGAATAGGTAACGGTCATTTCATGTACTGATAGACAAGGTTCGGAATCACGAACAGGTCGAGGATCATGGAGAACATGGTGATCATGTGCACCAGGACGCTGCCCCAGACGTTCTTCGACTTGAGGGCGATATAGCCGCCGAGGATGCCGATCGGAAAGGCCATCATGCCCATGAGGGCCCGTTCCTGCATGCCCACGGGAGCGACGGCGAAGTGGTTCAGCACGTAGAACATTGCCGTGATGAAGACCGAGAGGTGGGGGTTGATTCCCTTTTCGACCATCGAGGAGAGCATGATCCCCCTCCAGAGGAACTCCTCGGCCAGCACCAGCACCGGGAAGAGATAGAGGAAGTTCATGTTCACGAGGATGCCCTGCATGTCCATCATCGGCGGCTTGCCGCTCCTGTACCACATCACGGTGTTGAAGACGTCCATGCAGAACAGGAGTCCTCCGGCGATCCCTCCCCATTTGAGCGACTTCTTCAGGTCGCCGCCGGCAAGGAACATCTCTGCCCACTCCCCCTTGCTCCTGCCGCGCCATACGACGACGCCGATCGAACCGAGCACATAGATAGCCAGGGCCGGCCATTCGAGCAGGGGCGTGAAGTGACCGATGAGACCGACGACCCAGATCAGGGCCGTCAGGCCGAAGGCGAGTTTCAGGCGCTCGTTGAGCGATGGTGATGCGAGTGCGGCTTCGTTGACCTGTCCCATGGATGAAGGAATTGCTTGTTGAAGGATTACAGATAGTTCGGTCGTACATCGTACTCGACGGGATCCCTGAGACCGGCCATTTCGAAGGCCCGCAGTCGCCGGGCGCAACTGTCGCAAACGCCGCAGGCAAGTCCTTCGCTCTTGTAGCATGACCAGCTGCAGTCGAAAGGAGCATCGAGTTCCATGCCCCTGGCCACGATTTCAGCCTTGCTCATGGCGATCAACGGAGTGAGGATTTCGATTTCGGTTTCGGGACGCGTACCGAGTTCGATAACGCGGTTGAAGGCGTCGTAAAAGACCTTGCGGCAATCGGGATAGCCTGAGGAGTCCTCCTCGACGGCACCGATGAAAATCCTGTCGGCGCCGATGACCTCAGCCCAGCTTACGGCCATAGACAGGAAGCAGGCGTTCCTGAAGGGCACGTAGCTCGTCGGAATCGTCGTCCCCTGGAGATCGGCGGGTCCGACGGGAATTTCCTGGTCGGTCAGCGAAGAGCCGCCGATGGCGCCGAGGAAGCCGGCATCGACTTCGAGCTTCCGCTCGATGCCGTAATGGCTGCATATGCGACGGAACGAGTCGAGCTCCTTCTGCCAGGTCCTCTGGCCGTAGTTGACATGCATGGCGGCCAGATCGAACCCCTGGTGGTGGGCCATCGCGGTAGCGACGAGGCTGTCCATGCCTCCGCTGACCAGCAAGACTGCTCTCATGTTGAAATCCCGAGGATCGGTTGCATTAAGTTCGTTAAAGATATGCATTTCTATCATAATCATTCCTCCGGACAAATAAAAAAGGCCGGCTTTCGCCGGCCTTGATGGTTCTGAGACAGTACCCTCGGATCAGTACATGCCGCCCATTCCACCCATGCCGCCGGGAGGCATAGAAGGCATGTCGGACTTCTCTTCCTTGACGTCCGTGATGGCTGCTTCCGTGGTGAGCAGGATGCTTGCAACCGAAGCTGCATTCTCCAGCGCGCTGCGGGTGACCTTGGTCGGGTCGACCACACCGGCTTCCACCAGGTTTTCGTACGTTTCGGTGCGGGCGTTGAAACCGAAATCGCCTTCACCGTTCTTCACCTTCTCGAGCACGACTGCGCCGTCGGTCGTTCCGGTGTTGAACACGATCTGGCGGAGCGGCTCTTCGAGCGCACGGCGGATGATTTCGATACCGGTCTTCTGGTCTTCGTTGTCAGCCTTGGCATTGTCAAGACCCTTGATCGCACGGATCAGGGCGACTCCGCCACCGACGACGATACCTTCCTGGACGGCTGCGCGGGTTGCGTGCAGTGCGTCCTCGACTCGGGCTTTCTTCTCTTTCATCTCGACTTCGGTCGATGCGCCGATGTTCAGCACGGCGACACCGCCGGAAAGCTTCGCAAGGCGTTCCTGCAGCTTTTCGGTATCGTAATCGGAGGTGGATTTGTCGATCTGGCCCTTGATCTCGTTGATGCGTGCCTTGATCTCATCCTGCTTGCCCTTGCCTTCGACGATGGTGGTGTTGTCCTTGTCGATGTTCACGCGTGATGCCTGGCCGAGATAGGCCATGGTGGCATTTTCGAGTTTGTAGCCCTTCTCTTCGGAGATAACGGTACCGCCGGTAAGGATGGCGATATCCTCAAGCATGGCCTTGCGGCGGTCGCCGAAGCCGGGAGCCTTGACGGAAGCGACTTTCAGGGTGCCGCGCAGCTTGTTCACCACGAGGGTTGCAAGCGCTTCGCCTTCGATGTCCTCGGCGATGATGAGCAGCGGACGGCCGGACTGTGCTGCCTTCTCGAGAATCGGGAGCAGCTCCTTCATGTTGCCGATCTTCTTGTCGTGGATCAGGATGAGCGCGTCGTCAAGCTCGGCTTCCATGGTCTCCGGGTTGGTCACGAAGTACGGGG
>CAIYTH010000050.1 GCA_903929135.1 uncultured Chlorobiales bacterium
GCCTGACATGAACAGCACACTGAGTTCCGGGCGCTCAAGTCTGAGGTTCTTCGAAAGATCGGCTCCGTTCATTCCCGGCAGTATGACGTCGGTAAGAAGCAGATCGATCGTTCCGGCATGCTCGCCGGCAATCAGGATGGCTTTCTCAGCAGAACTGGCCGACAGAACGCTACAGGAGTTCTTTTCGAGGACGGTCTGCATCAACTTGAGAATATCCGGTTCATCTTCGACAAGCAGTATCGTCAGTGCCGGCTTCCCATTGCCGTCGTCCGATCTCGAAGAGGCCGCAGCGTTTTCATGATCCGAGAGTAACGGCAGATAGATATTGAAGGTCGCTCCTTTTCCCTCCTCGGAAAGACACTCGATCGCGCACTGATTCTGCTTGACGATGCCGTAAACGGTCGAAAGGCCCAGACCGGTTCCCGGCCCTCTCTTCTTCGTGGTGAAAAACGGTTCGAAAATATGCGGCAGATGCTCCTTGCTCAGGCCGGCGCCGGTATCGGAGATGCTCAACCTGGCATATGATCCGGGCATAGAACATGGATGGCCGCTGAGGATCTCATTCTGGTTCACATCGACCTTGCTGGTGGTGACGATGATATTCCCTTTCCCGGAGATTGCTTCGCGAGCGTTGAGACAGACAGGCAAGAGAATCTGGTTCAGCTGTGCAGGATCAAGGTTTGTTTCGAGCCTCCCGCCGCAAGGCTTCCATGATAGGGAGATGTTTTCGCCGACAACCTGTTCAAGCACGGCAAAAAGATTTCCGACCTCCGAGTTGAGATCGATCCTTACCGGCTGGACGACCTGCTTGCGTGCAACGGCAAGGAGTTGACGCGTAAGTTCCGCTGAACGGGAAGCAGCCTTATGGATGGTCTCCATCTCCATGGAAAACTGAGAGGAGTTGCCAGGATCGACGAGGTGGAGTTCTGTCTGGCCGAGTATGACAGACAGCATATTGTTCAGATCATGAGCGACGCCGCCCGCAAGCCGTCCGAGCATCTCCATTTTTTGCGACTGGTTCATCTTATCCTGCACGCTCCTTTCCGACTGCTCGGCCTGTTTGCGGGCTATGGTCTCCCAGGCTTCGTCGGCAAGAGCCTCCAGCCACCTCGCATCATCCTGGTCATAATCGAAGGATTTGTTTCCGACTCCAAGTATCGCCACGATCTTCTTGCCCCTGATGACCGGAGCCAGCAGTTCCCTGTGTATAGGGGGATGTCCCTCCGGGACTCCTTTTCGATGCCCGGAGAAGTGAAGGCCGTTATCGATGATCGAACGGTGGTGACCGGAGGCTACCGGCCAGATCTGCAGCTCTCCTGACGGATACTCGCTTCTTTTCGGCTCGGTTCTGACGAAGGTGTATCCGGTTTCCATAAGCCAAGCCTCGAGCCGGACGGTAGAATCGTCCGAATGGAAAATATGGAACAGCCCGATGCTGCTATCGGTCATCTGCCCGGCTGTTCGGATCGTTTCCTCCAACAGCTCGCCTGCCGGCAGGTTTTCGGCCATGGAGACGATCCGGAGACGAAATGCCTGAAGAGCCTCCAGACGTCTGAGCTCCGTAATATCCGTACCTGTACCGATAATGAACGATCTGTCCTCGATGATGATCCGGGTGCCTTTCATCGAAAGCCAGATGTAGTCGGGACCCCCATGTTTCAGGATTCTTACGGACACCTGCTCTTCCGAACCGGAATTGAATATGTTCTGCATCAGGGCCAGGGCAGCCGGACGGTCGTCAGGATGAATGGTTGACGTCGCATCTGCCAGGGCCATTTCGTTTTCAGGTCGTCCGACGATCACGTCACGGACGAAGGCGTTCCAAGCCGCATATCTGCCGGAGTGATCGAGTACGAAAAAAGCTCCCGGAATGGATTCGATAATAGCCCGGTTGAAATTGAGGACCGCACCGTGATCGGGACATCTTCTCGCATCGTCCGTAAGCAACTGGGCCACCACTGTCAGATGAGAGAGCTCCCCCTGACGGCTGTCCGGATAAATGGTGTGGCGGTAACGGATCCCGTTCTTTTCATCATCGAAAGAGAGCTGTCGCCTGGTCCTGATCGCCTCCTCGACCATCGCCTTTCGACTCCGGACCAGTACTGGAGTAAGATAATCGTAGATGTTCGTACCGATGCAATCTTCGGGAGCCACTCCCTGCCACTTTGCAAAGACGGAATTGCAGTCGATAATCCTGCCATCCGGATCGAACACGAAAACCGCATCCGTCAGGGAGCTGAACAGTAAAGAGATGACACTGCCATCCCGAATAATGCTGTCCAGATGAGGGGGGGGATGAGGTTTCATCGGAAAACGGGTTTGAAGTTCGAAAAAGGAAGCCTCGCGCAACGTCGACGCAGGCCTGCGAATAACTTCCCTATATCATTTCGTCATACATACCAACATCAAAACCAACGCTTTGATTCCATTCTGGCTGAAAACCCGTAGTGAGCATATCCAAATCAGGTTCAATCGCGCGATGGAGGGCGAGGAGGTTCATGAACGTGGCGCAGCCGGCTGGCGATCCACACATGGAAACAGGATGACATTCAGCTCCCCGATTGAAAGATTCCGCTCATATTCTGATGAATCTGTTTCGACAATTCGTCCATCATGCCGTATCGCCGAAGGTATACCATCTTTTTTTTGGATTTGATATCCTTGCTCTCCCGACGTTCCGATTTGACAGGAAGGCAGAACCAGCCGTTTTCCTCAAGCTTGCCTCCGGCATCCTGCCATAAAGCATCGTAATCGAAACTGATTTGATGGGCAAACGGAATATGGATAAGATGTTTTTTCCTGAAAGGATGGGCCTGATTGCCCAAACCGAGTATGTGGGTGATTTTGATGTCCATCGCACTGATGATTTCCCTGGCGATAAAAATCATGAGAGCTGCCGGTCGGAGCCCATGCATGGCTTTGGTGATCGCCTTTATTTCATCCCTGTTGTCGGTTCCGGAACCCTGTATGCACCCGATATAACAGATGAAATCACCGGAAACACTCCGTTCAAAAGAAAATGCCATCTTGATGATATCCCGGTCCTGGGAATTGTTCCTGAGCTTGACCATCAACTCCCCTTCCTTGCTTGTCGAATGGTGGTGACTGCAGAGGACGATGGCCAGATCGCCATATTTTCCGCAATCATACCTGGCAAGCACCGTCCCATGGGTGTTCAGAATGGTTTTGCAGAACACGGGGTAACGCTGCAGCAGATGATAGGTATCCCAGATCACTTTCTTTCTCTGTGCCAGGTTCCACTTCGTTGACAGATATACCCGCATCGGTTTGAAAGTGAGAACCGGCATTTTTTCGAGGAAGGGATGCATCCAGTCAGTAGTTTCCAGCATTGAAAACCACTCCATTGTTTCATCCGCATGCATAAGGGATGTCAATGAAAAACGGATCCTGTTTTTCCAGCGAAGGTTCGGGCGTGTCTGGCTGTAGACGGTATCGGACAGCTTCCATGCTTTGTGGAAAGCCCTGATATGGTTGGTGGACTTCATAAAACCGCCCTTAAGGAAAGCACCCGCTGAACGGGTCATATTCTGACATATTGCACTGATAAAGACTCGAATGTTCGCTGAATCAACCTGTGTGGCTGGAATGGGGCAGCCTGAAATACCGAAAGATCATGATTCAATCAGAGAACTGTTCAGAAATTCGATCACCGGGCAGACCGCACGGTATATCCTGCCCAGATTTTCGATGAAACCGGGGGCGGTAACTTCTCGGTCCTCGAAGAACCTCTGCGTATAATATCCCTTGAACTTCAGATATCCTATTGCCGGGTTCGAAGCTTCGTAGCCTTTCGGAGGTCGCTTGGTCTCCCCCGATGGACGGATACCATCCGGAAACTGCGCGAGCAGTTCTCTGGCGGTCACCGTCGAGAGCCACTCATCGTAACGGGCATCTATTGCCCGCCTGGTCAGATCGAGCAGGTGTGGTTCGGGCATGTACAACCCCCCGCCAGCAAACGATCCACCCGGTTCAAGATGGAAGTAATATCCACCGTATGGCGCCTTCCTGCCCCCCTTGCTCACATAAGCGAAGAATCCTGTTTTGTAAGGCGTCTTGTCCGTTGAGAAACGGATGTCCCGATAAATGCGCATAATGCAGGATTTCGGATCAGGACGGGCATCGGCGATCACGGGATCGAACGATGAAATCACTTCGACCATCTGGACAACTGCATCGAAAAAATCGCCGTATGCGGCATCGTAATCCTTTCGGTGCGACTGGAACCACTCCCGCGTGTTGTTCGCCTTGAGGCCCTGGAGAAAATCGAGCGTCTTGTCGGTGATCATGAACGTAGCTCCCTCATGATGAATAAAATCCAATGGCGGTTAACAATCGTGAACGCGCTGGTTGCGACACAACGATTCATTTCTGCCGATGAATGCTTTGCTAGAAGGGAGAACCCCTGCTATCCGGAAATATGGCGTCGGGTTATCAGAATGAGAACAGCGCCTGCGATATCGAGGACCATTCCTGCCTCTTTCGGAAGGATGACCTGGCTCAGCGGGTTGTAGATGATCGCAAACAGCGCATAAACGAGAGCAAGGAGCAACGTGGGGCTGCCCGGGCTCAGATTCCTGTATGCACCCCAACCGAAGGTACCGAACACGACCACATTCAGGAAAGTGTAATATACATCCGGAAGAGGAAAAAGGGCAATGATCATCATCGCCGCTGTTACGTAAACGATATGAACCGGCATAATCTCCTGTTATTTAGAAAAGAGAGTGCTCACCGAGTTCCTGACCAGCCAGCCCCTCGTTCAAAACCCGTCGGTAGAAATCACGCAACGTATCCGAACCATATGACGGCGTGGCATCGGCATCGTACTTTCCGGTTTCAGGGTTCAGCAACAGCATGGATTCCGAACTGTAGTACTTTCCTATGCGGGCCAACTCCGCCTTGTCCTCGAAGGATGGAAAGAGCCGGGAAAGCAGGACCAGGATCGGAATGATGACATCGAAAATCTGAATCGGTATTCTTTGCAGCTTCGGCTCTCGACCCAGCAGCTCAAAAAGCATTCTGGCTTGCTCCAGATTTGTGATGGCCTTGCCCGGACCGCCGACAGGCAGTATCTTGTTCTGCTTATCCGGATCTTCCAGACAGTCGACGATGAATCGAGCCAGATCCGCCTCACTGATCGGCTTGCATGCCGTCAACTCTCCATTGCCGAACATCTTGTAAGGCTTTCCGTTCTTCACGGCCTCGACCTGTCCGGCAATCGACTTGAAAAAAGCCGTCGGACGAACGATGGAGTAGCTTACCCCTGATTCAGCCAACTCCTTCTCGAACTTCAGCTTCGCCCTCTGGAACTCGAGCATCGGCTTCTGGACACAGATGGCAGACAGAAGAACAAACTTGCTGATACCTGCCTCCATGCCTGCATCCAGGGCATTCCTCGACGCCTGGTAATCGATATTCCATGAATCTTTCACTCCTCCGCTGCGAGAGGTCAGGCATGAGACGACCGCATCGAAGCGCTCCCCCCTCAAACCTTCTCCCCGGAGCGAATCCGGGTTGCAAACGTCGCCAAAGCGTACTTCCGAGCCTTTCAGCTCCTGACGGGTCTGCTCCTCTGCTGTAGAGGCATTAACCCCGGATCGACTTCGGGCAAAGCTGACGACGTGGTACCCCCTGGCGACCAGTTCACGAACGACGTACTTGCCGATATACCCCGTTGCCCCGACGACGAACACTCGCCTGGAGTATTGCGAATCAGAAACGGGAGGATGGGCCTGAATCGAAGAGATACTCAAGTTTCATGAGATTTTAGGTATTGTCAAATGAAGACAGAGTTCCATTATAGAGAACGCAGAAGCTGAAGTCCGGGAAACATGAACCATAGTCGCCGTCAGCATATTTATTTCCGTGCCTGATACTTTGTTCTGTAGAGTTCTTTGTTCGCAATCGAACAAGAAAAATGAAACTGGCGGTTTCATCAAAAATGGGGTCTACAGCGGCCGGTTGATCAACGCCGGGGTATGCTGTACGGTACGCGCATAGCGGACAGCCGGCAAGCCGAAACTCATGGCATAACCGAACTGATGCTCTTCGGGAATGCCGAGCCTTGTCTTGAAATCAGGCAACAGTTCGTCGATGGCCCATTTAACCAATCCGTTCCATAACGTGCCTATGCCGTTCGCCTGTGCGAAAAGCTCGAAATAGGAAAGGGCGATCATGCAGTCCTCCTTCGGGCAGGCCACACCCTTCGGGGCTGAGGCGATCAGCAGGTGAGGGGCATTGCGGAAGATGAGATCGACCTGTGAACGCTCCCATACCCTGACGAATCGTGAAAAGTAGGCCATGCTCTTCGGTATGGCATTCTCCTGCGACATGCGCAGCAGTTCCGCCATCACCTCGTCTCGCAGGCGAGCGACCTTCTCCCTGTCGTCGAGAACCGTGAACGTCACCTGGCGGGCATTCACGCCTGTCGGTGCGTGCCATGCCACGTCGAGGATATGCTGCATGAGCTCCGGGTCGACATTCTCTTCACGGTATCTCCGAACCGAGCGACGACCCTTGATGAGTGTTTCGAGTTCAACCGGGTCGGGGTATTTTCCCTCGACCGGCATGCTGTCGGCCGGATCGTATCCCAGTATCGAAATCGCTCCCGTCGGACATACCGAAAGACAGTGTTCACATCTGATGCAGGAGGTCGCCTTTTCGGCAGGAATGGCCGGGAAGGCGTCTTCACCCACCCCGATGATCCGGGAGGGGCAATCGAAAACACACTCACCGCACCTTGTGCAGGCAGCCTTATGTACCTTGAACTGAAGCATCTTTATGTATGGATATATCTTGTTTGTTTCCCTGAACCGTTTAATGAATCATGGTTGGGAAGATAGTTGATTTTCCCGGATATCCGCGACACCCCTTCTCTCCGGAAACAGGTTCACTGGAAGTTTTCCATGCCAGCAACGAAGAGGATCTGTCTCGATCATGATCGCGCAGTAATTGCACATGATGCAGCGTGAACCCTGCTGTCGACCTTCCTGAAGTTTGCGCAGGATATCCGGTTCGATGATGAACGGCCTGGACATCGACACGAAATCCGCAGCTCCGCTCCCGATTGCGCTGCCGACATCGGTCAGCGTATGTATGCCGCCGACAGCGATAACCGGTATGGAAACCTGCTTCCTGATCGCCCGGGCGGCCTCGACATTGTAGTTACGATAGGGTTTCGGACTTGACGGCGCCAGGACAGGAAGCAACCCGGCAAGCAGTTGTTTCACCGCAGCCGGCATCTTCATCACCCTGAAATTCGCAGCGAGGAGTGCTTCGACCGGCAATTCCGGCCCCCTCATGATCGACAGCCCCTCCGCGACAGTACCGGACGACACCTCTATGGCTGAACATCCCGACTCCTCAAGCAGACGTGCGACCTCGAGCGCCTCGCCCAGGCGCATGCCGCGACGCATCCCGTCATAGGCGTTGATCTTGGCGAGCACCGGGAAAATCACCATGTGCCAGCCGTATCCGGCGAACGATTTCCGAGACTATGCGGAACCGGTTCTCAAGAGCGCCACCCCAGCGGTCGCGTCGCCGGTTGGTGTGGCCTGAAAGGAACTGGGCAAGCAAGTAACCATGGGCAAGATGGAGCTGGAGACCATCGAATCCGGCTTTAACCGAACGACCCGCTGCTTCAACGAAAGCTGCAATAATGCCTTCGATTTCCAGCTCGGAAAGCTGATGCGGCACCTCCTCGTTGAAAATCCGGTCTTTTCTCGGCGAAGGGGCTACGGGAAGACAACCGGTCACTGCAGATCTTGTCTGTCGGCCGCAATGAGCAAGCTGTATGATGATCGGCGTATCCTGACGATGGATTGAATCAGTGAGCTTGCGATAGGCAGCAATCAGGGCATCATCATGCATCATCAGCATGTTCGCAAGGCTGCTCCTCCCCTCCTGACTTACCCCGGCATAACCGGTAATGATGGCACCGGCCCCCCCTTTCGCCAGTTTCGAATACAGATTTTCAAGAGCCTCGGCTGGAGCTCCGGATGGATCCGCCAGGCCCTCATGCGTCCCCGAACGAATCACACGGTTGCGAAGTACGATGCCGTCAATGTGCGCCGGTTCAAAAACGACCCGGGTTGTCACGTTCATTTACCACTCCTGTCAAGAACAACTTTACTGTGCACATCGCTGGTCAGCGACTCGATGTGCACGCTCATTTCCTTGACCAGTTCGGTAAGCTTTGTATTCTGTTCGAGCAGCGCCAGGAGTTGCCCGGACTGTTTCGCCGCGAGAACTTCCCGCTCTTCGCTGGCCTTCGCAAGCGCCTCCCGGTGCTGAGCATCGGCATCGGCGTGTGCCTTGTCCCGGTCAGCCTGGCGAGTCTGCGCGAGCAGGATCAACGGGGCGGCATAAGCGGCCTGAAGGCTGAACGCCAGGTTAAGCAGGATGAATGGATAGACATCGAACCGGGTCACCCCCGTGACATTCAGGCCTATCCAGAGCATGACCAGAAGGGTCTGTGAGATCAGGAACACCGGGGTTCCGAAAAAACGTGCGAACGCTTCGGCTTTCAGGGCAAACCAGTCATTTCCGAAAACCGGCCCAAGATGCTGATGCGGTGCATGGAATCGGTAGTAATTGCCGGGAACTTCAGGTGGGCTCTGAGTTCCGGAGTGCGATGCATGAGTATTCATAAATGCTCCTTGGCAAACGATGATTGAGAAATGAGAGGCGGGAAAGCCGTCCTGGAGGCAATGCCTGAAAACGGACGTCCTGAAGGATTCGGAGCCGTAAGACCATTCCGTTCAAGCTTCAAGGGCAGCTCGTTCTTTACGGAAAGTCAGGATCCGGCGCCGACCTCGTCGCAAATCACCTTGACCCTGGACGACGCCGCTATTGCCCTGAGCTTTACGGCATCGACATCGCTGCCCGGCTCGTCGGACACCAGCGCCACCGCCATGCGCCGGTAGGGACGGGTAACCGGTTTGCCGAAAATACGGATATCGGTGCCAGGCTCTCCAAGAGCCCCCTCCAGACCGGTGAAGCCTGGAGAGCTCCCCGCCCTGTCAGCCAGAATGACTGCGCTGGCGCCGACGCGCAAGAGTTCTATGCCGGGAATCGGCAGGCCGAGTACCGCACGGGCATGCAGCTCGAACTCCGAAAGGTTCTGCGTGCCGGAAAGTGTGACCATGCCGGTATCGTGCGGTCTTGGGGAGAGCTCTGAAAAATAGAGCCCGTCATCTGCCAGAAAAAATTCCACGCCCCATATTCCCGCCCCGGTAAGCGAACGGGTGACCTTTTCGGCAATCTCCTGCGCCTCAATGAGATGCCGTGAGCCGATCAGGCATGGTTGCCAGCTCTCCTGATAATCTCCCCGTTCCTGACGGTGGCCGATCGGCGGGCAGAACAGGGTCGGACCATTTTGCTGAGTCACCGTCAGCAGGGTAATCTCGGTATGGAAGGGGACGAACGATTCAACGATCACTTCGACGCTGTCGCCGCGCTTGCCGCTTTGCGAATAGCTCCAGGCCTTTTCGATATCCGCCGTACTCCTGACCGTCGACTGCCCCTTTCCCGAGGAACTCATCAAGGGCTTTACAACGCATGGCAGACCCACCTCTGCTGCTGCACGTTCCAGTTCTTCACGAGAAGATGCATAGCAGTACTTCGCCGTCCTGAGACCAAGTTCTCTCGACGCCAGGTCACGGATGGCTTTCCGGTTCATGGTGAAATTGGCTGCACGTGCTGAAGGAACGACCTGGATGCCCTGCTTCTCGTAGTCGTAGAAGCGTTCCGTACGGATAGCCTCGATCTCGGGCACGATAATGTCTGGCCGATGCCTCGCCACAATGGCGTCGAGAGCATCGCCGTCGAGCATATCGATCACCTCGCGTTCGTCGGCTACCTGCTGGGCCGGAGCGTCGTTATAGCTGTCGACAGCGATCACGTGCTGCCCAAGGCGCTTTGCGGCAATGACAAACTCCTTTCCGAGTTCACCGCTGCCAAGCAGCATGATTTTCTTCGGCATGGTCACGAATGGCTTAAAGATTGTTTTTGTAGTAGCCTTTCGCCTTGATCATCGAAAACCACTCCCTGGCTTTCTCCCTCGCGGCGGCTTTCGGCATCCAATGGACGAAATTGGCAACGTCCCTGAGCGCCGTTCCTCCGAGGCCGGGGATATCAACAACTCTCGGCTCACCAAGTTTCCAGGTCGGCGGCTGTCTGACACGTCCCTGTTCCGGGTGATCGAACTCCAAAGGAGGAAAGACCTCCTGGAGCAGACGACCCTGCCACTCGGCAGACGGAAACGTTATGCACGAAGCCATCTCGCCGGGCGGTTTCATTCTGGCGGAAGCGGCAGCAAGCAGCACAGGACGGCCGAACACCGAACCGGTGAACTCCTTCGGCGTTCCGGCAAACCCTGCGGCAACTCGACCACTGGCAATGCCCATGTCGGGGCTGAAGAGCAGTTCATCATGCTCCCCCATCCAGCGAGCCGTCCGAAGCGCATCGAGAAACGGATCATCGGAACCGAACCTCTTCGAAAAAAGCAGCAGAACGGCGCTGTCGAGAAAGCGCTCAACGACGCAGAACCTTTCCCGTTCGAGCGAATCCCGCATCCAGACGAGGAACATGTTCAGGTAGATGAGCATCTCGGAAGGAGACAGGTCGAGCGAAAGGCGGGAGAAATCATGAACGCCGACATACAGCACCGTCGCGTCGAATTCAACGCATTTCAGCGGAAAACATCCCGCCGAATCATCGTCGATCTCGACATCCACCGTCAGGGGCTGCGAAAGCAGGAAATCCGTGATCGTGTTATAGCTGTATGGCGTTTTCAATGCTCCGGAACCGGTTTGGTTGAAACAGTCAGATAAAAATAGCAATCCCGGAGGGATATCCGACAGCCAGATCCATTGAAACCCGTCTGCCGCATGCAGCGAAATGGTCAATCGCACCTTCCCGAACCAGTCGAAACTTGACGCTCACTTTGAACCGGCTTCGAGGCTGATCCTACGATCGATTGTGTTATATTTGAGTGTATCGTAAAAACAATGGTTCAACCATCCCAATCCCATAAAACAAGCAAGACCATGGCAGACAACAACGGAGTCTTTTCAGACCTCTTCAACGCGATCGGCACTCCGGTCCAGAATGTGGCCGACACCGTAGGCAACGGCGTCAATTCGGTACTTTCCATCGCAGAGTCATGCACCAACCTCTGCGCAACGCTCCTCACCAGCACGGTCAACACCGCGAACCAGCTCATTCAGGGAGTCGCGTCAGCTGTGACATCCATCCTGACCCCGAAACCGTAACTGCCCGCACGAACGACAAAACCACCTTGCCCATACCGGCGCGAGGTGGTTCCCATTATTACCATTTGACCGATTTTCACCGTCTGCTCCGTCATCTATTTCCCTCTCGTCCGGGCTGGTTTATGGCAGGAATCGTCCATCATGGCACGCTTACCGGAGGCAAAAACGGGACTCTCCGCAGAATCGCCTCTTTTTTTCTTGCGCTTGCCTGCCGGCGATGAGCTCTTTTCAATCTCAAGGGCTGACATTTCAACCAGTCTGATTCCGAGGGCGTTTTCGAGCTTCGAGATGGTAACGAGCGTAAGATTGACGTTGCCCTTCAGGATCTTGCTCACCTGCTGAGGCTTGATACCGATGGCTTCTGCAAGCTCTTTCTGCATCATCCGCCTTGCAAGCAAGGTGCTGGTGATGCGCTGTGCAATTGCAGCTGACCGTGAGAGCCAACCTTCAGAAGCCTTGTTTCGCGAGGCTTTTTCAATAAACAGAAAAGATTGCTTCGGCATCATGTCGATCCTCTTTTTCAATTCGTTTGTGTCTGTCCTGGATTAATCACCGTTCTGCCACATCCCGAAAACAGCAAGATCAATGACGGGAGGAACGAAATTCCCATCAATTTTCTTTCAATTTCCGGCAGGACCGGGGAGGCGAATGGATTCTGACTGAACCGAAACAGGGTAAAAGGAGCGACAGCCTGCAACGAGGGCCGAAGCAAGAAGGGTGGGCGCACACAGGGTACAGTGACCGTAAACAGCCACTGCACCAAGCAACGCGGTGCAGATGAAAAATCATAATGGCCATAAGCAACTATTGGGGGATATAGTACGCCTCGCCTTGAATTAAACGTAAGCATCAATGCCCGAAAATAAAAGCCTTCGCGATGACAGGCGGCATATTTTTGTTGAGAAGGTCATGTGATGGCCTCCATCAAGGTTCGTGATTCACATCTGAAGTATTGATAAAACACGAACAAACACATGACGGAAGATGAACATGATCGGAGACGGCATGTACGCTTCTCTGGTGATTATCAGCTCATGTTCAGATGCGATCTCTCTCCCCATCGAATCCGTGAGTCAGCAGAGGTACCCCTCATTTCATGCCCACATGAAGCTCCGCGTTGTATCGATATTTCAGAACCAACCGTGCATCTCATTGAGCATGAGTGTCGTCACATCTCCTAATTACCAACTTCATATCAGCTGTTTTCAGGATTAATATTACAGAGTTTATACTGTTTTATTAACGAATCATAATCTTGTTATTATGGTGTTATAAAATAAAGGTAAAGGACTATTATCAAATTATAAAACCGCCATCATATCAGAATTATGCAACGCCATAACGAGCATATTCACCTTTATTAAAAGCATATAAAAAAGCAGCGCAAACACGTAATGCAAACCTGAAATAATGACATTTATTTTATTTCATTTAAATATCTTATAGCCAATCAATAAAGAAGTCAGCGCAAAACGGATACCGAGATTACACGTAATTTTAATCAACTGTCATGACAACATTACGAAAAGTCATTATTCATCATACAGAACCGATATGCATTGAAGCCACACTGTTCAGCGGACAATCTTTCATGTGGAACAAAACGACATCGGATACACAATTTTATTATGGAATTATTGGTCATGATGCGCTTCTGGTAAAACAGATTGACACCACATCTATTGAGGTTCATTGCTCATCGAATAAACTCCAGGGATTACCCATCGACGACTTCATAAGGAGATATCTGACCCTTGACATTGAAATCGGGACTGTTTTCCGGAGAGGATTTGCTGATCATTATCCCGATGTATGGGCAATCGCCCGTCGTTATCTCTCAGTCCGTGTCATGCGTCAGGATCCCTTCGAAACCATGGTGACGTTCATGTGTGCACAAGGCATAGGAATGGGGCTGATCCGCCGACAGGTGTCGATGATTACCGAACGCTATGGCGAGGAACTGGAGGTGAACACTGACTTCGGATCGCTTCGACTGCACACATTCCCGTCCCCGTCGGTTATCGCCACGGCCGACGTAAACGATCTTGCGCGCTGCACGAACAACAACAGGATCAGGGCGGCAAACATCATCCGGATGGCCCGATCCTTCGAGTCCGGATCAATGGCGCTCGCATGCGTGCAATCGGGTGAATGTCCCCTCGAGACGCTTCGCGATGCATTGTGCGTACATAGCGGAATCGGCCTGAAGATCGCCGACTGCATCGCCCTTTTCGGACTGGGGCGTTTCGATGCATTTCCGATCGACACCCACGTAAGGCAGTACCTGCAGGAGTGGTTCGGCATCGAAGCCGCACGCAGAAGCCTGACGGAGAGGAATTATCGTTATCTTCAGGATGAGGCACGGAACATCCTCGGCGAAGAGTACGCAGGATACGCCGGACATATCCTTTTCCATTGCTGGCGCAAGGAGATCAGGAAGATGAATACGTTCTGACAGGGAACCCATTCGTACGTTCAGGGGTTGTGGCAATGGCAACAAACCTGAGGAGCGAATCGTGAAAACAGTTCTTGTGGCTGGAGCAGCCGGGTACCTGGGAAGATATGCCGCCATGGAGTTCAGGAAACGCGGATACCGGGTCCGCGCGTTCGTCCGGGACGCAGAAAAGCTGAAGCTTCCCGGTCCGGGCCATGAACCGGCGATTTCCGGGTTTGTGGACGAGGTGTTCACCGGGGATGCAACCAGGCCTGAAACGCTTGCAGGCCTTTGCGACGACATCGACATCGTGTTCTCGTCGATGGGTCTTGCCCGGACAGAGCGACAGCTCACCTGGGAGGATGTCGACCATCAGGGCAATCGTCGCATCCTCGAACTTGCAAAAAAGGCAAAGGTCGGAAAATTCGTTTACGTGTCTGTTTTCAGGCCGGAAGAGATGATGGAGAGCGACGTGGTACGTGCTCATGAACGCTTCGTGGGAGACCTGAAGGCTTCGGGCATCGAATACGCCGTCATTCGCCCGAATGCCTACTTCTCCGACATGGCCCAATTCCTGAAGATCGCCCGCAGCGGCCACATGTTCTGGCTTGGCGACGGCGAATGCCGGATCAATCCCATCCACGGCGAGGACCTTGCCCGGGTTTGTGTCACCGCCGTCGAAGGCAGCATACGGGAAATAGATGTCGGCGGACCCGAGATGTTCACGTTCCGTTCACTCTTCGAGCTCGCTTTCGAGGCAGTGGGAAAGGTGCCGAAAATCACCTTCCTGCCGCTCTGGATCGGTGAGGCGGCATTGGGCCTGCTGCGGATTTTCAATCCCAAACTGGCCGGTGCCGCAGCTTTTTTCGTACTGGTCAACAAGATGGACAACGGTGCTCCGGCATACGGATCCCGGCGGTTGATCGATTATTTCAGGGAAATGACGACAGGAACATCGGATAACCCCAAACAGTAACTCTCCATGAAAAAAATACTTGTGGCCGGTTCGACCGGCTATCTCGGACGGTATGTGGTACAGGAACTCAAGCATCGCGGTTACTGGATACGCGCCCTCGTGCGCAATACCGACAGGATCAAGCTGCCGGGAGCTCATCTCGAACCGGCGATCGCCCCGCTTGTGGACGAGTTCTTCGTCGGCGATGCCACCAGGCCGGCAACCATTGCCGATGTGTGCAATGGCGTTGATGTCGTATTTTCTTCGCTCGGCATGACGCGACCCGATTTCAAGCATTCGGCCTTCGACGTGGACTACCACGCAAACCTGAACCTGCTGCGTTTTGCCATGAAAGCCGGAGTGAAGAAATTCGTGTATGTTTCGGTCTTCCAGGCTCACAAGATGATGGAGATCCAGAACATCCAGGCGCACGAGAAGTTCGTGGACGAACTGAGGGCTTCGGGCATCGATTATGCCGTGATCCGGCCAACCGGATATTTTTCGGACATGGCCCAGTTCCTGAACATGGCACGCAACGGCGTCATGCTGTCGCTCGGCGACGGTGACAAACGCTCGAACCCGATCCACGGCGCCGACCTTGCCCGGGTATGCGTGGATGCGATCGAAGGCACGAACAACGTGGTCGAGGTAGGCGGTCCCGAGACATTCACCTACAGGGAGGTAGCCGATTTGGCAGCCGAAGTTGTCGGCAAAAAACCGTTCATGGCCTCCCTGCCGATCTGGGTGGCCGACGGCGTGGCTGCCTTGACAGGCTTCATCAACCATGACATCCAGGATATCGCCCTGTTCGCCTCGGCGGTCAGCAAGATGGACAGCGTGGCGCCTCCGCACGGCTCACATACGCTGAGGGACTATTTGGTGGAAATGGCAAAACAGGAGGGGCATTAAGGAAATGCCCCCCTTTCCCCTCTTCGGGCGCGCCCGTCAACCCCTTCTTTTTTTCGGACATTCGGCTTTTTCCGATGCCGTAAATATCATACTTTAAGGATCACCCAGGGATGGGGCCGAGCCGCCGAACAGGCGCTCCGGAACCGTCTGTGAAAGCCTGCCTGACGGCCGTTTTCACGTTACGAACCATCGAGTATACATGTAATCAATGTTGAAAATTTTCGAAAAGATTTTCGGATCCAAGCACGGGAAGGATATCAAGAAAATCCAGCCGCTCGTCGAGCGGATCAATGAACTCTACGAACCGCTTCACTCCCTTTCCGAAGATGCGTTCCTCAAAAAAGGCGTTGAACTGAAGGAGTCGGTACGCAGCCGACTCTCCCCTGTCGAGGCCCAGATCAGGGAGCTGGTCGAGAAGCTCGACCGGCCGGACATCGGCTTCGAGGAGAACGAACAACTGAACGGCAGGCTCGAGCAGCTCCGCAAGGAGTATGAAACCACGACTGCCCAGGTGCTTGACGAGGTACTGCCGGAAACCTTCGCGCTCGTCAAGGAGACCTGCCGACGCCTGAAGGATCACAGGTACGTAGTGATGGGCCGCGAGATGATCTGGGACATGGTCCCCTATGACGTCCAGCTGATCGGCGGCATCGTACTGCATCAGGGCAAGATCTCCGAGATGGCTACCGGTGAGGGCAAGACGCTCGTCTCGACCCTGCCGGTGTTCCTGAACGCCCTTACCGGCCGCGGCGTACACGTCGTGACCGTGAACGACTATCTGGCCCAGCGCGACAAGGAGTGGATGTCCCCGGTGTTCGAATACCACGGCCTGACGGTAGGAGTGATCCTGACCGGGCTTCAGCCCGAGGAGAGGCGTGAGCAGTACCTGTGCGACATCACCTGGGGCACGAACAACGAACTCGGCTTCGACTATCTGCGGGACAACATGGCCGGGACACCGGAAGAGATGGTGCACCGCGACTTCTATTTCGCGATCGTCGACGAAGTCGACAGTGTGCTGATCGACGAGGCAAGGACGCCTCTGATCATCTCCGGCCCGGTACCGAACGCCGACAACAGCAAGTTCCAGGAGATAAAGCCCTGGATAGAACAGCTTGTCCGCGCCCAGCAGAACCTGGTCGCCTCCCTTCTCACCAGCGCCGAAAAAACGCTGAAGGAGAAACCGAACGATTTCGATGCCGGCCTGGCCCTTCTGCGGGTCAAGCGCGGGCAGCCCAAGAACAACCGCTTCATCAAGATGCTTTCGCAGGGCGGCCTCGGCAAGCTGATCCAGTCGGTGGAGAACGAGTACCTCAAGGACAACTCGAGCAGGATGCACGAGGTTGACGACGAACTGTTCTACGCGGTGGACGAAAAAAGCAACACGATCGACCTGACCGACAAGGGACGGGAGTTCCTGAGCCGCCTGAGCCACAAGGACCGGGACCTGTTCCTGCTGCCGGATGTAGGTTCAGAGGTGGCCGGCATCGAATCGAACGCCTCGCTTTCGACCAACGACAAGATCCTGAGAAAGGACGAGGTCTACCGTCTCTACTCGGACCGTTCCGAGGTGCTGCACAACATCAGCCAGCTCCTCAAGGCCTACTCCCTGTTCACGAAGGACGACGAGTACGTGGTGCAGGACGGCCAGGTCATGATCGTCGACGAATTTACCGGCCGCGTGCTGGCAGGACGCCGCTACAGCGACGGCCTGCACCAGGCGATCGAGGCGAAGGAGAACGTGAAGATCGAGGGTGAAACCCAGACGATGGCCACCATCACCATCCAGAACTTCTTCCGTCTCTACAAGAAGCTTGCCGGCATGACCGGCACGGCCGAAACAGAAGCATCCGAATTCTTTGAAATCTACAAGCTCGACGTGGTGGTCATACCGACCAACCGCCCGATATCACGCCGCGACATGGACGACCTGGTCTACAAGACACGCCGCGAAAAGTACAACGCAATCGTCTCGAAGGTGCAGGAGCTGAAGGAGAAGGGGCAGCCGGTGCTCGTCGGTACCGCGAGCGTCGAGGTCTCTGAAACCCTGTCAAGGATGCTGCGCGCCAAGCGCATCGAACATAACGTGCTCAACGCCAAGCAGCATGAGCGTGAGGCCGACATCGTGGCCATGGCAGGCCAGAAGGAGGCGGTCACGATCGCCACGAACATGGCCGGCCGAGGCACCGACATTAAACTCGGCCCCGGTATCCGCGAGCTCGGAGGATTGTTCATCCTCGGGTCGGAACGTCACGAATCACGACGCATCGACCGACAGCTCAGGGGCCGTGCAGGCCGTCAGGGCGATCCCGGCGAATCGATCTTCTTCGTATCGCTCGAGGACGAGCTGATGCGCCTGTTCGGCTCGGACAGGGTCATTGCGGTCATGGACAAGCTTGGCCACGAAGAGGGCGACGTGATCGAGCACTCGATGATCACCAAGTCGATCGAACGAGCCCAGAAGAAGGTCGAGGAGCAGAACTTCGCCATCCGCAAACGCCTGCTCGAATATGACGACGTCATGAACCAGCAGCGTGAAGTCATCTACACCCGTCGCCGCAAAGCGCTTGAAATGGACCGCCTGACGGCTGACATCATGGACCTCTTGCACGACTACAGCAAGAACGCCATCAAGAAATTCCACGCAGCCAACGACGTGGCCGGCCTCGAAGAGCAGCTGCTGCGTGACCTCTCCGTGGAGTTCAAGCCGGACGCTGCTGAGTTCGAGCGCGATCCCGAAGAGAAGAGTACCGAAGCCCTCTTCGAAAAAGCCCAGGATTTCTACCGCCGCAAGGAGGGCGCAATCCCTGAAGATATCATGCGCCAGATCGAAAAGTACGCCGTCCTTTCGGTGATCGACCAGAAATGGAGGGAACACCTGCGCGAGATCGACTCGCTCCGTGAAGGCATCAACCTGCGCGCTTACGGCCAGAAAGATCCGCTGCTCGAATACAAGCAGGAGGCCTACCACCTGTTCATCGAGCTGCTTCGTGAGATCGAACTCGAAACACTCTCTCTGGCCTTCAAGCTCTTCCCGGTCACTGAGGAGGAGTCGAGGGAGATCGAAGAGCGCCAGCGCAAGGCGGCCGTGAAACAGGAACGGCTCGTTGCACAGCATGCTGAGATAGAGAACACCTACGAGTTCATTGAGAGCGATGGGGAAGCAGTCGAGGAGAACGTGCCGCAGCAGCAGCCGGTGCGTGCCGAAGACAAACCTGGCCGCAACGACCTCTGCCCCTGCGGCAGCGGCAAGAAGTACAAGAATTGCCACGGACAACAGGACTGAACGGGCACACAACGACTCTGTAACGCCTTATAATCGATAATGATACACACCTCCGAACCCGAAGTGAACCTGAAGCTGGCCCAGGAGCATGGCCTGAACGCCGAAGAGTACGACAAGATCGTTTCCGTACTCGGCCGTACGCCGACCTTCACCGAGCTGGGCATCTACTCGGTCATGTGGTCCGAGCACTGCAGCTACAAGAACTCGATCGCCGTGCTCAAGACCCTGCCGCGCGAAGGCGAGTCCCTGCTGACGCAGGCCGGCGAGGAAAACGCGGGTCTGGTGGACATCGGCGACAACCTGGCGGTAGCCTTCAAGATCGAGTCGCACAACCACCCTTCGGCCGTCGAACCTTACCAGGGCGCTGCGACCGGAGTCGGCGGCATCCATCGCGACATCTTCACCATGGGCGCACGTCCGGTTGCCTCCCTCAACTCGCTCCGTTTCGGCTCTCCGCGCGACCCGCGTGTACGCTACCTCGTGGATGGCGTAGTGCGCGGCATCGGCGATTACGGCAACTCGTTCGGCGTGCCGACTGTCGGCGGCGAGATCTACTTCGAGGAGTGCTACACGGGCAACCCCCTTGTCAACGCGATGTCGGTCGGACTGGTTGAACACCAGATGACCGTGAGCGCAACGGCAAAAGGCAAAGGCAACCCGGTGCTTATCGTCGGATCGTCGACAGGACGCGACGGCATCCACGGCGCGACTTTCGCATCGGAAGACCTCAGCGAGGCATCCGAGGACAAACGACCGAGCGTGCAGGTTGGCGACCCGTTCGCCGAGAAGCTGCTGCTCGAAGCCACGCTGGAAGCGATCGCTACCGGAGCGGTGTCCGGCCTGCAGGACATGGGCGCAGCCGGCCTGACCAGCTCGACCTCCGAAATGAGCGCCCGCGGCATTGAAAAGACCGGCAGCGGCGGCATCGAGATCGACCTCGACCTGGTTCCGGCCCGTGAAAAAGGGATGACCGCATATGAGATCATGCTTTCTGAATCGCAGGAGAGGATGCTCATAGTGGCCGAAAAGGGCCGTGAACAGGAGATCATCGACGTCTATAAAAAATGGGACGTCAGCGCCGTGGTGATCGGCCAGGTGACCGACGACAACATGCTTCGCGTGAGCCAGCACGGCAAGGTTGTGGCAGAAATTCCGGCCATTTCGCTCGTTCTCGGAGGCGGAGCCCCGGTCTACTTCCGTGAAGCTGTCGAAAGCAGGCCCGATACTCCGGCAGCCGTGCTCGAGCCTGACGACACCTTCGATTTCAAGGCCCTTACCCTGCAGCTGCTTTCCCGACCGAACATTTCGAGCAAGCAGTGGGTGTACCAGCAGTACGACTCCATGGTGCAGACCAACACCGTGACCCCGACCGGCCAGACCGATGCTGCAGTCATCCGTATCAAGGGTACCAGAAAAGGGCTCGCCATGAAGACCGACTGCAACTCCCGCTATGTGTACCTGAACCCGAAGGCCGGAGGTGCGATTGCCGTGGCCGAATGTGCCCGCAACATTGCCTGTTCCGGCGCAAAGCCGCTCGCGGTGACCAACTGCCTGAACTTCGGCAACCCCTACAAGCCCGAGGTCTACTTCCAGTTCAAGTCGGCAGTAGAGGGGATGGGCGACGCCTGCCGCCTTTTCGGCACCCCGGTGACCGGAGGCAACGTGAGTTTCTACAACGAATCGACATTCGGCGGCGGCCGAAAGGCCATCTACCCCACCCCGACCATCGGCATGATCGGCCTGATCGACGACATCGACAACCTCGTCGGGTCGACCTTCCGCAATGCGGGCGACGCCATCATGCTGCTGGGCGACCCCAAGCTGACGCTGGACGGATCGGAGTACCTCGTGATGCAGTACGGCACACCCGGCACCGACGCGCCTTCGATCGACCTCGATCATGAAAAAAACCTGCAGGACCTGCTGGTTTCGCTCGCATCGAACCGGCTTATCTGCTCTGCACACGACATCTCCGACGGCGGGTTCGCCGTTGCCATTGCCGAAAAGGCGATCATGAACCGTAACGCCATGCTCGGGTTCAACGTCGAACTCGAGGATTACGGAAGCGGCAAGGCGCATATCCAGCAGCAGTTTTTCTCTGAGGCACAGGGCCGTGTGATCGTATCGCTCGACCCCTCCATGGTCGCTGCCGTCATCGCTGAAGCCACCCGTCTGAAAGTAACGGTCAGGGTGATCGGCAAGGTTCTTGAAAGCGGCGCACGCATCGCCGTGAACGGCAGGACCGTAGCGGAATTCACCGTCGACGAACTCCTGGATGCCTACGAGCATGCGCTGGAGAAGTCCCTGCACCTTGACGAAATTTGACGGCACCCCGATGAACCGGTTCCGCGGTTTGAGGTGCGATTGACAGGCACATAACACTATTCAGCGGAGACGTCCATGCTGCCAGTACTGACCGCCCGTGAAATGGCCCAGGCCGACCGTGCGGCCATCGAAGAGCTTCGTACCGGGGAAACCCGTCTGATGGAACTGGCCGGACGGGAAACCGCACGACTGATCGGATGCCTGTTCGAAGACGGATCTCAACTCGACGGCCGGTCGTTCCTCGTGGTCTGCGGCAAGGGAAGCAACGGCGGCGACGGTTTCGTTGCCGCCCGGCACCTCCTGAACCTTGGGGCAAGCGTGGACGTTCTGCCCGTCTGGCCTGATCCCGAGCTCTCCGGTGTGAACCTGGAAGGGCTCAACATCCTGAAGGCATATCGACGCTATCATGAAGGCCTGAGAATCTTTTCGGGAATCGACGAGGCGAAGAACCTTGTGCAGGAAAGAACCTACGACGCCGTGATCGATGCCCTGTTCGGCACCGGCTTCAGGCTTGATCATGCCAATCCACGCATATCCGGGCCGGCACGCGACGCGATTGACCTGATCAACACCCTGAATGAAAAATCAGCGGCAGTCACGGTGGCCATAGACCTCCCCTCAGGCCTCGACGCAACCAGCGGACTGAGCGCAGATCCCCGCGTGAAGGCAGACCACACGGTCACCATGGCGTTCCTGAAAACAGGGTTCTTCCAGAACGAAGGACCGGCGCTCTGCGGCGAAGTTCAGGCAGCCGAGATATCCATTCCGCAGTTCCTTGTCGAGCCCTTCTCCTGCATGCTCGTCGACGAAGGTTTCGCAGCCGAAAGCTATCTTTTGCGGGATCCGTCGAGCGCAAAACACCTGAACGGCAAAGTGCTCATCGTCGGTGGCTCATCCGAAGGCGGCTCGTCGATGATCGGAGCGGTCATGCTGGCCTCACAGGCGGCCGTCAAGACCGGCGCGGGATATGTCTGCGCCTCGCTGCCTCCCGGCAATGCCTCCGCCATGCACGGCTTTGCGCCGGAGGTCGTCGTCATCGGCCGTGACATGGAGACCCTGGTCGAAAAAGCAAGATGGGCCGACGCCATCGTGATCGGGTGCGGACTCGGGCGAAGCGCCGATGCCCAGGATCTCGTGGAAACGCTGCTTCGCAACCCCGATTTCGTCGGAAAAAAACTGGTGATCGACGCCGACGCCCTGTTCGCGATTGCCGAAAGAGGTCTGTTCGACGACGGGCAAGGCTTCGCGGATGCGGTCATCACCCCCCACGCCGGTGAATGCAGCCGACTTTCCGGCCTGAGTACGGATGAGGTCATGGCTTCACCGATCGACATCTCCCGAAGCCTCGCCTCGACCTGGAACGTCAACCTCCTGCTGAAGGGCTCCCCTACGTTCGTTGCATCCCCTGCCGGTACGGTACTCATCTCCGACAGCGGAACCGAGGCGCTGGCCTCGGCCGGAACGGGCGACGTCCTTGCCGGCATGGTCGGTGCGCTTGCAGCCAAAGGGGTAGAGACGCTCGAAGCCGCAGCCGCAGCCGCATGGCTGCACGGACGCGCCGGAGACCTCGCCTGCGACGTCTCCAGCCTGGTCTCGTCGTCCGATGTCCTCCAGGCCATCCCGCAGGCCATCATGGAGCTGTTTGAAGAGGAGTGAAGAAGGAGAAAATGGACAATAAACGAGAGCGAAAGTGAATCGCCTTCCTGACAAAGAAGAAGAGGCGGTCGGACACCGCCTCTTCTTCTTTGTCCACGAAGTCCATCACGGCCACGTAGTCCATTTCTTTCTTGATCGTCTTCTCACTCTCCACTACATCCGTTGGCCCTCAGGAACTTGCGGACATTACGGGCAGCCTGGCGGATGCGCTCCTCATTCTCGATCATCGCCACCCTGACGTAGTCGTCGCCATAGGCTCCGAAGCCGATGCCCGGGCTGACGGCCACCTTGCCGTCCACCAGCAGCTTCTTACTGAACTCGAGGCTTCCCATAGCGCGCAGCGGCTCTGGAATGCGCGCCCAGACGAACATCGATGCGCGGGGCGTCACGATGCCCCAGCCTGCGTTTGCGAAGCTTGAGATGAGCACGTCACGACGTTTGCGGTATACCTCGCAGATCTCCTTCACACAGCTCTGGTCTTCGGTCAGGGCGATGGTCGAGGCGACCTGGATCGGAGTGAAGGTACCGTAATCGAGCCAGCTCTTGATCTTTTCGAGCGCCCCGACGAGTTTGGCGTTGCCGACCATGAACCCGACGCGCCATCCTGCCATGTTGTAGGTCTTGGAAAGCGTATAACTCTCGACAGCCACATCCTTGGCGCCGGGCACCTGCAGGATCGAAGGTGTGACATACCCGTCGAAGGTGATCTCGGCATAGGCGATATCGCTGATGATATAGAAACGCTCACGCCGCGCCAGGTCGACGAGCCGCTCATAGAATGGCAGCTCGACCGTAGCCGTGGTGGGGTTGTTCGGAAAGTTCACCACGAGGTACTTCGGCTTCGGCGACGATTCACGCAGGGCCGTCTCGATATTGCTGAAAAAGGCCTCCTCGTCGAGGGTGTAATCGTCGTTCATCTCGAGCTTCATGCGGTGCACGTTGCCACCCGCCAGGATGAATGCCTGCGAGTGGATCGGGTAGCACGGATCGGGTACGATGGCCAGGTCGCCAGGATTGGTGATGGCCTGTACGAGATGGGCATACCCCTCCTTCGAACCAAGGGTCACGACGACTTCCCGGTCGAGATCGAGATCGACGTTATATTTATTGCGGTACCAGTTTCCGACGGCCCCCCGCAGCTTGTAAATCCCCTTGGATACCGAATAGCCGTGGGTCTTGGGCTTGTTGACACTTTCGATCAGTTTGTCGATGATGTGCTGCGGCGTCGGGCCGTCAGGGTTGCCCATCGAAAAATCGATGACATCCTCGCCCGCCCTGCGCTCGGCCATTTTCAGTTCGTTGACGGCTGCGAATACATATTTGGGAAGTCTTTTGATCTTTTCGAACTGAATTTCATCGAACATGGCAGGTATCCGGGAAAGCTGGTTGCAAGAGTGGTTTCTGAGGCAGAAGCCGGTTGAACTACATCTATCATAAAAAAAAAGAGCCTCATCTCCATATATATGAAGCTTTTTTATCGGCTGGGGGATTGGCGTTGACGTTTCAGAACTGCGACGTGCAGGCCGGGCATCTGACGGCTTTCATCGGCACCAAGGTGCAGCAGAACGGGCACTCCTTCTGGGCAGGAGGTGCCGGTTGGGCTTCCTTTGCGGGCTGAAGGTTTCGCAGGCGGTTGACCGCCCTGACCAGCAGGTAGACCGAAAAGCTGACGATCAGGAACCCGATGAGCGAGTTGAGAACGATGCCGTAATTGAGCGTCACGGCTCCGGCGGCTTTGGCATCTGAAAGCGTGGTGTATGGCGCACTCCTCGCCCCCTCCTTGAGCACGATGAACAGGTTGGTGAAATCCACTCCATGCAGCAACAGCCCTATCGGCGGCATGATGAGATCGGCGACCAGCGTATTGACGACCGCTCCAAACGCGCCCCCGATGATGATGCCGACCGCCATGTCGACAACATTCCCCTTGATTGCGAACTCCCTGAACTCTTTCAGCATAGGATTCGTTCCTTATTAGTAGTTATATTACATCTGCAATTGACAAGATGCCGGAAAACGCCGGGAGAGAGTAACTGGGGTTGGTTCTCTTGAACAAAAAATAAAGGCCCTTAATTGGACATTACTGTATTTTTTGTTAAAATGAAACCTCATACCCAAGCTTTGCGCCCGCACGACATCATCCAAAATAAACTCAGGCAATCATCGTACTGATGGAGCACTCTACACGTACTGATTCATTGAAGCAGCAGCTTGAAAAAGCGACCGGAAACAATTACGCCTGCTGTTATCAATGCGGGAAATGCACGGCCGGATGCCCCGCCGGAGAATTCATGGACAACCCTCCAGCGCGCATCATGAGGCTCGTCCAGGCCGGTTATGTCGAGGAGGCTATGCAAAGCGACGCATTGTGGTACTGTATCGGATGCATGACCTGTACATCAAGATGCCCCCAGAACATGGAGGTGGCAGGCACCATGGACTCCCTTCGGGAACTGACCCTGAAAAACGACAGCCCCACGTCGGACCGTTCTAAAAAGCTGGTCACCGCATTCCATACCTCATTCCTGAACTCGGTCCGCAAAAGCGGCCGCCTCCAGGAACTCGCACTGGTCAACAGCTACAAGCTCCGCACCCGCACATTCCTGCAGGATGCGGGCGCAGGCATAAAGATGATCAAACAGGGCAAGATCAATCCTGTAACGGCCATCTCCTCGAAAGAAACCGTCCATGCCAAGGATCAGATCGAGAAGATTTTCGAGATTTCGGATCAGGTGAACATCTTCCATACCGAACGACGCAGGCCTGTTACGCGGATATTCAAACCCAGTGCCCCGATAAAGATAGAGCCCGGAATGACGATCGGCTACTACCCCGGCTGTTCGCTCTCCGGCACGGCGAAGGATTATGACATCTCCGTGCGGAAGATGTGCGACCTGCTCGGCATCAAGCTCAGGGAGATCGAGGACTGGAACTGTTGCGGAGCCAGTTCGGCCCATGCGACCAACCACAAGCTCTCCCTGCTGCTTCCGGCCAGGAACCAGGCACTTGCGGACGCCCAGGGAATGGAGTATGTGCTCGCCCCCTGCGCCGCATGCCTGAACCGTCAGGTTACGGCCAGAATCGCGCTCATGGAGTCGGCGGAGCTTCGTCTGGAACTCGAAAACGTCACGGGCGGGGAAACCTCCTGCAAGGCACAGTTCATCGGAGTCATGCAGCTGCTCGAAGGCCTTGGTGCCGAACAGCTCAGGAACAGGGTCACCAAACCGCTCAAAGACCTTCCGTTCGCCTGCTATTACGGTTGCCTTCTTGTACGTCCGTTCGAATCGATGGGTTACGACGATCCCGAAAACCCGACCAAGATGGAAGCGATTCTCGAAGCCCTCGGGGCGAAACCGGTCGACTGGGCCTACAAGATCGAATGCTGCGGAGCCGGGCTCACCATGGCCCAGCAGGATATGATCGAGGACCTGACGCACAAGATCACCAAAAATGCCGTGGCAAACGGCGCCCAGGCCTTTGTCGTCGCCTGTCCGCTCTGTCATACCAACCTAGACATGCGCCAGCAGGGCATGAGGAAGCGGTTCGGGGACACCGACGCCATGCCGGTGTACTACATATCGGATCTGGTTGCGATGGCCTGCGGGGCAAGCCCCGAGCAGGTTGCCCTCGACAAGCATTTCGTACCGGCGTCCGACATGGTCAGAAACCTCTGACAGGCTGCCCTCTCCGGAAAAGGGACGAGTCGTCCGTCGTGGCGGTTCGCAAGACGAATATGCGCAAGGGCGCTTGGCTGAAATCAGGACTCTTCAACGTGCCGTTGTTCGGGTTCTCTCAATACTGTCGATAACGGATGCTGATGATCCCGTTATCTGAAACACCTTAAATTCGAAGGCACCAGGATGGCAAAAATAGGAGTATTCGTCTGTCATTGCGGCGAAAACATAGCATCCATGGTCGAAACCGCAAAACTGGTTTCAACCATAGCGGATCACCCGGGCGTCGAGATCTCTACCGAATACAAGTATTTCTGTTCGGATCCCGGGCAGGAAACCGTAAAAAAAGCCATACGCGAGCACAACCTGACGGGCGTCGTGGTGGCGGCCTGCTCGCCGAGGATGCACGAGCAGACGTTCCGCAAGGCATGCGCAGAAGCGGGCCTGAACCCGTACATGCTCGAAATGGCCAACATCAGGGAACACTGCTCCTGGGTACATACCGACAAGAAGGAGGCGACCGATAAAGCCATAGAGATCACCCGCTCGCTGGTCGAGAAGGTGAAGCGGAACAATGACCTCCAGCCGATATCCGTGCCGGTCACCCGACGCGCCATGGTCATCGGCGGAGGCGTCGCCGGCATTCAGGCAGCACTCGACATCGCCTCTGCCGGCCGTGAAGTGGTGCTGGTGGAACGCGAGCCGTCGATCGGCGGACACATGGCGCAGCTCTCCGAGACCTTCCCCACCCTCGACTGCTCGCAGTGTATCCTGACGCCGCGCATGGTCGAGGCGATTCAGCATCCGAACATCACGGTCATGACCTACTCGGAGGTCGAGGAGGTCGACGGCTATATCGGCAACTTCTCGGTCAAGGTCCGCAAGAAGGCGCGATACGTCAAGATGGAAACCTGCACCGGTTGCGGCGACTGCATCCAGAAGTGCCCGGTCAAGAAGATCCCGAGCGAGTTCGAGTGCTCCCTGGGCAACCGGACGGCAATCTATACACCGTTCGCCCAGGCCGTGCCGAACGTGCCGGTCATCGACCGGAGCCGATGCACCTATTTCAAGAATGGCAAGTGCGGAATCTGCAAGAAAACCTGCCAGATCGACAGCATCGATTTCGATCAGCAGGACATCATCGAGACCCTCGAGGTCGGCGCAATCGTCGTGGCAACCGGGTTCCAGGTCCAGGACACTTCCGGATACGGCGAATATGGCTACGGCAGGTACAAGGATGTGATCACCGGACTGCATTTCGAACGCCTCGCATCGGCCAGCGGCCCGACCGCAGGCAAGATACTCAGGCCATCCGACGGCAAGGAGCCGCAAACAGTGGTCTTCATCCAGTGCGCAGGGTCCCGTGATGTATCGAAGGGGGTGAGGTACTGCTCACGGATATGCTGCATGTACACCTCCAAGCACGCCATGCTCTACGCCCACAAGGTGCACGAAGGCGTTTCGCAGATCTTCTACATGGACATCCGCGCCGCGGGCAAGGGATATGACGAATTCACCCGGCGCGCCATCGAAGAGGACAAGGCCGGCTATATCCGCGGACGAGTAAGCAAGGTCTACGAGGAGAACGGCAAGCTCATCGTACGAGGCGCTGACACCCTTCTCGGACGTCAGGTCGAGGTCCAGGCCGACATGGTGGTGCTTGCGACGGCCATGGTTCCGCAGCACGACGCAAAGGATTTTGCCAAGAAAATCGGCATCAGCTACGACGAATACGGTTTCTACAACGAAGCGCACCTGAAGCTCCGCCCGGTCGAGTCGTCCACGGCGGGCATCTACCTTGCCGGAGCCTGCCAATCCCCGAAAGACATCCCCGATTCGGTCGCACAGGCTTCGGCAGCGGCTGCCAAAGTGCTTGGCCTCTTCAGCAAGGAGCATCTGGAACGGGAACCGGTGGTGGCAATGGTCACCGAATCGACCTGTGCCGGCTGCTGGGGCTGCGCGACGGCATGCCCCTATAACGCCATAGACCACCGTGACATCAACGACAGGAACGGCAACCTGATCAAGCGGGTCGCAAGCGTGAATCCCGGCCTCTGCCAGGGTTGCGGCACCTGCGTCTCCTTCTGCCGTTCGAACAGCATCGACCTGGCCGGGTTCACTGAAAAACAGATCTTTGCCGAAGTGATGGCACTCTGAGTGCGCCGTCCTGAAATCGAAACCTTTAACAAATCAAGCGACTGAAGTAGAGCCGATGAGCGAACCATTCGAACCGAAGATCGTAGCATTTGTCTGCACGTACTGTACTTACGCAGGCGCCGACCTCGCCGGCACAAGCCGCATGAAATACGCCTCCAACGTCAGGATAGTGCGGCTGCCCTGCACCGGCCGCATCAGCCCGATGTTCATCCTCAAGGCTCTCCAGAAGGGCGCCGACGGGGTACTCGTCAGCGGCTGCCATCCCGGAGACTGCCATTTTGCGCAGGGCAACTACCATGCCCGCCGCCGATGGACGGTGTTCCGCGCCCTGCTCTCCTTTACGGGCATACCCGAAGAACGCATCAAGTTCTCCTGGATCAGCGCGGCCGAAGGGGCCAAGTTCGCCGAACTGATCAACGGAGTCACCGAGGAGATCCGCTCGCTCGGCCCCTTCGAACAGTACCAGGAGCTGCAGAAAATCATCGAAACCCAGTCTACGTACTAAGCAACCATCCATGGGAATACAGGAACAATACAGAAACGAAGCCGCGGAACTCCTCTCTTCAGGTGCGGTAAAACTGGTGATCGGCTACGGCGAAGGGTCGACTTCAGACCGCCGCAGACCGGTGTTCATACGTTCGGCTGATGAGACGGCTCGCCTCGTGCTCGATGCGAACTGCATAGCCAACCTTTCGGGATACCTCGTGCCCGAGGGGCTCCTGAGCGACGGGAAAAGCGTAGCGGTGTTCCTCAAGCCCGATGGCATCAGGAGCGTGAACATCCTGGCGGCCGAGGCCCAGGTGAACCCCGATCAGGTGGTCATCCTCGGATTCGACATCGACGGTGGTCAGGCCTCGCCTCTCCCGGGCCGTAAGGCAACGGACTTCGCCCCGCTCATCGAATCCCAGAAATCGACGGGCCTTTCGACAGAACTGCAGCAGGAGGCCGACCAGCTCGAACTGATGAGCGCAACCGACCGCTTCGAATACTGGAATCAGCAGTTCTCCAAGTGTATCAAGTGCTACGCCTGTCGCCAGGTCTGCCCGATGTGCTACTGCCGCCGCTGCATCGTCGACGTCAACCAGCCCCAATGGGTCAACACCTCGTCCCACACCCTCGGCAACTTCGAATGGAACATCGTCAGGGCCTTCCACCTTGCCGGCCGCTGTGTGGCCTGTGGCGGATGCGACCGCGCCTGCCCGGTGAACATTCCTCTCCGTCTTATCAACCACCGCATGTCCAAGGAGGCGCTTGACGCCTTTGACCATTTCGCAGGTGAAAGCGCCGACCAGAAACCCGTGCTCGCCACTTTCAGGCAGGACGATCCCGAGACCTTCATCCTATAAGCCTTACCGCTCTGTATGACCAGAATACTCCTTCATACCAGACTTGACGACTGTCTTGCCGCCTGGCGCGCTTCCGGCTATTCGGTATTGGCACCATCGAAGAGCCACGAACTGACACGCTTCAACGAAGTGCAGCATGCCTCAGACATGGCGCTCGACCTCGTCCTGCCCGAACGTACCATCAAAGACCACTTCTTCCCGCAGACCGAGCCGCTGATCCGGTACCGGATCAAAAAGCACGAAATCGACACCGAGGAGATGGTTCCGCCCGAACTGAAAAGGATCTTTTTCGGGGTACGCCCATGCGACGCTTCGGGTCTGGCCATCGACGACCCGCTCTTCGGCTGGGACTACAAGGACGAATACTGGTTCCGCCGTCGCGGGAACTCGGTGATCGTGACGATCGCCTGCACCAGCGCAGACGATTTCTGCATGTGCACCTCGGTGCAGCTCTCGCCCGACAGCACGAAAGGATCCGACGTGATGCTGACGCCCCTGAAGGACGGCCGAGGCTGGCAGGTGCTGGCCCTCACCGATCGGGGCAACGCACTTCTTGAAACCATCCCGTCAATCCTTCAGGAGAGTGATGCAGAACCGGCCCCACCGGCTTCGGTGCCCGTGAAGTTCGATATCGACAAGGTCACCGCCTGGCTTGCCGATCCCGCCAGCTTCGAAAGCCATTTCTGGAAGGAGATTTCGCAACGGTGCATCGGATGCGCAAGCTGTACCTTCCTCTGCCCCACATGCCACTGCTTCGACATCCAGGACGAAGGCGACACCTACAGCGGCATCCGTCGCAAGAACTGGGACAGCTGCTCTTTCGCCATGTTCACCATGCACACCTCCGGCCACAACCCGAGGAACACGCAATCGACGCGATGGCGTCAGCGCATCATGCACAAATTCAACTACTACCGGGGCAAGTTCGACGTCAACAGCTGCAGCGGCTGCGGACGTTGCACCCGCCAGTGCCCGGTCGACATGGGCATTACCGAAACATTACAATCGATTTCAAATTTACCGAGGTGACACAAGACCGATACAACCAAAGCAGCGCCATGATCTATAACCCCTTTCCGATGCGGGTCGTATCAAAGCGCGACGAAGCTCCCGGCGTCAGGACACTCAGGCTCGAGTTCGTGAAGCAGGAGGACCATGATTACTTCAGCACGAACTACCGGACCGGCATGTTCGGACTGTACGGCATTTTCGGCGAAGGGGAAAGCACCTTCTGCGTTGCCAGCCCCGAGACCAGGAAGGAGTACATCGAATGCACCTTCCGCCAGTCCGGCCGGGTAACCACAACACTCGCCAACGCCGATGCGGGGGACATCGTCACCTTCCGCGGTCCATACGGCAACCGCTTCCCGATCGAGGAGTTCGAGGGGAAGAACCTGCTCTTCATCGCAGGCGGCATCGCCCTTCCTCCGACGAGGAGCGTCATCTGGTCGTGCCTCGACCAGCGGGAGAAGTTCGGCAACGTGACGATCGTATACGGCGCAAGGACCGTGGCTGACCTCGTCTACAAGGATGAGCTCGACGAATGGAAGCGTCGGGACGACGTCAACCTGGTGCTCACGGTCGATCCGGGAGGCGAAACGCCGGACTGGCAGGACCATGTCGGCTTCGTGCCGTCGGTGCTCGAGAAGGTCGCCCCCTCTCCGGACAATACCATCGCAGTGCTCTGCGGACCTCCGATCATGATCAAGTTCACGCTCAACGCCCTTGAAAAGCTCGGTTTCAGCGCCGAAAACGTCTACACGACGCTCGAGAACCGCATGAAGTGCGGCGTCGGCAAGTGCGGTCGCTGCAACGTGGGATCAGTCTACATCTGCAAGGAGGGACCGGTCTTTACGGCCGCTGAGGTGCAGGCTATGCCACAGGCGGATTTGTAGGTACTGGATTTCCATACAAGACGAAGGAGCTGCGATGAAGCACCTTTTTTCCGATCGAACGATTTCAGGGTCCGGCCATGCTGCTGGGCCTTGTTATTTTCAGGCAAACCTGACAGGACAGAACCTGCCTGGCTGGTGAAAGTCCGGGGTTCCCGGATCGTCCCACCAGGGAAAAAGGCCGTAACTCCCGCCTCCGGGGCTGGCGCAGCATTGCAGGGAAACCTCCCCGTCGCGTATGAACGGCTCCAGGAGCGCATAGGAGAGTTCCATCCCGAACCCGTCACTGCCGGCAAAAGGGGTCAGAAGACCCCGCCAGGCCATTTCCGACAGGACTTTATACCCGACAGCCCTTCGCCTCGGGAAATCGAACCTGAGCGCCACCCAGTGCCTTTCAGGTGATATTTCAAACTCCAGGTAGCCATCATCGCCTCCCACGAACAGTTCCGAGACACTGAACTCCCACAGCCGGTCGACAAAATCACCATCGGATGCATCCGCTTTCAGCGGAAAGGCAGTGCATGAGCTGTCACGCGTCGTCCATCGGATGAACGGCCGGGCGGGCCGGCGACGTGCCTCCTCGATTGGCACAAGCTGCTCCACGGCGACCTGGATACCCGCAGGGAAACGACGGCCGATTGCCGAATAGTCGAGAAGAGGACCCTGCAGGAGCGGACGGGGAAACGAGGCTGAAGGGAACTCACGAAAACCCATCACGCCCGCCCACGCTTTTCCCGGATGTGAAGCGTCCGGCACCGAAGGCACGCCGCAGGCATCCAGGAGTGCCGCATCGAAGGAGCCCGCACACTGTACTTCGAGGTCGAGATCCGCCCCGGCGTGTTCCCTGGCTGCCGTGCGCATCATGCCCGCCAGGCGCAGCACATCGTCGGCTTTGGCTCCGCCGGTGTTGAATATGAAGTTCGCGTGGTGATCGCTGACCCTGGCTCCGCCGATGCTGCGGCCTTTGAACCCGAGCGATTCGAAGATCTGTCCGCTCGGACGGCCCGCAGCATAGTTGTTCTTGAACGCCGAACCGCAACTCGGATAATCGAACTGGTGCTTCGCTTCCCGGTCCTTTCCGTAACCGTCCATGACGAGCAGAATCTCATCCGTTTCCTTGGATTCCCTGAACTCGAGCACCACCCCGACGACGATTTCCGGACTCTGCATGAGGCTGGTCTCCTTGTAACCGAGGAAAACCCCTTCCCTGCCGCGCCATCGCACCGTACCGTCAAGCCCGGCGGTGACCACGCCGACGGTCACCTCGGAGATCTCCCTTCCGTAACAGCGGCCGTTCATCCGAACTGTGGCCCCGATCATTCCGGGAAGCCGGTAGAGCCACTCTCCACCCGTCCTGCCGGACTTCATGAGTTCGATCGCGACATCGGTGTTCTCAGCCCCCGCCTCGCAGAAGAGCTCATGTTCCGAGATCCAGAACATACGCCGCATCGAGCCGGTCGAAACCACGACCCCGGGGAAATCCTCGTCGGAAAACAGCATGTTGCTGCCCTTGCCGGTCACGATCACCGGCACCTCGCGACGTCGGCACCAGGCGAGCAGAGCAGCCATGTCACGGAGGTTCCGGGGCGAAGCGAACCAGCGCCCCCTTCCGCCGATGGCGTAATACCCGACCGACGAGAGAAGCACATTCGCTTCGCAGGGGCAAGGAGGCATCGGTTCGGACATGGCGGTATGGATTGAACGATAGTGATTACGGTACGGCTCTGCCGAAGCCTCCAATATATGGTTTTCGACCGAAGCCCCAACATGGGCCGGTGTTGCCCGATTGCACGAACCGTGGTACTTTTCAGTAACACGGCCTCTCCTCGACAACAGAACAGGGCATCGATCATGGGCAGGAAAGCTTTGTGCGTCGGCATCAACAGGTTCATGCACTATCCTGACGCGACACTCAACGGCTGTATCAACGACGCATCCGAGATGCACTCCATCCTCAGGGAGTATTTCGGCTTCGCCGACAACGAAGTCGAGGTGCTCACCGACGGACAAGCGACAAAGAGTGCGATCATGCAGGAGCTCTCCTCCATGGTGGATGGAGCGAAAACCGGCCGCTACGACCACCTCGTCTTCAGCCTCTCGAGCCACGGCACCCAGGTGCCTGACACCAACGGGGACGAACCGGACAAGGCCGACGAGGCGTTCTGCCCTCATGATCTCGCCGCTGATGGCGACCGCTGGCATCCCGGCCACATCATCACGGACGACGAATTGCACGACCTGTTCATCGGCCTTCCTGACAAAGTGCTGCTCGAGGTCTACCTCGACACCTGCCATAGCGGCACGGGGCTCAGGGCCGCAGAGTTGCTGTTCGAACGCCGGCCGAGATACCTCCCGCCGCCCTCCTTCGAAGCGTTCCTCAAAATCAGGCACCTGGCTCCCCGTTCGCTGAACGACCTCCTGCTCAAACAAGGTGTCCGGCAGCACATCCTGTGGACGGGATGCCGGGACGACCAGACCAGCGCCGACGCAAATATCGGAGGGACATGGCGCGGAGCATTCACCTACTATTTCTGCCGGGAGCTCAGGGCATCCGGGAACACCCTTTCCAGAGCCGACCTGCTTGACAAGGTGCGCAACGCTTTGTCGGCAGCACGCTACACCCAGGTACCGCAGCTCGAAACCCAGGCCACGCAACGAAGTTTGGTCCCGGGCAAAGCCCTCTCATGACTGATCCGGTCAGGAAAACAGTGACCGCAACAGACGCCATTTGACGATGTCGGGCAGCAGGAAACAGGTGATGATCAGGAACAGGGCCGGCGGCAACTGGTGCCACTCCGGCTCTGCAAACCTGAAGAGTCCCCGCATGAACGGCACACCGGTGACCATCAGGAATAACAGTGCGGCACCTCCGACAACCCACCAGAGCGCACTGTTCGGAACCCTGAGGGCACGGAACATCGACTCGTTCCATGAACGGTTGGAGAAGATGAGGCCGATGTTGCCGGCAACGATCCCGGCGAAGGCGATCATGCGAGACTCCCCTTCACCGTAACCGCCATTCTGCATCAGGGCATAGACGCCGAAGACGGCAAGGAGGATGGCCAGGCCCTGTACCACGGCACGTAGCAGCACCTGACGCCCCATAAGGGGCTCGTCGAGGCTGCGGGGAGGACGCCTCATGATGTCCGTTTCTTCACGTTCCATTTCGAACACGATGCTGCATGACGGATCGATGAGCAGTTCCAGAAACAGGATGTGCGACGGCAGCAGCGCAAGCGGCCAGTTCATCAATACCGGCAGCAGGGACATCCCGGCGATCGGCAGGTGCACCGACAGGATGAACACCATTGCTTTCTTCAGGTTGTCGTAAATCCTTCGACCCATCCTGACTGCCCGCACGATCGATTCGAAGTGGTCGTCTACCAGGACGATCGAGGCCGCCTCCCGGGCAACGTCGGTGCCCCGCCCTCCCATGGCGATGCCGATATGGGCTGCCTTGAGGGCGGGGGCATCGTTGACGCCGTCGCCGGTCATGGCCACCACCCGGCCACGTTGCTTGAGGGCTTCGACGATGCCGAGCTTCTGGCCAGGCTGCATACGGGCGAAGATTCCGGTGTGGTCGATTGCGTCGAGCATCTCTTCATGGCCCATCGCTCCGATCTGCTGACCGGTGACGATGCGGTCGCGCGCCTGGAGACCGATCTGTTCCCCGATCCGGTGGGCTGTCGCCGGATAGTCCCCGGTCATCATGATCATCCGGATGCCCGCTTCCTGGCACTCCCTGAGGGCTTCCGGAACACCGGCTCTCACCGGATCTTCAAGGCCGAGCAGTCCGATAAAGGTGAAGGCATAGTCGTGCGGTTCGTCCGGGAGCGGGCCCGGCCCGAACGTAGCCCTGGCAACACCGATGATCCTCATGCCTTCGGCGGCAATGGCGTCGATGGCAGACATGAGCAACTCCATGCGTGCCTCGTCGAAATGGCAGAGGTCGGCAATTGCTTCAGGGGCCCCTTTCGCGGCGATCACAAAGCCCTCGCCCGCCCTCGATCTCCAGACATGCGACATGGCGAGCATCCCCTCCGAAAGCGGATACTCCTTTTCGAGCACCCAGTCGCGATGCAGATGTTCCGTGTTGGACAGCGTCTTTTCCCCAAGTTCCTTCATGGCCTTCTCCATCGGATCGAATGGATCGGGAGGACTTGCGAGGATGCTGTATTCAACCACCTCGTGAACCTCTTCAGGAAGGGTTTCTGACGATGACCCGTCCACCTCGTGGGTAATGCCGTCCACATGTATACGCCTGACCGTCATCCGGTTCTCGGTGAGCGTTCCCGTCTTGTCGACGCAGAGCACCGATGCGGCGCCGAGCATTTCGACCGCCGGCATACGGCGGGTCAGCACATTGAATCGCGATATCCGCCAGGCGCCCAGTGCCAGGAAAATGACCAGCACCATGGGAAACTCCTCGGGAAGAGTCGCCATGGCGAGAGTCAGGCCTGCAAGAAAACCGTTGAGCCAGTCCTGACGGGTCAGGCCGTATGCCACCGCCACGACGAGGCAGAGAACAACGCTGAAGATGCTGACGGTACGGACGATCCTGCGCACCTGCCGCTGCAGGAGGCTCTCTTCCGGCTGAAGCGTGGCAAGGCTCCTGCCGATCCTCCCGATCTCGGTTCCGGGACCGGTCTTGAGGACGCGTGCAATGCCGCGCCCCTTGACCACGAGTGAACCTGAATAGATATATGGCAAATCGTCGCCGCCGGGTGCTGCAGGAGGAGCCGTACCCGGACGGCTCGTTTTCCTGACAGGAAATGACTCGCCTGTCAGCAGGGATTCGTCCGTACTGAGTCCGCTTGAAGAGAGCAGCACGGCATCGGCTGCAATCCGGTCCCCTTCCGACACGAGCATGATGTCGTCGCGGACAACCTCCCTGCCGGGGATGCGCTGCTGACGTCCGTCACGGATCACCAGCGCCCTGGGGCTCGACAAGTCCCGGAGAGCCTCGAGGGCGCGTTCCGTTCGCCCTTCCTGGATAAGGGTTATGCCGATGATCACCACGACGAACCCGAGGAGCATCAGGGCATCTTCGATACTGCCCAGCATCAGGTAGATGAGCCCGCAGGCGATCAGCATGAGAAACATGGGCTCGCGGACAACGTCGAGGAGCATGACGAACACCGAACGCTTCTTCGCTGCCGGAATCTCGTTCCAGCCGTCGCCTTGCAGGCGCTCTTTCACCTCATCCGGGGTCAGACCGGAGAGGAGGTTCTCCTCACCTTGTTCGTTGAGCTTCATTGGCGTAGTTTCGTTGAGGCTAAGGGTCTCCATTCACAAAGAGCCCGTTACCATAAAAAGCAAAAACCCCTGCAATTCATGAAATGCAGGGGTTCGCAGCTTCATCGCCATGTCGTGACGGAGGGGGGAAACCCGCCACCTGCCGGGGTTCCGTCAGGAGTCAGTTGTTGTCTGCAGGCTCGTTCCTGGTAAGGATACCGTCATCGACCATCTTGCTGATCATCTTCGCAAGCTGATCGTGGGTACGAAGGAGCGCGGGCACCGACATGGCCAGGGTTCCGATCGAATTGAAGCTGGTCTGATCCTTGTCGACCTGCGTGATGTTCACGAGATCGATGCGGATAACGCCGTCGATCAGGCTCATGTTGGCGATTCCGTCCGCGTAAATGGTCTGCATATGATTGTTCCTCCGTTAGTTTGCTCGTTGTGGCTGTGCTGTTGTCCTCAGCACGGAAAGCAGAATATACGAAAAGCCGGACGCATTTACCGATTCTCAAACCTCTTCGGTTCCGGATGCGATCCCGACCTCCTGCCCGTGCTCTCCGAACAGGCGGAGCTGCGGTACCGACTGCCGGGGCGAAGGAGCGACGTGGAGAACTCCCCCGTGCTTCAGGCAACGTAGAGGAAAACCCAAACCTCCGGGTTCCGGAGGTTTGGGTACAAGATCAATCCTGGTGCTTCGTAAGAATGCTGTGATGGCGCCCGTAGAAGAAGTAGATGCAGAAGCCGATGGCGAGCCAGACAATCAGTCGCAGCCAGTTCTCCGCAGGGAGCGAGAACATGAGCAGCAGGCAGGTCAGAATGCCGGCAATCGGAACCAGGGGCACAAACGGAGCCCTGAACGGCCGCTCGGCTTCGGGATGGGTCCGCCGCATGATCAGCACGGCCGCACAGACGATGACGAATGCGAACAGGGTGCCGATGTTGACCAGCTCAGCCAGGAGGCGGAGCGGCAGGAATGCGCCGAGTGTCGCCACGAAAACGCCGGTCAGGATCGTCGACTTCCAGGGAGTCCTGAACTTCTCGTGGATTGCGCCGAAAAAGCTTTTCGGAAGCAGGCCGTCGCGTGCCATGGCAAGGAAAACCCTTGGTTGGCTGAGCATCATGACCAGAAGCACCGAGGTGATGCCGGTAATGGCCCCGAGCGATATAAGCATCTGCGCCCAGCCGAGCCCGACCTGCCTGAAGGCGTCGGAGACCGGAGCGTCGATATTGATCTTTCCGTAAGGCACCATGCCGGTGATGACCGCAGCCACGGCGATGTACAGCACCGTGCAGAGAATGAGCGATACGATCAGGCCTATCGGGACATCCCGCTGCGGATTTCTCGCCTCTTCGGCATGTGTCGATACGGAATCGAAGCCGATGTATGCGAAGAAGATCATTGCCGCACCGGCAAGCACGCCGACCGGGGCACCTGCCGGGCCGGTCTCGCCGAGAATGGTCTGTCCGAAGACGCTGAGGCCGGAATAACCGAAAGGTGCATACGGATGCCAGTTCTCGGGCTTCACGTACATGGCTCCAAGCACGATCACCAGGAGTACGATGGCCAGTTTGACAACCACCATGGCCGTGTTGAATCCGGCGCTTTCACGGATACCCTTGACGAGGACGACCGTTACGATGAAGGTGATCACGACGGCCGGAAGGTCGAACATGGCGCCGGTCGAGGAGAGCAGGCCGCTCGTCGGATCGAAATCGAGTGGCGCCCTGGCGAAGAGCGCAGGCACATGGAACCCGAAAATTCCGATGAAATCCTGGAAATAGTGCGACCATCCGTGGGCGACGGTGGCCGAAGCAACCGCGTATTCGAGGATCAGATCCCAGCCGATGATCCAGGCGAAGAGTTCGCCAAGCGTCGCATAGGCGTAGGTGTAAGCCGAGCCGGCCACAGGGGCCATCGCGGCGAATTCGGCATAGCACAGGGCGGCGAACACGCACGCCAGGCCGGCTATGGCAAAAGAAAGGGTCACCGCCGGGCCCGCCTTGTCGTGGGCAGCCACACCGATAAGCACAAAGATCCCGGTGCCGATGATGGCTCCCACGCCGAGGCTTGTCAGCGCGACCGGGCCAAGCACACGGTGCAGCCGGTGCTCCCCTTTCATCTCATCGAGCAGCAGGGAAAGCGGCTTTTTCCTGAAACTGTTTTTCACGGATACGAGTGGATTGGATGGTTACGTAAGACCCTGCAGTTCAGTCTCGGAAGTCATGCTTCGCAGCGATGCCGCAACCTCTCCCGGTGCGGCTGGCCGGCTTTCGTAATTTACGATATTTTTATGCTTTCAGGGCAAGAGCCATTCGGCCCAGGCCGATGCCGGGAATCCCTGCCCGTTTTGGGCAGACGACAAAAAATGAGGGGGCAAGACCTCCCAAGGCTCAGTGGCCAGTGTTTTCGGAACGCCGTCCACCCGCGACACGCCATGAAGGGTGCACCCTCACGACAACCGGGCATCAGGCGGGCAGCATCCTGCAGTCAGGAGGTCAGTGCCAGAGGCCGCTGCTGCAGCAGTGCCCGCCTTTGGACGGCTGATCGGCCACGACGTTGCAGAACCATCCGGCGACGTGGCCGAAGGCGCCCGGAGGCAAATCGGCCTTCGCCTGCTCGAGTTCATCTTCGCTGAAATCGAACCCGGCCTCCCTGATCAGTTCCATCCTCTTTTTTGCCAGTTCAGCGACGAGATGCTTCTGAAACCCCTCCTCGTCGATGATCTTTGCGAGAAACGCCCTTGCTGATGTATGAGACATGGTCACTCCGGTTGAGATTGGTTGCGAGTTTCGGTGCGTGCTGCTCGTGTAAAGGTAATATCCGTAAATCATGAGATTGTCTGCAAGCACAATCATTGCGTTCACCCCATGCAGCCGCCGGGAGAAGCCTGGACAGCATCAGAGCCTGGCGCCGCCCGATATTTCGAGCAACTGGCCGGTTATGAACGCCGCATCGTCCGAAGCAAGGAAAAGGGCTGCATTCGCCACATCGTCCGGGGTGGCGATGCGGCCGAGCGGATATCGCTCCGCAGACGCTCTGGCCAGTGCGTTCCAGCGCTCCTGTCCGAGGGCGCGGACGAAGGCATCCACCTCGACGAGCGCCGGGGCAAGGGCGTTTGCCGTGATGTTGCTGCTTCCGAGGGCAATGGCGATCGACCGGGTAAAGGAGAATATGCCCCCTTTCGAAGCCGAATAACTGAACTGCGCCGGGCTGCCCCGGTAAACGAGGGAGCTCATGTTCACGATGCGGCCGTATTGCTGCGGTTTCATGATCTTCACCGCCTCTCGGCAGCAGAGCATGCAGGACTTGAGGTTCATGTCGAGGTTCCTCGATATCTTTTCCGCATCGAGTTCCTCGACGGAAGCCGCCGGCTCGATGTCGCCGCCTGCGATGTTTGCCAGGATGTCGAGGCGGCCATACCGCTCACGTATCCTGGAGAAAAGCGCAAGCACCTGCTGCTCGTCGGAAAGGTCAGCCCTGAAGGCTGAACCGTCGCCGCCGGCTTGGCGAATGTCGTCGAGCACCCTCGTGCATCCATCGAAGTCGACATCGGCAAGGATGACTTGAGCACCCTCCCTGGCGAAGCAGCGCGCTATGGCGCTGCCGATCCCTCCTGCCGCACCCGTGACCAGTGCCGTTTTCTGCTGCAGTCTCATTGAATTGCTCCCGAATATTGGTAATAATCACTTCGAAAAATCAAACAACCCTCTTGTCAGCGTTCGGCAACAAGGGCGTTCCCGTCAGCCGAGCCTGCAAACAGCCTGAAACCCATGAGGCTGGTCATCGATTGGACCGCCGAATTGAATCGTCCGATGAACAGATCGAGATCGTTGACCTTGAAGCTGTCTATGGCCGCCACCTCCTGCATGAAATCCAGAAACTGCTGATGCCTCAGCTCCCCTATCCTCGACGACCAGGATGCGCTGGAGATGCGGAAAGCGCAGAGCGGTTCGTCGATCATCCAGAGATCCCCGAGCCTGAGCAGCTGCGCCCAGAAATCGAGATCGATGGTATAGGGAATGCGGGCGCTGTAGCCGCGGGTCTTGCCGATGAGGGCCGCCGGATAGAGGCCGCAGACCGGTTCCCCGATGATGTTGGTGCCCATGCGCACCATCTTCCTGACCAGATCCGAGGGCTCCTTGCGCCCGCCATCGATGAAATTGACCTTCCTGATGAGGGTCTTGCCATCAGAATCGATGATGGTCCGCTGGCAGGAGACCAGACTGACGCCGGCCGATGGCGAATCGCGGAAAACCTCGACCTGTTTTTCAAGACATTCCGGGAAAATCAGGTCGTCGGCGCAGAGCAGCTTTACCAGGGCGCCCCGGACTTCGCTTATGGAGCGGTTCCAGTTTGCTTCGGGTCCGAGGTTCCTGTCGCTTGAGACGACCCTGATCCGAGGGTCCGAATAGGAGCGCGCAATCTCGAGGGAGTTGTCCGTCGAGTGGTCGTCGTAGATCAGAAGTTCGAAATCAGGCATCGTCTGGGCGAGCACCGATTCGATGGTCCCTGCAATGAATCGCTCGTTGTTGTAAAGCGGAATTGCGACGCTGACCAGTGGAGTTGCTGTGGATTTCATAGTATTTGCCGCCTGTAGTACATCGTTTGCATTGGGAGCGATGGCTCCCGGTCTTGTTGTGATCTGACTTTCACTCCGATTCGTCGCTTGCCGGCCCCCTCCCCTTCATATCGATCGCAGGGTCCCTCATGAGATTCCTCCTCAGCAAAGAGACGGCAGCACCATAGATGACGCCTGCAATCCCGAGCGTGATTCCGTCGCCGCTGTAGAAGCTCAGGATGACGACACCAGCCGAAAGCAGCATGAGGGTCAGCTGAACGAATGCTTTCGACATGGTCGAGCGGTCGAGCAGCTGTTCAAGCGGGTCGCCCGTCTGCAGAAGTTCGAGAGATCCCGCCTTCTGGATGGCCGGAATGACGATATAGATCATGCCGGTAAACGACAGGGTGATCCAGCCGAGCAGGGCCGCGTGGGTATGGGTGTGGTAGATCCACATCTTGTCCTGCCGTATCGGGGGATAGGTACCGAACAGGATCCCCTTGCCATAGTAGATGTTCATGATCCCGAAGGCGCTGGTCGCAAGCAGAAAGGCGAGACCGCCAAGAAGGAACGCGAGCGCCGGATGGGCGAAATGTTTCCTGAAATAGCTGTTCAGGAATACACCGAAGGTGACCAGCAGGGCGAACACCCCGAACATGAGGAGATGGCTGATCAGCATCATCTCAAGGTAGTGGCCGATAAGGATCACCACCAGGAAGAACAGGACCCCGCCGACGAAGATATCGAACCAGATGCTGAACAGCTTTCTGGCCAGCTCGATCTTTGGAGAGCGTCGCCAGGCGTAGGTATAGAGAAACCCCATGGCGCTTATGCTCAGGGGAAACGACGAGCCGAGGAAGTAGGATGACTGGGTGACGAAAAACGGGATGATGCCGTTTGTCGGGTAGGCCTCCTTGAGGCCCAGGGCGAACAGGCCGAGATTCGCGTTCAGCAGGAAGATCACATCGAAGATGTAGTAACGGCCGGAGACGTTCCCCCATATCGTCCTGAGCGGCAGCGTCCTGATGATCTCGAGAAGCGGCTGGCTCACGACGAGCAACATCAGCACTCCGGCGCCGGCCTTCAGCAGGGGCTGGTCGGCAAGCATCGATCCCGCCACCATGAGAAGTGCGGTACAGACCGCGTAAAGATAGGTCCTCTGCCGGACGGGATCGATCCTGAGTTCGGGAAAGATGGCTGCGGTCAGGTAACGGTTGAGGATGAGGATGGCAGAGTTGCCGAAACCGGTAAAAAAGATGTACGGGTGGATTTTCCTCAGGAACCCGTTGGCGGTCAGGACACCGAAGGCTCCTGCCAGGACCGCCGTCACGACGACCATCACCGAAAACGTCAGAAACGTCCTTGATATGTCACGCAGTGAGAGTGCCGGGGCCCTTCCGTTCATAAATTCGTCAATTTGAAACGCCGGTCGGTTCCGGCCCGTTTTTCTTCGTTTCATGCAGCGCGACAAGCGAAAGGCCGATCAGCGCAACGTTGAGGGTAAGGGGATTGAATGGCTGAGTGAACAGGACGGGCTCAACGACAACAACCCATCCCAGCAGCACCACCAGCACACCGATGTTGAGCCGGAACATCCAGGATGCACCGACCAGCAGCAGGGCCGTCCCGAACAGAATCTCTCCGTAACCCATGTAGGTGATGAGCGAACAGGCGATCCGGTACACGGGGGCCACCGGTTTGAGAAGGTTCACCTCCCCGGGACTCCGGCACACGATCTTCGGCACCAGGCCCTGGTATATCCAGGCGAACGCAAGCGCAATGCGGCTGATGGCCAGGACCGGTTTCTGTCGATCAAAAAGGTTCATGGCGACGACTTGTTTGAGGGAATACTTCAAGATAACAGTTGGCAGTCATAAACAACGAACCACCCGGTCAATCAGCAGTGCCGTTCCGCTTCAGCAACCTCTTCAACCGGGTCTGCAGGCCGTCGAACCAGACGTAGACTACCGGAATGACCAGCAGGGTCAGGAACATCGAACTCGAAAGACCGCCAATGAGCGCCACGGCCAGTCCCGATTTCCATTCGGAGCCGGAGCTTCCCGAAACGGCGATCGGCATGAGGCCGAACACGAGCGTGAGCGTCGTCATCAGAATCGGGCGGAGGCGCTCCTTGCCGGCCTCGGTGATCGCCGGCACGATCTCCATGCCCTCAGCCCTGAACTTGTTGATGAAATCGACCAGCAGGATGGCGTTCTTTCCTACCAGGCCGACGAGCATGATGATGCCGAGGATCGTGAAAATGCTGAGGGATTTCCCGAAGATGGCCAGGGCATAGAGCGCGCCGATGATGGCGAGGGGAATGGAAAACATGACGACCGCCGGCCAAAGCCATGAGTCATAGAGAGCGACCATGATCAGATAGACGAACATGATGGCCACCATGAACGAGTACAAGAGGCTGGTGTTCGACTCCCCCTGCCGTTTGAGATCGGCTTCATAGATCGGCGTCACGGTTTTCGGCAGGATGCCCTTTCGCTTCATGTTCGACAATACCCGATCGAGGTCCCGGCCGATCTCCCCTACGGCACGGCCCACCACCTGGGCCTTGACCCATACGGCGCTGTTCCGGTTCCTGCGCTGGAGCAGCGAGTATCCCCTTGACTGCTCCAGCGTCGAAAACTGCCCGAGACGCACCAGGTCGCCGGAAGGGGGGCGGAAAGAAAGGTCCGCGATGCCATCGGTGTTCTGGCGGAAACGCTCGTCGAGGATCAGCCGGATGTCGTACTCGTCAGCGCCATCACGATACTTGCTGACATCGTCGCCGGCATAGGCGATACGCATGGCCGAACCTACATCGGCCATCGAAAGGCCGAAGGCGGACATTTTTTCACGATCCACCTCGACACGCATTTCGGGAGTTCCCGTCTGCGAGCTCAGGCGCACATCGGCTGTCCCCCGGATGACTTTGAGGCTGTCCTCGAGCACTTTCGACACGCGATCGACCTGGGCTCTGTCCGGGCCGCTCATGACGACCGTGACGGGCGTTTCGTTGGCCGTACCGAAAATGCCGATCGGATTGATGCTGGCCTTGAGCCCCGGAATTCCGGCAAGCTCCTTCCTGACGAGCTGCATGACCTGGTCGGTCGAACGACGACGCTCCTCCTTCGGTGTGAGGCGGACGTTGATCTCCGCGACGTGGTCGGAGGTCTGGTCGATCATTCCTTCATTCGAAGCGCCGACATTGACGAGAATCTTGTCCACTTCAGGGTAACGATGCAGCTTCCCCTCGACCTGCCTGGCAAATCGGTTTGTCTGTTCGAGGCTTGTGCCGGGTTCCAGTTCGAGGATGATCGAAAAATCGCCCCTGTCGGAGACTTCAATGAACTCACCGCCGATCCGGCCGAACACCACGAGTGCGAATGAGGAGAACAGCAGCGCCGTCGCGGTGACAATCACCTTGCGGGGATTCCGCAGGCTCCAGCCGAGCAGTCCGAGGTACCACTCCCTCGCCTGGGAGTAACGACGCTCGAACCCGATGGCAATCCTGCCGGTCCACGTTGTTTCGGAAGGATGTTCGATCTTCGAAAACCTCGATGCGAGCAGCGGTGTGACGGTAAAGGAGACGAACAGGCTCACCAGGGTCGAAATCACCATGACGACAGAGAATTCACGCAGGATATCCCCGACAAGGCCGCTGATCAGCGACAGGGGGAGAAAGACCACAACGTCGACGAGCGTGATCGACAACGCCGTAAACCCGATTTCGTTCCTGCCGTTCAGGGCCGCATCCCTTGGCGATTCACCCTGTTCGAGGTGCCGGTAGATGTTCTCGAGGACCACGATCGAATCGTCCACGAGCACACCGACCACCAGTGACAGGGCGAGCAGGGTCATGAGGTTGAGCGAGAATCCGAACACGTACATGCCGATGAAGGTGGAAACCAGCGAAGTAGGGATCGACACCATCACGATGATCGAATTTCTCAGGCTGTGCAGGAACAGCAGCATGACGAGCGCCACCAAGAGAATGGCCAGAAAAAGGTCGTGCTGCACGGCCGTGACGGCATCGAGGGTGAAGGTCGAACCGTCCTGGGCAATGTCGAACTTCAGACCCCGGTCACGGTAAAGGGTTTCGAGCTGTGCGATTTTCAGCCTGACAAGGCGGCTGACATCGACCGTGTTTGCGTCATTCTGTTTCATGACGACGATCCCGACAGCGTTATGGCCGTTGATCCTCGATATGGTTTTGATCGTCCTGAAGGTATCCTGTACCTCGGCGACGTCACGGAGGTATACCTCGCCGCCTTTGCCTGAAGACCGGATGACGAGGTTCTTCAGCTCATCGAGGTTCGTGAACTTGCCCGCAAGTCGCACCACGAACTGCCGGTCGACCGCATCGACCGATCCTGTCGGGGCGTCGATATTCGATTTGCGTACCGCATCGAGAACGTCGGAAACGGTCAAACCGAGGCTTTGGAGGCGATCGGCATCGAGATTTACCCTGATTTCGCGTTCGCGGCCGCCCTGGATGACGACCTGCCCCACGCCGCTGATGTTCGACAGTGCCGGTTTGACTTCATCCTTGAGCAATTTGTAGAATTCCGTATCGGAGAGGTTCGCCGTGGCGCCCAGGCGAAGTACGGGCAGCTCGTCGAGGGCGAAGCGGGAAACGACCGGCTCCTTGATGCCGTCAGGAAGCCTCCCCCTCGTCTCGTTGACCTTGCGCTGCACATCCTGAAGGGCCGCCTTGATATCGGCCGAATTGGAGAATTCGATCGCGACAACCGAAACTCCCTCCCTCGAGGAGGAGTTGATCGCCGATATCTTTTCGATGGCAGAGACGGCATCCTCGACAGGCCTGGTCACCGCCGATTCGATCTCGGCTGGTGAAGCCCCGGAATAGACGGTCGTGACGGTCACGTACGGGGTGCTCATTCTGGGGAGAAGCTCGTACTGGAGCTGCAGGTAACTGAAAAATCCCAGGATCCCGAGAATCGAGAACAGCACGACAACCAACGTCGGACGCTTGATGGCAAGCCCGGTAAGGGTCATGCTCACCGTCCTCCCTCCTGGCGGACAATCGTCACCTGGGAGCCATCGCCGAGTTCGTTCTGCCCGCTGACGACCACGATATCGCCGGAGTTGAGCCCCTGAAGGACTTCGATGCTGGTTCCGGGTTCGGCTCCCACGACAAGACGTACAAGATGGACGACTCCACGATTCACCACAAACACCTCCGGATTCCTGATGCTGCCGACAAGCGCCTGGCGGGGAATGAGGAGTGAATGCCGCACGGTTCCGCCGACGAACGCCGTGCGAGCGAACATGCCTGCACGGAACGGCGTCCCTTTCGGATTCTCCATGATCGATTCGACCTGGTAGGTGTGGTCACGCGATGATTTGGCGCTGATGGAGGAGATGGCTGCGTGGAATACCGTGCCCGGATAGAGGTCGGTCGTCACCTGCACGGCCATCCCCTCAGAGAGCAGCGGCACCTGCTTTTCAGGCACTGAGCTCTTTATCCTCACCCTTGAAAGATCGACCATATTGGCGACCTTCATGCCAGGCTGGACAAGCGCACCGACATCGACAAGCCTGGAGGTGACCGTGCCGGTGACAGGCGCCTTGATTGCCGTGTCACGATACCGGCGCTGTGCTGCCACAAGGTCGGCCTCGGCGTCTTCAAGCTTCAGCTTCCTGGCTTCATAACTGGTAACGGAGACCGCACCCTCGGTCTCCAGGTTCCGGTATCGTTCGAAGTCACGCATTGCCAGTTCACGGTTCACCCTTGCCTTCCGCAACCCGGAAGCCGCGATTTCGTCATCGACCTTGAGCAGCGTTTCTCCGGCAGCCTTCTTCTGGCCTACTTCGGACGACACAGCCCTGACGATCCCCGAGGTTTCCGAAAGGATATCCACATCCCGCCAGGCATCGCTCACCCCGACGACGGCGAAACTGTCACGAACAGCCCCTTTGGAGGCCGGGGCTACGCTGACCGGCACCTTTGTCACGAAATCGCGGGTTTGCTGACGATGTGTTTGAGGTTTCTGCTGATACAACCAGAATGCAACGCAAAGCGCTGCAATGAGCGCTGCGATCGTCGCCGTACGTTTATGGCCAGTCATGTCAATTTTCATGTTCTTCGGCAGAGGTATCGGTCAATAAATATGGCCGTTATCCGGAAAATATCATACAAGTCGAATAATTCTCAATCGTGACGTATCAAAAAAAAGGCGGGCAAAGCCCGCCTGTCATCTTGTATCCGCGCCCGGGCATCAGCAGAAATTGCGGGCGATCACACAGGCGATGTCGGCAGAGGCCTTCACATGCTCGACAACAGAAAGAATGCCGGTAAAGTTCGTGATGTTCTGGTCGTTCACCTCGGCCTTGAGCTTCCTGACGGCTGCCTCGTAAAGGCCGTCGATCTCCCTGATCATGTCGAGGGTCTCGCTGGCATGCTTCGAGTTGCCGCTGACGAACGCCTCGACCGCCTTCTTGATCATCTCGGCAGTTATGTCGCCCATCGGCTTGAGGCCGTATTCGTCCTTGTGCAGCTCCTGGGTGTTGGCCAGCTGGATGTATTCGGTCTTGTTGGCGATGTTGAGCGCGAACTGGGCAAGCTTCTCGAGCTCCTTCAGGATCATCTTCGCGTCAAGCACGGTTTTCTGTTCGGCATCTCCGAGCTGCTGGAAGTTCGAGTAGGCAAGGGTCAGGTATTCGACCTCGAACTTGCCCTTCTGGATGTACTCTTCGTCGAAGGTAAAGGCCGACGCAGCCAGATCGCGATTCCTCTTGGTCGAGGCCCTGACAACCAGCATGAGGTTGTTCTCGACGTTCGACGAAAGCTTGGTGAGTTTCTGCTTCAGCGTTTCAAGCTGTTCATTGACGGGGCCTGCAGGCCTGGTGGCAAGCTTGAACTTCAAAGGATCGATCTTGATGGTGAACGCATTCGGGATTGCGCTGGATTTCGAAGAATCGCCGGTTTTCTTGCCGAACAGTGCCATGGTGTATGAGGCTCGTTGCTGAAAATTTGGAAATATTCCGGCTTCCGCCCGCCATCGGACTTCACGCCTGGTGAAAGAGCTGTTAATTTAATCCTCGGAGCGGGTTATATCAAGTAAAGAAATAAAAAAGCCCGGCTTGCCGCCGGGCCTTGATCTTCAGTCCCTGAGAGACTGGACGAGCTTCTCGAAGTTGTCCTCGCTGTGCCGCACGATCTCGCCCGTCACCAGGTAGATCACTTCGAGGGCAATCCGTGTGGCGTGGTCGGCCATGCGTTCGATGTAGCGGGAAACGCTCAGCACGGCAAGAAGCTGTTCGGTTTTCGAACCCTCTTTCTTCATGGCCTCCGCCACCTTCTTGAACACCAGGCGGTGCATCGAATCGACCTGCTCGTCCGACCTGCACACTTCGTCTGCAAGATGCTGGTCGTTGCCGACGAACGCCCGGATCGATTTCCTGACCATCTCTCCGGCGACGTCTCCCATCCTGTCGAACTCGTAATTGTCCATGACGTCGGCTCCGAGCTCGGACATGCGCTCGATGATGTGAACCGCCAGATCACCGATGCGTTCGAGGTCGTCGTTGATCTTGATGATGGTAACCATGGTCCTGAGATCGCGGGCCACAGGCTGCTGCAAGGCCAGGAATGCAAGACACTGCTCCTCGAGCCTGACCTCGGCGACGTTAACCTCGTCATCGACCTTCCTGACCTTCATGGCAAGCTGGACATCCTGGACACGAACAGCCTGCAATGCGTCATAAAAGTTTTGCAGCACCTTTTCCGACAACTGGACGAGAACCTCAGACAGCTCCTTGATATACTCGTGTACCGGTCTTTCCGACATGGCAGTGGTTTGGTTTCGTTAGCTGAATCTTCCGGTGATGTAATCTTCGGTCATCCGGTCTTTCGGTTTGGTGAAGAGCTGGGCTGTAGGAGCATGCTCGACCAGGACGCCCTCGTAAAAAAACATCGTGAAATCCGACACCCTTGAAGCCTGCTGCATGTTGTGCGTCACGATCATGATCGTGTAGCTTCCCCTGAGTTCCTGGATGAGGTCCTCGATCTTTGCCGTGGCTTTCGGGTCGAGGGCGGAGGTGGGTTCGTCGAGCAGCAGGATCTCCGGCTCGACGGCAAGCGTACGCGCAACGCAAAGACGCTGTTGCTGACCGCCGGACAACCCGAGCGCGTTCTTGTCGAGACGATCGCACACTTCGTCCCAGAGCGCCGCCTTGCGGAGGCTGGTCTCGACGATTCCGTCAAGCGTTTTCCGGTCCTTGACGCCATGAAGGCGGGGACCGTAGGCGATGTTGTCGAAAATCGATTTCGGGAAGGGGTTCGGCTTCTGGAACACCATGCCGATCTTTTTGCGGAGCAGCACTTCGTCGGTGAATTTACCATATACATCCTCGCCGTCAAACAGCAGCGCCCCGGTGGTATGGCAGCTCGTTATGAGATCGTTCATCCTGTTGATTGAACGAAGGAAGGTGCTCTTGCCGCAACCGCTCGGACCGATGATGGCCGTCACGTATTTCGAGAGGATATCCGCATTGACCTTCTTCACGGCCTCGAACTCACCATAGTAGATGGAGAAATTCTTGGCGGACAGATGCGGCACTCCCCCTCCGGAGATCTTCTTGCGCTCAGGAGGGAGGTAGATATCCCTGACGGCGGTCTGGGCGGTCTTCGGTGTCTCTATGGCTTCAGCCGACAGTTGCATGATCGGTTACCCTTTTAATTTTTTGGAAATGCGCGCTCTCAGGATGATTGCCGAGAGGTTGAGCATGAGCACGATGGTCACCAGTGCGAGCACCATTCCGTACTGGACATGCCTGATCTCGCTTGCCGCTTCGTGCTCGCTTGCCAGATTGTAGATATTCCAGGAGAGCGCAGGAGTCGGCGAGGAAAAGACATCGGCCAGCCCGATGGCGGAACCGACGCTGACCGCCGCCGTAAAGATAATCGGCGCCGTTTCGCCGGCTGCCCTGCCGAGGCTTATCACCCCGCCGGTCAGGATGCCGGGAAGGGCCGCTGGCAGGATCACCGTGACGATGGTGTTCCATTTCGACGAACCGAGGCTGAGCGATGCCTCCCTGTAGGTCTTCGGCACAGACAGGATGGCCTCTTCTGCCGAGCGGATGATGGTCGGAAGAATCATGATGGCGAGCGTCAGTGAACCGGCCAGGACGCTTTTCGATTCCGAGACCTTCAGCGTATTGATGAAGAAGGCCAGGCCGAAGAGTCCGAAGACGATGCTCGGCACGCCGGCAAGCGTGCTGTTGGCGCTTCTGAGCAGGCTGTTGAAAAAGCCTTCGCGGGCATATTCGGTAAAATAGACCGCAGCGATGACGCCGAGCGGAAATGCGAACAGCATGGCGCCGACCGCAAGGAATATGGTTCCCTGGATTTCAGGCCAGATGCCACCGAACATATGCGAGTCGATCGAACTGTCGGTGATGAAACCCCAGTAAACCGTCCACTCCGGCAACAGCATCCGGTCGATGTTCGATTCGACATAGGGAAAAAGCTTCACCAGCGAAGTCCCCTGGAACGAGGCAGCGCGACTGACGTCGTACTCCTTGGCCTCGACATCGGGGTTCGAATAATCCCACTGTTTTTCATAGAGCAGCTCATGGAGCCTCTCTTCGGCCTTGCTCCACCTCGTCTGTCCGTACTTGAACCTTGTCAGCTCCGGCAGCTCCTCCCCGGGCACAGGGCCGAGCAACGCCTTCATGGCGCTCTTTACCTGATCGTATTTCTCCTGATACCCGGCATGCTTCTCCTCGCTCATCAGCTTCATTTCAGCTTCGAATGCAGCCATCATAGCATAAGCCTTGCGTCTGGCAGCATCCGACTCGGCGATCTGCCGCTGCAATTCTGCATGGTCACCCCTGCGAAACTCGTTGTACAGGAGTTTACGGTGTTCGATGGTCCCCCTGAACACATTCGCCGTGATACCGTTGCTCAGGATCGGCATGAGCACGACCAGAAGCATCATGCCCATGATCACGATGGAACCGACGCCAAGAGCAGTAAAGGAACGGTCAAGCAGTTTTCTGGTCCCGAGATTCATAAAGGCATGTTTCGTTGACAGAAATGGTGATGAGGCCCCGGCCGGTTATTGACCGGAAAGGACCTTGCGCTGACGAACGACGATCCGCTCGCTGATGAAATTGCTGATGAAACTGATCACGAGAAGCAGCAGGCCCATGGCGAACAGCACATGAAAACGCGCCGAGCCGGTGACCTGGTCAGCCTCGCCCATGTCGCCGGCGATCGTCGCCGTCAGGGTCCGCACCGACTCGAGGTAATTGTACCAGGGCTCGGGGACATGCGAAGAGTTTCCTGACGCCATCCACACCACCATGGTCTCGCCGAGCGAGCGCATGATGCCGAGGATGACAGCCGCCAGGATGCCGCTGCTGGCTGCCGGAAGAATGATCTTGACGATGGTCTCGGCCCTTGTCGCACCGAGTGCGTAACTGCCCTCCCTCAGGTCGCGTCCGACGGCCTGGAGTGCGTCCTCGGAGACGCTGACGATGGTGGGAAGTGCCATGAAGCTCAGAATGATCGAAACGTTCAGCGCGTTGGTGCCGGTGAGGATCTGGATCTCCTGCAGATGCTTGCCCACAAAAAAAAGAAACAGGAGTGAAAGGAGACCGAAAACGGCAACAAGAATGCGCTGGACAACTCGCCGCCGGCTGTCGTCCTGAATGGAGGTGGAAAGAAGCTCGGAAACGACGATGACGGCAAGGAGAAGGAAAGGGGATGCGATCAGCCACCAGGTCCACATGAGGATCGGGCCTCCGAAGTTCTGAAGCAGCGGGGCAAGTATCACAAGTGCGAAAAAACCGAATGCTACAGACGGAATTGCGGCAAGCATCTCGATGATCGGCTTGACATACTGCCGGACAGAGAACGGGATCACGTCAGAGAGGCATATGGCCGCCGAGACACCCATCGGCACGGCGATAAGGGCCGAGCCGGCCGTAACCATGAGACTGCCGTAGATGATGGCCAGGGCACCGAAACGGGGAGGATCATCGGCAGGATACCAGTCGGTCTTGGTGAAAAATTCACTGAATCCGCGGATCTGGAAGAAAGGTACGGCGTCGCGTGCGACAAAATAGAAGATGAAAAGGACAATAATGGCAACAACAGCGGCGATGAGGAACAGGGTCGACTCGCCGGCCATCCTGGTGATTTTCTGCAGTTTGCGTTTCCGCGCGCTGACGATAAAAGCGGACGACCTGCCTGCCGTTGCGGGACTATCACCATTCATATCAGTGCTGTTTTAGGGGATATCCGGTCACCCGGAGGCTGATTACTTCTTTCAGGACGCACCAAATCTATGCTCTTTGCCAGAAGAAAACAACCGGCGAATGTTACAAATCTGGAAACAATCAAGCCAAATCAGGCCTTTCGCAAGACAGCGCCTGGCAACTGATGCCAACGGTTTCGCAGAAACCCGGCATCAGTATCCTTCAACAAAACGAAATCAGTATTTGTTTACAAAACCGAGTTCCTTGATGATTTTCTTGCCGTCGGCACTCTTCGGAAGTTCAACGAACTGTTTCACGAATCCCGAAGGCTGGCCGTCGGTCACAAAAAAGAGGGGCCTCGAGAGAGGATACGAGCCATTCTTTACGGTTAACGGGGTTGGGTATATTCCATTCACGGCGACCTTCTTGACGGAGGCATCAGCAAAACCGAGGCCAAGGAATCCGATCGCCCCCCTTGTCAGTGACACCCTGCTCTTGACGGCTCCGTTGCTCGCCTGCGTTTCAGCAGACCCGACCACAGGCGTCTCCTTGCCAACCACCAGATCCTTGAAGGACTCCTGCGTACCGCTGTTCGATTCACGCTGTATGACGACGATCGGGAAGTTGGGACCACCAACCTGGCGCCAGTTGGTTACCCGGCCCTTGTAGATATCGGCGACCTGGGCGATCGTGAGTGTCTTCACCGGATTGGAAGGATGGACTACTATGGCGAGGCCGTCGAGGGCGACAACGCTGCTCACAGGGTTCACCCCTTTTGTTTTTGCAGCTGCAAGTTCCTGGGGCTTCATCGACCGGGACATGCTCGCGATGTCGCAGCTCTTGTTGATCAGGCTTTTTGCACCATTGCCCGATCCTGACTCACTGACCGTCACAGGCACATGGTATTTATTCATGAAAAAGGCTGCGAACGACTTTGCGATCGGGCCGACCGTTGTCGAACCGTCAAGAACGATGCCGTTTTTCGCCTCTGCCCGGCCGTTCGCCACAATGACTACAAGTGCGATTACTGAAAGCGCTCTGCCCCACTGTTTCTTCATGTTGACCTCTTCGTTTGATGAAAACTTACGCACATGAAGTTAACGAGGACAGGACAATATTAAAAACCCGGACGCCCATCCTGTCGACCAGGTTTGCGGCATGACAAAAAAAGGCCTGCAGCGTCAATACGTTGCAGGCCTTCAGGAAACAAGGAACAGGAAAAGTCAATAGTTGTTGACGAATCCGATCTCGGTGATCATTCGCTTCCCTGCCGGTGTTTTCGGAAGATCGATGAACTTTTTGACATCTCCGGTCGGCTGGCCATTGGTATACATGAAAAGCTTGCGATGAACCGGATAGGTGCCGTCCTTGACCGTACGGACTTCGGGCTTGACACCGTTGACGGCTAAAGCCTTGATCGAGCGGTTGACGAATGCGAGGCCGACAAATCCCACCGCATTCGGGGTCGAGGCAACCCGGCTCTTGATCGCGCCGTTGCTGGCCTGTGTTTCCGCCTTTTCGGAAACCTTCTCCTCACCCATGATCAGCTCCTTGAAGGAGTCCTGGGTACCGCTGTTCGATTCACGCTGGATCACGACGATCGGAGCTTTCGGACCGCCGACCTGGCTCCAGTTGGTAACCTTGCCCGTATAGATGTCGCGGACCTGCTCCTTGGTCAGCCCCTTGACCCGGTTGGAAGGGTGAACGATGATGGCGAGACCATCGAGCGCAACGACGTTCTGCACCGGGTTGACCCCCTGGCTCTTCGCCGCTTCGAGTTCGTTCTCCTTCATGGCACGGGACATATCGGCGATATCGCAGGTCTTGTTGATCAGGCTCTTGGCTCCGTTTCCCGATCCCGATTCGCTGACGGTGACTTCGACACCGGTGGTTTTTGTGTAGTAGGAAGCAAATGCCTTGGCAAGCGGACCGACGGTGGTTGAACCGTCAAGGACAAGTTTCTTTCCTTCGGCCAAAGCTTCGCCTGACGTCATGAGCCCTATCATCGCCGCGCCGTAAAGCGCCATTTTTAACATGTTCATTTTTTTCATGATCGATATGTTTTTGATTGGTCTTCTCCTCCTCGAATCCGGATCCCATAAAATCAAGATCACTTCATGAACATCCGATTCATGAAATGAAATCTACTTCGCCAATTGTTGAGAATTCGTTAAGGAAGTGCAACGATATGGCAAACACGCCTTCTTTGAAGGCAGAACAGGTAAAAACACGTAATCGTTTCTACCCGTCCGCATGCTGACAAAAAAAGCCGGCAGGGGAAAACCCTTGCCGGCGTCAAGCAACCTGGAAACCGTTCTCAGTAGTAGTTGACGAATCCGATTTCGCTGATCATGTGCTTGCCTTCGACACTCTTCGGCAGATCGATGAACTGCTTCACGACGCCGGCCGGCTGGCCGTTGGTGTACATGAAGAGGGCACGGTGCAGCGGATAGGTTCCGTTCTTGACCGTACGGGCATCAGGTTCGACACCTTCGACGAGCAGGGCCTTGACCGAGTTGTCGATAAATCCGAGCCCGACGAAGCCGACAGCGTTCGGGGTCGAAGCCACGCGGGTTTTGATGGCGCCGTTGCTTGCCTGGGTCTCGGCACGCTTGGAAATCGGATTATCCTTTCCCATGACCAGCTCCTTGAAGGAGTCCTGGGTGCCGCTGTTCGATTCGCGCTGGATGATGACGATCGGAGCGTTCGGGCCGCCAACCTGGCTCCAGTTGGTGAACCTGCCCATGTAGATGCCTCTGATCTGGGCTTTCGAGAGTCCGTTTACCCGGTTCGAAGGATGCACGATGATGGCGAGGCCGTCAAGCGCAACGACGTTTTCCACGGGATTGACACCACGGCTTTTTGCGGCTTCCAGTTCATTGTCCTTCATGGGACGTGACATATCGGCAATATCGCAGCTCTTGTTGATCAGGCTTTTGGCTCCGTTTCCCGACCCCGATTCGCTTACCGTCACCTGCACGCCGGTGCTCTTGGTGAAATGGGCGGCGAACGCCTTTGCGATAGGGCCTACGGTCGTCGAGCCGTCGATCACGATCTTGTTGCCGGCAGCAGAAGCGTCGGCAGAGGCCACAAGGCCGAATACCGCAGCGCTGTAAAGCATTTTCTTGAAAAGTTTCATTGTCTTTTTCCAGGTTAGGTTTGAAAATTAAAATGATCCTGCGATGTACTTTCGCCAGCAAAAACAGGCCGCCCGGCAATTCCCGGGCGACCCGGCAGCAATACGGATGAGCACCACACCCACCCAACAGACAAAGAACACCACACACAAAAAACAACACGCCGTCATCAGAACTTCACAACCAGGTCACACTGAAGCGTGTGGAGATGGGGGTTGCCTGCTTCCACAACGTCAATCTGGCGATAATTGTAGTACTTGGCTCCGATGGTCATGTTCTGGACGAGATGATAGGTTGCGCCAACTTCCCATCCGTCGGTACCTGAGTTATAGTTGCCGACTTTCCTGTCGGAGTCGGTGAAGTACGGGAATACGCCGTCTTTCTGGATACGGTTGTAGTTGAAGTCGACCGCCCACTGACCAGGCTGTTTTGCATCACCGATGGTTACACCAGCCAGCCATGCATTCCTCTTGTCATTGATTGCCTTGCCACCGGTGTTGTGTGCGAACTGGCCACGAATCTGCCAGGGGAGGGTCTCCGTAACCTGCCCGCCAAAGCTTCCGAAGAGCTCGATGAAGTTGCGATCGGTCACGTTGACATTGGTCGCATCGTACACTGCGGCAAAGTGGTTGAGATTCCTGAAGTTATGGTCAGAAGCACCGATCAGGTAGGAGTAATCGGCGACTTCCCCCTTGTAGGCAGCCTGGACAATCGTCAGGAAAGGATCGTTCTCCTTGGATGGATCATTGAAGCCGGCAATCGAGGTTGCTGGTGAAGCCTGATCAAGGAAGTAGTAGCCTGCGATGAAGATCAGGCCATCCCTCTCCTTGCCGTACTGGAGGGTTGCACCTTCAAAGGTAAGGTCGCCATCATAGATGAGATCATCGACCCTGACGATCGTCTTGGCCACATCCCGCTTGCCGAGGATAATGTTAACCTTGCCGCCAAGGCCATAGCTCATCGGATGGTAATCGACATAGGCTTCATTCAACCAGATGCTTTTCGCATTGAATAACGTTGCATAGGTCTGGTTGCGGGAAGTCGCGCCCTTGTATGAGACTCCATCGTTATCAGCATCGGTAGCGATTCCAACCCCTGCCGAAAGCTCCTCATTGATCCATGCGTTCAGGCCGACGCGGACCCTGGTGCGCCAACGGTCGTTCGAGTAGTTGGCGGTTCCTCCAGAGTACTTGTTCTGCAGTGACTCATAGCGGACTCTGACATCGCCGGTCGGAGTCAGCTCCACGGCGTCCGCGGTTTTGAACCCGATTGCTGTCGCGAGTGCGACAAATAACATTGCTTTTTTCATGATACCGTGTGATTTGTTTGTGTTGTGTTGTCTTGCTGTGTGATATCTCAAGAGACTTATGAACATGAAGGCCCAAAAGGCCATCCTTTTCCCGAAGCAAATCTACGGCCTGAAGTATTGAGGAAACGTTGCGGGATTGTAAACAGATTGAAAACAAGAAGATGACTACGCCCAACAAAACATTGGCAACCGATACACGTCATCCCGGCCATTTATCTTCACCAGCATAGCCACATCAGTCGACGCTGCCAGTCAGGCGCATATGATTCCCGAAGGCCACCTGGAGTCCGCCGGTCAGCTCCTGGTAGATTCGACTCCGGCTGTCCTTGACCCGGTTATAGAGCTTCAGGATGTCGAGGGTAAGGATGATCCGTGTGGAACTGCAGTTGAGTTCCCCGAAAAGATGCCGGCCGATCACCTCGAACCCGAGCACCCGTGTATGGAAGTTCAGCGGCGAATGCTCCTCACCCTCGAAAACATCCGTGATGAAATGGGTATATCCCCTTTCGACAACTTCAGCGGTAGCGGCCCGCATGAGCCGGAGCGCAACAAGGTATTGCCCGCGATACACCGGCAGAATCATGAATCGCCCGATTTCCGCAAAACGGCCGGAAGCTCTCACATGTTCAAGGTCTACGCCTTGTTCGAAACTGACCTGGAATGTTTCGGGCAGATCGAACGATGGATCGTACAGGAAACGCATCACTCCGGCCGGATTGCCTCCCACCCTTGCGAGGAACCATGAATGCCTGCCGTTCGAACCGATATCTGCCGGCAACTGCTCATGCACGCCATCGATCCACTGCTTTTCCCTGACGAATACCTCCTCGATCACCGCCAGAGCAGCAAGCCTGTCGTCCGGTGATACTACCCTCGTTACGGTTATGCTTGACATATCGCCTCCGGTGTTTGTCTGGTTATTGTTGCTTCATCAACGCTTCTCCGGCTATGGTGGCAGGCTTTGCCGCACAAATCCGCTATTGCTCCCATCACTTCGTCTGCAACTGCTTCGGCCAGACGGTTCGCATCAGCTCTTCTTCCATCATCGGCACTTGCTTTATAAGCCTCCGCCATGATCCCGAATCGCATGGGCTTGCCGAACCGGACGACCATCCTTCCAACCAGCGGTGCACGGCCTCGTCTTGCCGATGCCGTAAACCGGATACCTGCGGGAATGACCGTTGCCCCTGACATGAGAGCCAGATGTCCGACACCGGGTTTCGCACGGAGCAAAACGAACGGATCGCTGTTCCTCCTGCCTTCCGGAAAAATTCCGATGCATCTGCCAGAATGGAGACGTTGAAGGCACTGTTCGAGAACGCCTCCCGATTGTTTCGGCCGACGGGATTCGAGAAACGGAAGCGTAGATGGCTTGTTATACACAAAGACCGGATCGATGAGGTTCATGAGCCTGCCGATCACAGGCAGATGACCGAACATCCAGTCGATGACGAAGCTCACTCGCATGCCACCTGTCATGAACATGACGAGTACAGGGACAAACAGCGATTCGAACACATTGTTGTGATTGAACACGAATATGCAGGGCGTCGACTGGTTGACGATCGTGGCATCGAGAAACTCAGCCCCGTCGATCCTTGTGAAAAGCAGGTTGGGCACCATGAGCGCCCTCAGGATGAACTCCTTTCGTCCGCTCAGGTGCGGCAAGGGCTTCCGGATCAGATCACGGAGACTCATCATGGCGACAATTGCATCCAAAATTGAGGATCTACCTTGTTATGGCCGCCAGAGCCTCAGCTCACCGACCTCGTCCATGAATGCAATAAAAAGAGATATTGTTGGGCTCGTGTTGAGCAAGCGCTACGTTTCTGCAAATCCATCCGGATCGTCGGAATATTGCGGCCTGATAGAAATTCCGAGGCCGCCTCCTCGACATAACCTTTCAAACTTTCCTGGCACGAGCCGTATATTGACGCTTTGATTGCGACCCCGGGGAACCCCGACAACCATCACCAGGAAGTTATGGCCGACAACTCATTGACCGGCTCGCAGCGTTTTGACAGCATGGCTTCGGAATGGGATGCGAATGCCGTCCGCGCTGCACTTGCGGACTCCGTGTCACGCGCCATCATCGCCCACATGCCGGTCCGCCGCCCTGAAAATGCCCTGGAATTCGGATGCGGCACAGGCCTGGTGACCCTTCGGGTAGCGCTTCGATGCCGTATGCTGACTGCGGTTGACACCTCCCGCGAGATGCTTCGGCTCCTCAATGAAAAAATCGCCGCCGGCCACGTTCCCAACATCACGACAAAACTTCTCGACCTGGCAGGTGAGGATGGGGATTCCACACTCGAAGGGTCATTCGATTTCGTCTTCAGCAGCATGACGCTGCACCACATTCCTGACACGGCATCACTCCTTTCCATCCTGAACGGGCACATGTCACCGGGCGGGTTGCTTGCCATCGCCGACCTCGATGCCGAAGACGGCCTTTTTCATGACGATGCGTCAGAGGAGGTGCATTCCGGTTTTGACAGGGACAAGCTCGAAAAGATGCTTGAAGCGGCCGGATTCACCAGCATCTCGTTCATCACCGTCCATGTCGTTGAAAAGAAGAACCGCGCAGGAAAGCACGCCTCATATCCGGTATTTCTGGTCACTGCCCTCAAACCTCAACTTTAAAGATTCATGAACCATCCGATAAACGGTCCATTCAAGGCGGTGATCTTCGACCTCGACGGCACGCTGCTCGATACGCTGGCCGACCTTTCGGTCAGCCTGAATACGGTGCTCGAACGGCACGGATACCCTACCCATTCGCTCGACGAGTGCCGCAAGCTCGTCGGTTTCGGCATGCAGGTGCTGGTAAGGAGCGCCCTGCCCGAAGAGTCACGTGATGAGGCGTTGATCGAGCCCATGCTCGAAGAGATGAAAGGGGTGTATGCCGGACAGTGGAACGTGAACTCGAAGCCGTACGACGGCATCGGGCGCCTGCTCGACGCCATCGATGCCCTGGGGCTGAAAAAAGCGATCCTCTCCAACAAGCCTGACCACTTCACGAAGCTCTGTGCCGATGAACTGCTCGCCCCCTGGCGGTTCGAGGTGGTCATGGGACATCATGATGGCATCGCACACAAACCAGACCCCCAGGGCGCACTGCTGGTCGCCGGGATGCTCGGGATCGACCCGTTGTCGATCCTCTACATCGGCGACAGCGGCATCGACATGCAGACAGCCGTAGCAGCAGGGATGTACCCGCTCGGGGTCCTGTGGGGATTCCGGCCCGCCGGGGAACTTCGGGCCACGGGAGCGCAGAAGCTCGTCAGCGCTCCTGATGAAATCATCGCGTTCATCGAGAGCTTCCGCAGCTCATGATGCGGATATTGCACCTCCCCCGCCTGTCAACGAGTTCATCAGCCCCGGCATGCCGAAAACAGATTTAACGAGCGTGTAACACTCCATCACCTCCGCATTGACTATGTTCTGGAAAAAGGCGCTTACCCCAGACGGCCTGTCAGAGCAGTTTCATCGTCTCGATGTCACAGGCCCCTGGCAGCCGATCGGACAACCCCCGACAAAAGGAACGGAAGCTTTTCAGACATGGAGTCCATATCCCTCGAAGATCGGTCGGCGAACGCAAGGCCGGTCGGATCAGCCGTCAACGGCAGCAAACCCCTTTCAGGCTTCGCAGACCCTGCACTGTTCATCAATCGGGAACTGAGCTGGCTGGAGTTCAACCAGCGGGTGCTCGAAGAGGCTGTCGACCCTGGACTCCACCCCCTGCTGGAACGAGCCAAATTCATCTCCATCTTCAGCTCCAACCTCGACGAATTCTTCATGATTCGGGTCGCCGGGATCGAACACCAGTTCGAGGCCGGCCTGCAGAAGAGAACCGTCGACGGGTTCACTCCCGGCGAACAGCTCGACCGGATACGCGCCGTGGTTTCAAGGCAGCTTCACCAGAGGAACGCCTGCCTGTACGACAACCTCCTTCCTGCGCTCAGGAAGGAGGGCATCCTGTTCGTCCGGTTTTCGGAGCTCCCTGATGATGAGCGGCTGGCGTTGAACATCCACTTTCAGAATGAGATCTTTCCGGTGCTCACTCCCCTGGCGATCGACACCGGCCATCCCTTCCCGTTCCTCTCGAACCTTTCGCTCAACCTTGCCGTAGAACTCGGGGAGCATGGTACGGAGGCCATGAAATTCGCCCGGGTGAAAGTCCCCGGCTTGCTTCCACGGCTCATCAGTCTCGACTCGATCGACGGGATCGCAATCTCGCCAGGAACGACACGGCTTCTCTGGCTCGAAGATCTTGTCGAAAACAACCTTGAGCAGCTCTTCCCGCACATGAGGATCGTGCAGTCCCACCGCTTCAGGGTCATCCGGGATGCCGATATCGAAATCGAGGAGGACGAAGCCGGAGATCTCCTGCAGACCATTGAAAAAGGCGTCCGTTCCCGGCGCTACGGAAAAGTAGTCAGGCTCGACGTCAGCCCCCGGATGCCATCGAACGTCAGGCAGCTTCTGATGAACAACCTCGAAATCGAAGACCGTAGCGTTTTTGAGATCGACGGTACGCTCGGGCTTGGCAGCCTTTTCGAGCTCCTCAGGATTGATCGCCCTGACCTGAAGGACGATCCATATGTACCGACTGATCCATTCGGCAATGAGTGCGGCAACGACCTGTTCGGCTCCATCCGGGACGGGGACCGGCTGCTCCATCACCCTTACGACTCGTTCCAGCCGGTCGTCGATTTCATCGACAGGGCTGCCGTCGATCCGGATGTGCTTTCGATCAAACAGACCCTCTACAGGGTCGGCGGCAACTCTCCTGTAGTCAAGGCCCTGATGAAAGCCGCAGAACTCGGCAAGCAGGTGGCTGTTCTGGTCGAACTCAAGGCCCGGTTCGACGAGGAGAACAATATCGTCTGGGCCCGCGCTCTCGAAGATGTCGGGGCACACGTCATTTACGGGTTGCCCGGCCTCAAAACCCACGCAAAGCTCACCATGGTCGTGAGACGGGAACAGCAACGGCTGAAGCGGTACCTGCATCTCGGCACGGGCAACTACAATCCCTCCACCGGCAAGCTCTATACCGACTACAGCCTGTTCACGTGCAATGAACAGATCGCCGATGAGGTTTCCGAACTCTTCAATGCCCTCACCGGCTACTCCAGGCATACTGCCTACAACCACCTTCTTGTATCTCCGATCAACACAAGGAGCCGCATCGTCGAAATGATCAGGCGTGAATCTTCCCTGAAAAGAAACGGGCATGACGGACGGATCGTTATGAAGATGAACTCCCTGGTCGATACCGAGACCATCAGGGCCCTCTACCAGGCTTCGGGAGAAGGTGTCAGGATCGATCTTATCGTCAGGGGGATCTGCTGCCTGAAGCCAGGCATTGCCGGGGTCAGCGACAACATCAGGGTAGTCAGCATTATCGGTCGTTTCCTGGAACACAGCCGGGCTTACTATTTCGCCAACGGCGGAAAGCCGGAGCTCTACATGGGAAGCGCGGACATCATGCCGAGAAACCTCGACGAACGGGTTGAGACGCTCTTCCCGGTTCTCGACAGCACACTGGTGATGAAGGTCAGGTCGGACCTGGAGCTGCAGCTCAATGACAACGTCAAGTCATGGTGCATCGACGCCGACGGCACCAGTAAGCGGATACGGAACGAGGCCGTGAAAATCAACAGCCAGGAGCATCTGATGCAAGGAACTTCACCCGGAAAAAGGGCGCAGGGTATCAAGAGGAGCTGAACGGTTCAGGCCGCGGACCAGCGGACCAACGCCCTGGCATTGTCAAGATTCGGTTAACAAGTCGTTACATCATGGTGACATCCTGAATCGGGTACCATATTTGCCCTATCTTTTCCTGATACGACAGACTCGACCCGGATTGCGATGCCTGGCGACAATCGTGATATCATGCCTGCCCGCCGGTGACGATCAATCAACCATCAAAAGAGATAACGATGCCGACATTCAGGGACGTAATGGGAATAATCGACGGAACCTCAGATATCGACTGTTCCAACAGGGGATTGACATCGCTCGAGGGATCTCCTGAATTCGTCGAGGGCACATTCGACTGTTCCGGGAATCTCCTCTCGACGCTCGAAGGAGCACCTGCGATCACCGGAAGCTTCGACTGTTCCCGCAACCTGCTCACCTCACTCGAGGGTGGACCGAAGAGAGTCGATGGCAATTTCGACTGCTCCGGGAACAGGATGACCAGCCTCAAGGGCTCACCGCTCAAGGTGAAAGGTTCCTTCGACTGTTCGGAGAACCTCCTGGTCTCCCTGAATGGGGCCCCGAAAAAAGTGGCCCTCCTGTTCGACTGCTCGCACAACAGGCTTGGTTCACTCGACGGTTCACCGCTTGAAACCGGTGCCTTCGACTGTTCAAACAACCGGCTTTTTTCGCTTGACGGCGCTCCGGACGAGGTTCATCATGACTTCGACTGTTCCGGAAACCTGATCGCTTCGCTTGCCGGATGCCCTGATTTCGTCCATGGGCGTTTCTCCTGCGCCGATAACCGCCTCGAGGATCTCAGGCACGGTCCGGTGGAAGTGTCGGGAGATTTCGACTGCTCCGGCAACAGGCTCACAACACTGAAACGGGCCCCAAAAAGGGTTGACGGCCGGTTCATCTGCACGAGGAACCCGGTACAGGATAACCATCCCCATCAGGGACCAATGAGATGGCAACTTCAGACAACCGTCTGATGAACGCACTCCCCGACACACTCTATTTCCGGGTTCTCGAAAGCTGCTCGCCTGAACCGGCACCCGGAACAAACTTGCCCGAAGGGTGGCGGCTCGACAGGATCTCCTCCCGAAAGGAGCGCCAGACCTTCTACGACACATTCGAAAACCATGCATACCAGAAGGGGTTGCTCGTCGTCAGGAAAAAAGGCCATATCGAGGTCTGCCGTCTCGATACGGGGAAATGTCTCGCCGAAACAGCCTTTCCCGGCACTCCCCATTCATTCTTTCCGGCCTCGCTTCCCGAAGGCAAGGCGAGGGAGATGCTCATGGACTGCAGCTCGATCAGGGCATTCATGCGGCAAAGCTCCATCGATGTCATGATCTCGTCATGGAGGGTCCTCGACGACAACCAGAAGACGGTCGCCATCCTGAATTCAGAGTCCCTTCACCCCGCAGATCTCAACAACAGCGATGCTTTTGCCCGGTTTCATGCAATCACTCCGCTCAAAGGTTACCACCGCGAACTCGCCCGGATACTCCAGGCCCTTCCCGAGCCTGTCGACGCCTATCGTATCAACGGGTTCAGGGAGCGCTACATGCACATCATCGAATCCGGCGGTAATGTCGTCGGTGGCTATTCGGCAAAGATAAGGCTCCAGCTTGATCCTGAAGCGACCATACATGAAAGCGTCCGGCGCCTCCTGCAGTTCGCGACATCGGTCATGCAGGCCAATGAACAGGGCATCCGCAAGGATATCGATACGGAGTTCCTGCATGACTACCGTGTCGCCCTGCGCAGGTCCCGGTCGATACTGAGGCAGCTCATGGGGATATTCGATCCGCATCGGACAGCGTGGGCCCTCGCCGGGTTGCGGGAGCTTGGCAAGAAAACCAACCAGCTCCGGGACAACGACGTCTGTCTCATGAGGAAAGAGCGATACCTCCAGATGCTGCCGCCGGCACTCAGGCCCGCACTCACCATCTTTTTCGACGACCTTTCGAACGAACGCCGGGTATTGCAACGGCAGTTCTGCAATCACCTCTCGAGCATCGAATACCGGAAATTCATGACCGAGTGGGAAGCGTTCATCACTGAAGAGCCGCTGCCGGACCAGGAGCTTGCCCCGAACTCGGCCCTGTCAACGAAGAGCGTGGCTGCGAAAGCGATCAGGAAAGCGTGGAAAAAAGTTATCGTACATGGCAGAAGGGTCGGCGCCGAAGCTGCTGACGGCGATCTTCACGAACTGCGGATAGACTGCAAACGGCTGAGGTATCTCCTCGAATTCTTTGTTTCCCTGTTTCCTCCGAAAGCCTCCGGTCGGCTGCTCGCCCACCTGAAAGAGCTCCAGGAAAACCTCGGGGAGTTCGTCGACATTTCGGTTCAGCTTGATTTCCTGCTCGGTCGCCTCGAATCGATCAACGCCACGAGGGACGGCATCCGGCTGGCTGCAGCCATCGGCAGCCTGACCTCATCGCTTTACCGCGAAATGGAGATGGCCCGCAATACATTCGGGGAGACATTCTCGAGGTTCGACGACGAGCAGACACGCGATCAGTTCGACGAACTCTCAACCAGCCTGGAATAGATCACACTGCCCATGAAAACCATCGCGCTCTACAGCATCAAGGGCGGTGTCGGCAAAACGGCCGCCGCTGTCAACCTCTGCTATCTTGCCTCCCTTGATGCGTCACAGACCCTCATCTGCGATCTCGACCCCCAGGGCGCAAGTTCCTACTATTTCAGGACCACGGCTTCCGGGAAGTATAACAGCGAGAAATTCCTCAAGGGGTGCAAAAAAATCTACCGGCACATCAAGGCAACCGATTTCGAACATCTCGACATCCTGCCTTCGGATATCTCATACAGGAATCTCGACATCGACCTTTCGGACGAAAAAAACCCGAAGAAAAAGCTCAGGAAAAACCTGTCTGACCTCAGCGAGGAGTACGACTACCTTTTTTTCGATTGCCCCCCGAACCTCACCCTGCTCTCGGAGAGCGTTTTCGCCGCATCAGACATCATCCTTGTGCCCGTAATCCCGACGACACTCTCGCTGAGGACATTGGAGCAGCTCATCGGATTTTTTGAAGACAATGAGCTCGACACCGGCAAAATCCGCCCATTCATCTCCATGGAGGAAAAGCGAAAAACCATGCACCGGGAGATCATTGAACAGCTCAGGAGCGCCCCCGGAATACTATCGGTATCGATCCCCTACAATTCCGAAATCGAAAAAATGGGTATCTACCGTGCCCCGATCAACGCTGTCCGTCCCGACTCGGCAGCGGCTGCAGCCTACCGGCAGCTCTGGAGCGAACTCCGGGGCGCCATCGATTGAAAAAAAACGCAAGGAGGCGCAGCACATCGTTCGGCAAAATCGTTCGGCAAAATCCTTCCGCGAAAACACCGCATGCTGAAATCCGCATCAACTCCCCGCAGGAGACCGGACTTCACCCCACTCCTCAACCCCCTCCCTCTCTCATGCAATACAGCGCCCATAAGGGCTGATTCAGGTCGACTTCCCGATGTTCCTCGATCGGTAGACTTCATAGTCCGGCACAATCCTGAAATAGTCGCCATCCATCAACGGAGAGGATATCATGAAATCAGCGGTGGCCCGGTTGCAGGCGATAGGTATGTTCCAGACCACGGCCATTCTCAGCAGGGCCTTGACGTCCGGATCGTGAGGCTGCGGTTCGAGCGGGTCCCAGAAAAAGATCAGGAAATTGATCTCGTTGCTCACGATCTTCGAACCGATCTGCTGGTCTCCCCCAAGCGGACCGCTCTGCAGGCGTATGATGTCGAGGCCAAGTTCCCTGAGGAGCGTTTCACCCGTCGTGCCGGTAGCATAAATCTCGTGACGTTCGAGCAGGTTCCGGTTGTACTTCGCCCATTCGAGAAGGTCGCGCTTCTTGTTGTCGTGCGCAACCAGGGCGATGCGTTTGAGTTTCGGTATTGAAATTCTTGTATTAGGCATGCGAATAATGGTTTGCTGAGCGGTATTCAGGTAAATGTGGGGCAGGAATTGAACTCCCCGGCAATCTTTCCGACAGGTTTGCCGTGACTGCGCGCAAGCAGCCGGATGCGTGAAAAGACATAATCGAGCCGATCCTCGTTCAGCACCATCCTGAAGTAGCCGCTTGAGCCAAGCTCCTCCATGCCTCCGCTCTTTTCCCGTTTCTTTCCCTCGATTCTGCCGTTATGCCAGTAGACAAGCCTGATCATGCCATCCTCTATTTCGATGGCGGTCATCCCGCGTTTGCCGATGGCGCAACCGGAATTGAAGATGCTTGGAATGGTGATATTGCCGTATCGGCCGCTCCTGAGACTTTTACGGAACCCCTTTCGATAGCAGGCGTCCAGTTCATCCTTCAGATGGCCGATCTCATCCTCGATGCAGGACCGCCGGTCCTGTCCGGCTGCAGGGTATGCCCGGCAGAGCTCTTCGATACGGTAATTGAGGGCGTCGACTTTCGATAACGACTCGAACAGCGGCCGATGAGTATGACCGATGATCGAGATGATGCCTGCACGGTTCGAAAACTCGTATGCAGCCTTCTCGATGACATACCTCTTCCGGCTTTTGTATGAAACGGAATAGTTGCGGATGCCCGCAGGCTTTGCGATATAACGCAGCAGGTAGAAGAGTGAACGGGCGATGATCGAACATGGCTCCCGGAGGAACGGTGAAGCCTGGTGGCCATGGAAGAGGAGGATCGTGTCGGTGCCGAAACGGAATGCCAGGGATTCGACAAGCCATGGCGCAAGCTGATACCCCTCTTCGTCGAGAAGCCCGAGATCGTGGTTGCCGTATATCTTCCAGAATGAGGCTTCGCCGGCAAAACGGCGAAAAAGGTCGTAAAGCCTTTCCCAGGCCTTTTCGATGCTCCCGCAGGAGAACTTCATCAGCTCTTCGATGTCGCCGTTGAGCACGAGGCCGCAGCGCCGGGCAAGATAATGCTGTTCGAGCACGGTTTCGAAAAGGGAGGAGTTGTGCAGGAACTCGTCATTCCGGCCGCCGTCGCCCAGGTGCAGGTCGCTGAAAACGACCACCCGCGAAGCATGGTCCAGAGATATCGGAACAGCTTTCTGCAGCAGGCGGTCGAGCTCCGGATATGGTCGAAAGTCTTGCCGCATGTCGATCGTGAAAAAGTGGGCGGAAACAATACGTTGCGTTCCGCGATGCTTTCTTCAGACAACACAAAGGTATGACATTCCGGTCAACCGTACTGTGAACTTCAGGTGAACTCTCGTAAGAGGGTTCTCTCGGGAAGGATGGCGAAAACGATCAGGCGAGCAGCTTGAGGCGGGAAAAGACGTAATCGAGGTGATCCTCGTTCAGGACGATGCGGGAGTAAGCGGTATCACCGAGCTGTTCAGGCTCGTCGTTCCTGTCGCTGACGAACCTTCTTCCCTGCTTGCCCTTGAACCAGTAGACCAGGCGGATCATCTCCCCGTCGATTTCGATGACGGTCACGCCGCGCTTGCCGATGGCACAGCCTGAATTGAAAACGCTCGGAATGGCGATGTTGTTGTAGCGGCCGCTCCTGAGGCCGATTTTCTTGCCCTCGGTGAAGCAGGCGTCGAGCATGGTCTTCAGCTCCGAGATCTGCTCCTGTATTTCACGCCTCGCTTCCGGGCCAGCCGTGGTATAGGCCCGACAGAGCTCCTCGATGCGGAAATTCAGATGGTCGACCTTGGAGAGGGACTCGAACAGGGGGCGATGGGTATGGCCGATAATGGAGACGATTTTCGCCTGGTTCGAAAAATCGTAGATCGACTTCTCGATGGCGAACCGGCGCCGGCTGTTGTATGCGGTTGAAAAGTTGCGGATACCCATTGGCTTGGCGACGTACCGCAGGAAGAACACCACCATGCGGCTGACGATCGGGTAGGTCTCCCAGAGCAGTATGGATGCCTGGTGTCCGTGGAAAAGCAGCATGACCTCATCGCCGTACATGAACCTGATCGACTCGAGCAGGTATCTCGAAAGCCTGTAGTTGCGCTCTTCGAACAGGTCTGCGTCATGGTTGCCGTAAGTCTTCCAGAGAAATCCGTTCTTCTCGAAGCGCAGGAAAAGTTCGTAGATCTGACTCCACTTCTCCTCGATGCTCTCAGCCGAAAACTTGAACAGCTCCTCGATATCCCCGTTCAGCACCAGGCTGTACTTTTCCGGGAGGTAATAGTCCTGAAGCATTGAGCGCACCAGGTCGGAGTTGCGCTTGAACTCGTCGCGCCGGCCTCCGTTACCCATGTGCAGGTCGCTGAGGATCAGCACTTTCGAAGAGGGGCCGAGGGATATGGGCTTTGCCGTGGTCAGCAGCCTTTCGAGATGTGGATGTTTTTTCTGATGAAGACGCATGTGTACGATCGCTTTCCTCCTGCCGGCAAGCAATGCGCGGCAAATCTCGCCTGTATGAATGGGACCATCACGCACGGCTCAAGGTTCGTCCCTTCCCGGGAATACCCCGATCCGCCGGATGACGCAAGGGCATCAAATTGAACATTACGCAAAAAAAAGCTTTCTTGTGTTGTATTTGCAGGCAGATAACGTCAAGAACAGAAGGCCGATAGTGATCTCTCCCGAACGATTTCACAAGATACGACGGCTGCTCGAACAGCGACAGGTCGACCTCACGCTTGTCATGGACAACGTGAACAAGCCGCACAACCTTGCCGCCATCATCAGGAGCTGCGACTCCGTCGGCATCCATCGGATGCACGCCGTATCCCAACGCTCGTCCATCCGCACCAGACAGCGTACCGCCGCGGGGGCCAGCAAATGGGTCAAGGTCGAGCTTGAGGAGTCCATCGTACCGATCGGGAAAAAGCTCAAGGAGACCGGCATGCAGATCCTCGTGGCCACCTGCCGCCCGGACGCGGTCGATTTCAGGTCGATCGACTATACGCTGCCGACGGCCATTGTTGTGGGCGAAGAGCTTAAAGGCCCGTCCGAAGAGGCGCTGCAGACAGCCGACCGCTGCATTTACATTCCTATGGCCGGCATGGTCGAGTCACTGAACGTCTCGGTAGCCGCGGCCGTCGTCCTGTTCGAAGCCCAGCGGCAAAGGACACTGGCGGGCATGTACGGATCGAGGCAGTTTCCGGACGGCGAATTTGAACGCCTGCTTTTCGAATACGCGTACCCCAGGCTGAGCGAAATCTACAGGAGCAAGGGCTCTCCTTACCCCGTGCTTGACGGGCAGGGAACTTTCGAACACGGCGCCAACGCCATGGGCTGCATCGAGGATGACGACGATACGGAACATGCGGAAGATTAACCCGGAGACAGGCGCAATGAACACCAGACGAAACTCTGCCGACCAGAATGGCCTCGATGGCACCGGGAAACGTTCAGGCACCAGCATCATTCTGTTCAACATCCGGGGCCAGGTCCTGCTTTTCCTCCGGGACGACAAGCCGGACATTCTCTGCCCCAACAGGTGGGATCTGCCCGGAGGCCATGTCGAAGAGGGCGAAACGCCTGAAGCGTGCATCCGGAGAGAGATGCTGGAAGAGATCGAGACGGATGTCTCCCTGAGCCGGCTGCATCGGGTGTACGACTTTCCTGACCGGACGGAATATGTTTATCTGATGGAGCTGAACGCCGAAGCCGAAAGCATCCCGCTGCACGAAGGCCAGTGCCTTCGCTGGTTTTCCGCCAATGAAATCCCCGGCCTGGACCTCGCCTTCGATTTCGACATCGTCCTGCACGACTACTTCACCGGACTGAACGGCTAACCCTGACCGATCCCCTGCCACACACCATTTCCCTTTGATCCCTTTCATGGTTGATGCATTGGGCAAAAAAATACCCCGTAGAAGCTCTACAGGGTATTATTTCACTATTCATCTGTTCTGTCAGGAATCAGAGCTTCGGGGAACGCACCCCGGATTTCAAACTTAAAATAATCGCACTGGCCGAACACGTTTGAAGTAGCTCTTGATGCTGTCACCCAGAAGACCATTGACGAAAATATGGTACCATGCTACGCTTGAACTCATCTCGGATGAGCTCCAGTAGACGAAATCAGCATAACCGCCGACGAGACCTTTGCTCACATAAAGCTGTTTAAGCTCGTCCATGCTCGGCAGGAACCAATCGTCGAAGCCGCCTCCCCGATATTCATGTGCAACTGCCGCAGCGCTGTTCGGATAGAGTGCAACCGGATATTTAGCCAATATTTTTTTTGTATTACCTTTTCCTTCACCGATTGCCGTACCCGTCGTTGCAAGTTCCTGATAAGCATAATCAGTGTTGTTCGTATTCTTGAACTGGCTGGTGCTCCAGACATACGTCCCCGTATATGAGTCACCATTCCACGCATCTTTATAGATGGTGTTGACATCAGCTTCGGCGGCGATCAGGCCATGCTGCTGCCCTTCAACATAACCGGAGTCACCGGCCTTGAAAATGTAAGCAATCTTCCCTCCTCCGTAACTGTCGCCAACCTTATAGGTCTCCGCAAATGATCTTGCGGTGACTGAGACCATACTCAGGCCGGCAAGGAGAAAAGCTACCCATACTCGGGTAAAGCTTTTTTGTGTAAAGGGTTTCATGGTGATGATTTTTTTGCAGCAATTATTTGACCGCCCGAACATTTCAGGCGAAAAGTATAATATTTATACATATTCATATATAACGTATTCCAGACACCAATTAGTTCAGGCCCCTCCCGGAGTCTGGCGTCGCCATAAATGGGGCAAGCTCCATCAGGCAGATATTTCTCAATCGCCTCACGGGTTTGGCCCACGCATCCCGTCTCCATCAGCTCACCATTGATGGAGTTGCACTTTGGTCCGTTCGATGTGGTTGACTTGCTTCAGGATTTCCACCTTGAGGATTTCACGCATGCTGGACGTACAACGTAAAAGGCGCCGACATGCGACGCCTTGAAGTGCCGACGATGCGGCAATGCATTCAAAGAGTGTTTTTACCTGATGGACTCGAGGTACCGCTCCGCTTCCACCGCCGACATGCAGCCCGTACCGACCGCGGTGACCGCCTGGCGGTAGATGAAGTCCTGCACATCGCCGCAGGCGAAAACGCCGGTGACGCTGGTTTCCGTGGAATGAGCCTTCGTCAGGATGTAGCCGTAGTCGTCCATGTCGAGCTGGCCTTTGAACAGGGTCGCGTTCGGTTCGTGCCCGATTGCCATGAACACCCCGTCGCAGGCATGTTCGATGAGTTCCCCGCTCTTGACGTTCTTCAGCCTGATGCCGGTCACTTTCGTACCGTCACCGAGAATTTCGTCGACAACCTCGTTGAGCATGGTCTTGATCTTCGGGTTCTTCTTGGCCCTCAGGCTCATGATCTTGGATGCCCTGAACTCTTCGCGACGATGCACCAGCACCACTTCAGATGCGAACTTGGTGAGGTAGAGCGCCTCTTCCATGGCGGTGTCTCCACCGCCGACCACGAATACCCTGCAGTTCCTGAAAAAGAATCCGTCACAGGTGGCGCATGCCGACACGCCACGACCGCGGTATAGCCCTTCTGATTCGATGCCGAGCCACTTCGCATTCGCTCCCGTTGCGATGATGAGCGTCCTTGCGAGGATATCGCGGCCGTCGTCCAGGGTGAGGCCGAATGGACTGCGGGACACATCCGCCTCCGCGACGGAACCGAAGATGAAATCGACGTTGAATCGCTCAGCCTGCTTCCGCATCCGGGACATGAGCTCCGGCCCGGGTATGCCTTCCGGAAACCCGGGGAAATTTTCGATATCCGTGGTGATCATGAGCTGACCGCCGGGCTGGTGGCCCTCGATGATCAACGGTTTCAGATTTGCGCGCCCGGAATAGATAGCCGCAGTATAGCCAGCAGGACCGGTGCCTATTATGACGACGTCCCTGATCTCTTTTTCCATGAGTTGCCTTTGCGATTTGTGGGGTGGGGAAAAAACAGGATATCCCGGCCTGTGGCCGGGATATCGCAGGAGCATGTGATATCAGCCGATGTGCTCGTCGATCTTCTTGGCGATCGCCGTCTTCGGCATGGCGCCGACCATCTGGTCGACCACCTGGCCGTTCTTGATAACAAGCATCGTGGGGATGCTGCGGATGCCGTACTTGGCAGCGGTGTTCGGGTTCTCGTCGACATTGACCTTGGCGACGATCGCCTTGCCTTCATAGTCGCCGGCGAGTTCTTCGATGACAGGGCCGAGCATCATGCAGGGACCGCACCAGGCAGCCCAGAAATCGACCAGGGCGACCTTGTCCGCTTCGAGGATGGAAGACTGGAAATTCTGGTCGGTGGCAATAAAATATTTTCCGCTCATAGTGATGTAATAGTGGTTGAAAAGAAAAAAAATGTCAGTCCATGCCAAATATAATTGACTGATGATTAAGGAACCATAAAAAACAACCGATTGTCACCCGGTTATTTTCACATTATCGGGTCCGAGCACTTCCTCAAGCTTTTCGAGCGTTTCATCATCAGGTTCGATAGGCGTGTTCCGTGCAAAGATCTTGATGGTTTCGATGCATGAGGAGACCGTGGCCTTGACCTCGAAATCGACGGGTGTGCCGCCCTTGTGCTTTTCGAAGATGCTCCTGACCGCCTCGAGTCTGGATACCTGGTCGGGATCGTCCGCATCGATCTTGAGAACGACTTTCTTCACCAGCCCCGACCGAACCTTCTTCAGAGGCACCACCTCGCGTACCAGGAGCTTCAGGCTGCTGTCCTTGACCTCGGCCTCGACGACCAGCATGACCACCTCTTCCGGACGGAGCAGGTGCCGGTATTGCTCATAGACGCTCGCGAACACCGTGAAATCGGCCTTGCCGGTAAAATCCTCCAGCATGCCGAAAAGCATCTGTTTGCCCTTCCGGTCCTGGTACGGCTTGACCGACACCACCACGCCGATGGCCTTGTAGAGCCTCGACGGCATCACTTCGCGGGTATCGAGCGGCAGGTTCGCGAACGCCTCCCAGTCTCGGCGGTAGGGGTCGAGCGGGTGGTGGCTGAGATAGAAGCCGACGAGACGCTTCTCATGCTGCAGCTTTTCGGTGTCCGGCATGGGCTCTGCGTTATCGAGCTCCGGGTAGTGCACCCCTGCCTGGCCCTCACCTATGTCGTCGCTGAAGAACCCCCCTTGTCCGAGCGTGACTGCCTTGTTCTGCAGCTGCCCGAACTTGATGGCCTTTTCGACGTTGGCAATGAGGCGCGCACGGTTCTTGTCGATCTCGTCCAGCGCGCCGGCCAGGATGAGGCATTCGAGCGCCTTCCGGTTCATAGCCCTGAGGTCGACCGACGCGGTCAGGTCGAAGAGGTTGGCAAAAGGCTTGCCGTTCCGGCGCAGCTTCGCGGCCACGACCGCCTTGGCCCCCGCGCCGACCTGTTTGATGGCGCTCAGTCCGACCCTGATGTACGATCGCCCCGTGTGCTCGTCGATCGAAAACAGGGCGTCGCTCCTGTTGATCGACGGAGGAAGGGTGAAGATGCCGAACCCCTTGGCCTCGTCGGTCAGGTGCTTCATGCGTTCGGTGTCGCCGATCTCGCTGTTCAGGATAGCCGTCACGAACTCGATCGTATAGTGCGCCTTCAGGTAGCCGGTCCAGTAAGCCAGCACGCCGTATGCAGCGGAATGGCTCTTGTTGAACCCGTAACCCGCGAATTCGGCCATCAGGTCGAAGATCCTCGTGGCGAGGGCCTGGTTGACCCCGATGCTGACCGCGCCCTCGACGAACTCCTCCCTGAACTTCTGCATCAGCTTCGGGTCCTTCTTGCCCATGGCCTTGCGGAGGTTGTCGGCCTTGGCGAGCGAGAAGCGTCCCATGACCTGCGAGATCTGCATGACCTGCTCCTGGTAGACGATGACCCCGTAGGTCTCCTTCAGGATCTCCTCCAGCATGGGATGCATGTAGTCGATCTCCTCCCTGCCGTGCTTCCGGTCGACAAACAGGTCGACGGCGTTCCGGTCTTCGTCGATCTCGGCGTTCAATGCCCCCGGGCGATACAGGGCGCTCATGGCGATGATATCCCCGATCTGGGTCGGCTGGAGACGGGTCATGTAGCTCTGCATGCCGGATGACTCGAACTGGAAGAGGCCGGCCATCTTGCCCTCCTGGAAGATCCTGAAGGTCTGGCGATCGTTCATCGGCACTTTGTCGAGGTCGATTGAGACACCGTGACGTTTTCTGATCTGGCGGAGGGTCGCGTCGATGACGGCCAGCGTCTCGAGGCCGAGATAATCGATCTTCAGGAGACCGGCCTGTTCGATGCAATTCTTGTCGAACTGGGTCACCACCTGCTTCTCGTCGGCGCCGTCGGAAGATTTGCCGCTCGTGCCGTCGATGTCGCTCGCATCGAACTCGTCGGCGTACTTGCGCTCTTCGGTCTCGATCTTGTTCGACACGTACAGCGGCACCTGCTCCTCGAGGGCGCCGTTCGTGATGACCACAGCTCCTGCGTGCATCGAGACGTTGCGAGCCCGGCCCTCCATGGCCCGCGCGAACTGCATGAGCTGCTGGTACTGCTTGTCGCTCTCCACGAGGCGTACCAGCTCCTTCACATCCCTGCATGCATCCGCAAGGGTCGTGCCCGGCCTTGTGGGCACCAGCTTGGCAAGAGGATCGACCGCCTTCAGGGGTACATCGAGAACGCGACCTGCGTCGCGTATGGCCGCCTTGGCCCCGAGCGTGCCTATCGCGATCACCTTCGCCACACTCTCCGTACCGTATTTCTCGACCGTGTATTCGAGAACCTTCTGCTTGCCGACCGGCGTGAAATCGATATCGATATCGGGCATCGACAGTCTTTCGGGGTTCAGGAAGCGTTCGAACAGCAGCTTGTACCTGATCGGGTCTATCTGGGTGATCCCCGTCAGGTAGGCGATGATGCTTCCTGCAGCGGAACCCCGGCCCGGGCCGACCGAGTAACCCAGGCGCCGGGATGCGGCGATAAGGTCGCTGACGATCAGGAAGTATGAGCTGAACCCCATCTTCTCGATGACGCCGAGTTCCATCTCGATGCGATCCTTCACCTCCTGCGGGTCGATCCCCGTGGTCTCAGGATCGGCGTACTTCTTCTTCGCACCCTCCCAAGTCAGGTGACGAAGGTACTCCTTCTCGTCGGCGAAGCCCTCGGGAAGGGGAAAGACCGGCAGCCGGGGCTCCTGCGTCTTGAATACATAGGAGCAGCGCTCAGCTATACGGACGGTGTTGTCGAGTTCGCCGTGCTCGTTGCCGAAGTTCGCGGCCATCTCTTCGGTCGACTTGAAATAGTTCTCGCTGCCGGGCAGGCACTGCAGGTTGCGGCTGTCGAGTTTTTCCTTGGTCCTGTTGGCGATCATGGCCCGGTAGCAGCCGGCGTCGCTCCGGTCGAGGTCGTGCACGTTGTTGGTGGCGACGAGCGGGATGCCGGACTCACGGGAAAGCCGGACGGTCGCCTCGACAAGGTGGTCGTCATACGACGCGCCGTGACGCTGGAGTTCGAGGTAGAAATGCTCTTTGAACACCCCCCGGTAAAGGTCGGCGAAGCGTCGAGCCTCGCCGTCGTCCCCGGCAAGCAGCGCCCTGCCGATCAGGCCGGCATGGGCCGCCGAAAGGCAGAAAAGGCCATCCCTGCAGGCTTCAAGCACCTTCATGTCGACCTGCGGCATGCCGTTCGTGAACCCGTCCCGAGCCGCACGGGAGAGCAGCACGCACAAGTTGCGGTAACCGACCTCGTTCTGCACCAGCAGGACCAGCGTGGCCGGACGCCCGTTCTCCCTTGCTTCCGTGCCGGCCAGGAAGATCTCCGAACCAATGATGAGTTTCACCTCGGCCTTCTTCGCAAGGCCGAACAGTTCGGGCATGTTGAACATGGCCGCATAGTCGGTGATGGCAACCGTATCCATCCCTTTTTTCCTGCATGCGGCAAAGAGTTCGCCCGCAAATATCGGGCTGCTCTGCATCGAAAAGTGGGTATGGGTATGAAGGTGGACGAACTCCATAAGGATCTCTGTTCAAGGCATCTGTGGGGGGACTCCTCCGGACGCCTTTTCAGCGCTTGCCTGAGGTTCCCCTGAGGGTTTTCGGGCGGGTTTGCCGGCTGGCATCCCGCATGGTTCATTATAATCTTTCACCCGGTTCTTCCAAGCCGATTCCGAAAATCCGCGACCGTCTTGAGAAAGCGCTGCAAAACCCGAACCCCGCAGATCGGGCGGGGTTCGGAAAAGAAGAAACAGCGGCAGGAAAAGGGTTAAGCGGCGATCTCCCCGGCCCTTACCGCAGCAGGCACGATAACGGCCCTCGATGAGCCGGAAATGAGTTCTCGGTAGAGCTTCTCGTAGTTCGAGGTCATGTGCCTGAGGGTGAACCGCTCTTCGAATTCACGGCGACAAGCCATTCGGGAGATTGAGTCGATGTTGCGTATCGCATGGATGAACTCCTGGCGGCTGTCGCAGACAAAGCCGCTCCTGCCGTGGGTAACGACTTCAGGGGAGGATCCGCAACGGCGCACGATGACCGGGGTTCCGCAGGCCATGGCCTCGATCATGACCAGCCCGAAAGGCTCCGGCCAGTCGATGGTGTTGAGCAGCCCTTTCGCGTTCCGGAGCAGCACCGATTTCTGCCGATCGTCCACTTCGCCGACGAACTCGATGAGCGGATGGTCGAGCAGGGGCGCTATGCGCCTTTTGAAATACTCCTTGTCGGCAGGATCTATCTTGGCGGCGATCTTCAGTTTCACGTTGCACGCACGGGCCATCATGATAGCCTGGTCGGGCCGTTTCTCTTCCGAAAAACGACCGAGGTAGAGGAAGTAGTCCTCCGGTTCAGGGTTGAACTCGAACAGATTTTCCGGATAACCGTGGTAGATGGTCCTGACCCAGTTGATGTCGGGTACGGGACTGCGCTGGGAGTCGCTGATGGAGACATAGGGCATCTGCCCGTAGCGTCTCAGGAACATCGGATAATCGGGTGTATCGAGCCTGCCGTGCATGGTCAGCACGGTAGGCGTGACGGAACGCGCCGCGAACGGCAGGGTGAGATATTCAAGATGCGAATGGATGATGTCGAACTCGCCCGCCATCTCCTCATAGACCTTCGCAAGCATCAGCATATGCATGATGATGGGAGCCCTTGTCTTGCGGCCGAGCCGAAGGCTGGTCGATACTGGCGATATCAGGCGGGCGCTGGTAGTCGAATCTCCCGATGCGAAAAGGGTCACATCATGCCCGGCTGCTACGAGCCCCTCCGTCAGGTTGTAGACTACCCTTTCGGTACCTCCGTATTTTTTCGGCGGTACGCTTTCGATAAGGGGGGCGACCTGTGCAATTCTCAGCTTTTTCATGTCATCAGTCTCCTGTTCATCAAGTTGGGCAGTAACTTAGCCGGTAGGGTTCGTTTGTCCGCAATTTGCTTGTCTTGCCATAGAGGGTGCATGGAAGGGTGAGTTCGGCTTCCGCATCGATCCTGATCGACACCTCTCGATGCGTGATTTCGAGATGGACCTCACGATCGCGCCACTTGACGCGGAACGCAAGGCGATCCCATTTTTTCGGCAGCCACGGGTTCAGCACGATCCTGTCCGACTTGAGGGTCAGCCCGGCGAAGCCGTGGATGACCGTCTGCCAGGCTCCCCCGACCGCAGCAGCGTGAATGCCGAGATGCGTGTTCTTGTGGAGGTTCTTCAGGTCGAACTGGGCTGTTTTCATGAAGTAACGGTAAGCGTTGATGCGCTCCGCGACCGTCAGCCCCATCATGGCATGGGTGCAATGGCTCAGGGAGGATTTGTGAGCCGTACGCTGTTCATAATAGTGGTAGTTGGCCAGCTTCTCCTTCGCACTGAACGCATGGGGGAACAGCAGCATCATGATCAGGACGTCGGCCTGCTTGATGAGCTGGGTCCGGCCGATGTTCCTGAAGTTCACTCCCTGCGGAAGCACCGGATGTCCTTCACGGTCGTGGCGCTTGATTACGTGGTTCTTCAGCGAGAAATATCCGTCGAACTGCTCGACGAGACCAGTCTCGGGATCCTGCGTGAACTTCAGTTTCCGGCTGATCGTGAGCCATTCGGCGGGCTCCCCCTCTTCAAGGCAGGTCTTCGCGGCAACGGCTGCGAGAATATCCGGATTGCTCTTCTGCATGTGCTTGTAGAGCATGGCCGCAAGGCGCAGGTGCCATTTGACCAGGAAATTGGTGTAGGCGTTGTTGTTGACGTGCTCATGGAACTCGTCGGGCCCGATGACCGTATGGATCTCGTACTCATCGCCCGGCCGGACTGTTCGGCTCGCCCAGAAGCGTGCCGTCAGGAAAATCATCTCGAGACCGTAACGCAGGAGGAAATCTTCGTCACCCGTCACCCTGAAATAGCGTTCGACTCCGTAGATGACGTCGGAGACGATATGGTCCTCCTCGGTGCCCGTGTAGATGAGCCTGATGGTCTTTTCAAGCTTCGACGCGAATCGCGGGGTAACATCCTCGCCGGTTGTGGCCGACTCCCATGCATATTTCGCACCCCGATACCCCATTTTTTCCGCATTCTTCATGGCACCGTGCAGGGTGTTGTAGCGGTACATCAGCAAATTCCGGGCGACCGGAGGGAAGTTGTGGACGTAGAACGGGAGGATGAATATCTCGGTATCCCAGAACGAGTGGCCGAGATAGCCTTCGGAGCTGAGGAACTTGGCCCCGATCCCGTCCGGGCCGACAGGACCGTTGATCAGGAGCTGGTAGATGTTGTAGCGCAGGGACTGCTGGGCCTGTTCGTCGCCGTCGATATGCACGTCTGCCTGTTCCCAGAGGGCGCTCCATGCCCGAACGTGCGCGTCGATCTCCTGCCTGGCCCCCTTGCGCACAAAATCCTTGAGCATGCAGATCGTATCCTTGAAGATGCCCTCCTTCGGCAGCTCGCGGCTGGTTGCGACCACGGCAAGCTTTTCGAATTCGTAGGTGCGCCCCTTGACGGCGTCGATCGTTATTTCACTGGTGAACTTCTCTCCATAGATCCTCGGCTCCCACTGCAGGGGAATCCCGAAGGGCGACACGAGCTTCCAAGAGGCCGCCTCGGCGATCCTGATGCTCCGTTCCCGGGTCTTCATCTCCAGATACATGAAGTTCCTGCCTCGCTCGATCTTTTCGAGCTGCAGGTGCTTGTAGGTTTCACGAGGGAAATAGCCCCTGTTGGAGACCTCCCCGTTCAAGCCGGAGAGAACCCGGATCTTGCCGGAGAAATTTTTGGGTGTGACCTTGACCATCATGTACCCCCGATGATGATCGTGCTGGAAAGCAAGGCGAGTGATGTCGAGAGCGAGCACTTTGCCAGCGGGGTTCCTGAACACGGTTCTCCGGTGCAGCACCCCTTTTCTCATGTCGAGCACCTGCTCGTGAGATATTGCCCGACAGGTCGAAAGGCAGAACTTTTCACCATCATGCCATATCGAAACGTCGGTCCACATGGGGCATTTGACAAGTTCCTCGACATCCGACTCGGACTTGTCGAAAACACCGGCCAGGTACATGCCGCCGCAATTGCCGGGCGGCAGCTCCTCAAGGCTGCCCCTGATGTTGAGGTACCCGTTGCCTATGGTCATAAGGCTCTCGTTGACCTGGATGGCTTTCTGCGAATTCCTGAACCCTTTGAGACGTATGAGCCAATCTTCGGATGAAAGCTCGAACAAGCCGGCCAAGTCGCTGCCATTGGCAGAGAATGAGGGTGAAGATCCCGTAAGCATGAAGCCTCCCCGGGCATGTAGCCCGATTCGTTCGATACTTTTGACTGGGGAAACTACGTCACGAATGGTAACGGAAGCGAAGCCGGAAAGCACCGATCCGGGAAATGCATACAAAAACTCCGATATACTTTATACAATAAACGGGCACTGATCGTTCACTCCTCCTTTTTCCGGAACCAGGGAGCCCATCGGGGAAAGAGGCCGGTACACTCGTGGAAGTTGTTGGCCAAAGGTTCCCGTGTTATGGCCTGCGCATGATTATTTCGTATCTTATGGGATAAGACGAGATTCCGCCAACCCTCTCAAGGACACATCCCGATTTGGAGCAGAACATCTACAAGCAGTGCCCTGTCTGCGGATTCCCGCTGACCGAACAGAATGCCATCTGCCCCAGGTGCGGCAATGACATTATCGAAGACATCTCGTCACTGGACGAGCAGAGCCTTGAAAAGCATTACCGCATCATCGAGGACAAGAAAGCCGAATGGTACATCCGCTGCCTCGCCGAAAATCTCGACAGCGGCAGAACTCCCTCAGTGAACTTCACCCCGGAACATTTCAACGCCACGCAGTCCAGGGTGCCCATTCAGGCTCCGCATGGCGAACAGGACGCCTTCCCCTCTCCGAGAACCGTACTGCTCAGGGATCCGCGCAAGCGGTTCGAACTTTTCAGGTGGCTTGACAACGACTGGAAGGAGGTTGTACGAAACACCCTGAAAATCCAGCGTGACCCTACGGATTCGGAGATGCTCGATTTCCTGAACGCAACCAGCGTGCGGTGCGACAACCACAGGATACACCACCTCGGCCCGATCAGCCTCCTGGAGAACCTCCAGCAGCTCCGATGCGACGAAACCCCGGTCGAAAGCCTCGAACCGCTTCGCCACCTCAGGAACCTGAAACGGCTCTACGCGTTCGACTGCGATTTCACCACCCTCGATCCGCTTCGCGACATCCAGTCCCTGAAACTGATCTGGATTTCGAGCACCGAAGTCAGCGACCTCACGCCCCTCGCCGGCCTCATGAGCCTTGAAGAGCTCTACTGCTCGGAAACGCCGATCAGCGACCTTTCCCCTCTGGCAAAACTCCGGAATCTCGAAAAACTGAGCTGCTACAAGACGGAGATCACCTCGATCGAGCCGCTCAGAGGGCTCGAGAACCTGATCGAGCTTGGAATCAACAGTACCGGAATCACTTCGCTGGAGCCACTGACCGGACTCCCGAACCTCGAATACCTGCGCTGCAGCAGGACCGCGATCAGAAGCCTCGAACCCCTCAGGGAGATGGAGAGCCTCAGGGAGCTGAGCATCGAACAGACCGGCGTACACAGCCTCGACCCCCTTTCAGGGCTCAGGGAGCTCGAAGAGCTGATCATCTCCGGCACTCCCGTCGAATCGATCGCCCCGATCATGGGCCTCCAGAACCTGGAAAAGCTCGAACTCTCCGAGGGATCCGTTCCCGGGTTCGAACTCGAGCACTTCATCAGGATGCATCCTGCATGCGAAGTCAGGCTCAAGTCCTGAACAGCGAAAAAATGGAATAAAAAAGGCGGCACCCGGAATGCCGCCTTTTTCTTTTTCACCGATTCAGGACAGGTATCACTCCACGTACATGATCACCTGTCCGGAGCTTACCGAGTCTCCAGGCTTGATCACCACGGCGGTCACCACTCCTGAGACAGGGGATTTCACGGGCGATTCCATCTTCATGGCCTCAAGCATCGCGACATCCTGCCCCTCGGAAACGCTCTCGCCGACCTTCACCGCAACCGAAACGACATTGCCCGGCATCGTTGCCGTCACCGGCGTGCCTTTATGCTGTCGGGTCGGAGCAGCCATCAGGGGGATCGATACCGGTTGCATGCCGGGAGCGACCGACTGGGCCATGGCCACGCCGTCCGCGATCACCACGTTGAACGACTTGCCGTCGACCATCACCAGGTAGTTGCCCGAGAGGCTTCTGGCCACCGGTCGGATCAGATCCTCCAGGCGTTCCGGAAGGGCCTTGCCGTGGGAGGTCACCTTGAGCTCCTCCTCGTCCTTCTTCGCCTCGGCTTCAGCCTCGACATCCTTCTTGTAACGGATGCCGAGCGGCTTTTCGCCATGGAGGAACGCGATGCCTTTTGCACCGCAGGTCGCGGCGATAAAAATATTCTCGTCGGTCTCGGGAAGATGGGCCTCCCTGAGCAGCTTGGCGTTGTGCTCGACGCCGAGGTCGGGATTGCGGTCGTTGATGTCGTGTACGTCCTGCACCGTCGGCTCGAGACCAAGCTGTTCGGCGGCGAGCCTGACCACTTCGGGATCAGGTTCGGCCGGGGTCTTGCCGAAGTAACCGAGCACCATCCTGCCGTACCCGTCGACGATCTTCTTCCATGGCCCCTGGACGGTGTTGGCGAAAGCCTGCTGGAAGTAGAATTGCGATACCGGGGTGACCGAGGCTCCGAAACCGCCCTTGGCGACCACCTCGCGCATGTTGCGGATCACTTCCGGGAAGAAGTGAAGCGTGTCGTGGTCGCGCATCATCTGGGTGTTGGCCGTCAGCGCACCGCCGGGCATCGGCGAGAACGGGATGACCGGGTTGACCTCCTTGGCTTCGGGAGGCATATAGTACTTGTCCATGTGTTCGATGAACATGGACTCGACCTGCAGGTACTTCTCCTGGTCGATGTCGAGCGAGAAGTCGGTGCCGCGCAGGCGGTGCCACATGGTCAGGATGTCAACCTCGGCAGTGCCCCCGCTGACCGGGGCCATGGCAAGGTCGATGATGTCGATGCCCGCCTCGATGGCGGCGAAGTTGCAGGCCACGCCCATACCTGCCGTATCATGCGTATGGAACTGGAGTACGGTGTCTGCGGGCAGCATCTTTCTGGCACCCTTGACAGTCTCGTGGATCACGGCCGGAGTTGTGGTTCCTGACGCATCCTTGAAGGCAACGCTGTCGAACGGGATGCCCGCATCGAGGATCTCCCTGAGCTTGTCGAGGTAGAACTGCGGCGTATGGCAGTATGACTCCTTCAGGCCCGGCGGGAGCCCCATGAGGGCCACGACCACCTGATGCTTCAGGCCGGCGTTGACGATGCACTGGCCGGACCAGGCGAGGTTACGGACGTCCATGAGGGCATCGAAGTTGCGGATGGTGCTGACACCGTGCTTCTTGAACAGCTTCGCATGCAGGTCGATGATGTCCCTGGACTGCGACACGAGCCCGACGACGTTCGATCCCCGTGAAAGGGTCTGCAGGTTGATCTCCGGCCCGACGACCCTGCGGCAGGCGTCCATCATGTCGAACGCGTCCTCCTGACAGTAGAAGTAGAGACTCTGGAACCTTGCGCCGCCTCCGATCTCGAAATTGTCGGTACCAGCCTGGACTGCAGCCTCGAGCACCGGAAGGAAATCCTCGGTTTTGACCCTTGCCCCGTAACAGGACTGGAACCCGTCACGGAAGGAGACATCCATAAACCGTATTTTTTTCATAACGTCTTGCCTTGGTTGTGCTTGCGCAATTACTGTTGCTGTATGGTTCGATTGCCCTGGCTTCTCAGCGTGCTCCCTCTGCCTTGAGGATGGCAAACGACTCATCCTCGACCTGCTGGTGCAGGCTGTTGCCGTGGGCGTCCATGGTGACAATCGCCGGGAACGACTCGACCTGGAGGTGCCACATGGCCTCGGGCACACCCATCTCTTCGAGGAAATGGACTCCGGTCACCTTTTTGATGCAGCGGGCATAATAGACGGCCGCGCCTCCGATGGCGTTCAGGTAGACGGCCCCGAACTCCTTCATTCCCTGCAGGGTCTTCGGGCCCATACCGCCTTTCCCGATGACGACCCTGAGGCCGAGCTTCCTGATGACGTCCGCCTGGTAGGGCTCCTCGCGGATGGAGGTGGTGGGTCCGGCAGAGGTGATCACATACTCCCCCGCCTCGTTTTTCATCACGACCGGACCGCAGTGATAGATGATGCCGTCCTTCGTGTCGAGCCCTTCTGGAAGATCGTGGTTCATGACATGGTGATGGAATGCGTCGCGTCCGGTGTGCATCTCGCCGTTGACGACGACGATATCGCCGACCTTGAGTTTCCGGACCGCCTCCTCGCTCACCGGGGCCTGCAGCACCACCTCGCGACCGGTCAGCGGGATCCCGGCGCCTTTGGCCATGCGCTTGATCTCGTCCGCTTCTCTGTACTGCCATGAACTGATGCTCCCGTCGGCCGTATCCAGGATGACGCCGAGCCTGCGATAAGCCCAGCAGTTGTAGGCAACGGAGACATAGAAGCTTGCCGGTACGCGGTGCGACTTGCCGATCTTGCAGCCGAGCAGGGTCGACTTCCCGGCGAAGCCCATAGGGCCGATATTGAGCTTGTTGGCCTTCCCGATGACCTCCTGTTCGAGCGCATCGAGTTCCGGGTCCTGGTTCCGGTCATCGACCGGGCGGAGAAGCTGATGCTTGGCAAGGTCATAGCTGCTTGTCCGGTCGCCGCCGATTCCGACGCCGATGAATCCGGGGCCGCAACCCTGGCCCTGGGCCTGGAAGACCGCATGCATGATGCACTTGAAGACGCCGTCGATGTCACGCGCTGCGCGGTCGAGGCCGGGAACTTCAAGCGGCAGCGAATACTGGATATTCTTGTTTTCGCAGCCGCCGCCCTTCAGGATCAGTTTCACTTCGATTTCGTCCCGGTCCCACGGCTCGAAATGGATCACCGGGAAATGCTCACCCAGGTTGTTGCCGGAATTCTTTCCGGTGAACGCATCGACTGCGTTCGGGCGAAGCTTGCCTCTTTTTGTCGCCTCGGCAATCCCGGACTCGATCTCCTTTTTCATGAAGAGCTGGTCGGCGCCTTTCGGGGTGTGGACGAAGAAGGTCGGCATGCCTGTATCCTGGCAGACCGGGGAACTGCAGTCGACGGCCATATCGATGTTGACCGAGATGGTGGACATGGCCAGGTCGGCGCGCGTGTCCGGAGCCTCCTGATCTATGGCCGTCGCGATCGCACGACGGACATCGCTCGGCAGATTCGTCGAAGTCTCGGTGACCAAGGCGATGATGGAATCCCTGAAATGTTTCATAATCTCGACTGATAAGGGTGTTGAAAATGGAGCCGGATCAGCCCGGAATGGCCTTGTCTACCGCGTCCTGCTTGACAAGGAGCACGGGAATCGCGACGGAACGGAAAACAGCTTCGGCGACGCTGCCCATCATGATGCGCATCAGGCCGGTCCTGCCGTGGGAACCCATGATGATCAGGTCGGCGAACCAATCATGGGCATGCTTGATGATGGCGTCGGTCGGAACGCCGCTGACGACCTTGACGTCAGCCATAAGCCCTTTTTTTTTCTCCGCCATGAGCATCTGCGCGAACCCGTCGGAGAGCGGGCTGTCATCGACAGCCGTCTTTCGGACGATGCTCACATCCGGCTCCTGGATATGCAGGAACCGTACATGGGCGTTGACTCTCCTGGCGAACTCGATGGCGTATCGGACCGCCTTGTCTGATGTATCTGAAAAGTCTGTGGGACAAAGAATTTTAGAAAGCTGTATCATGGATGCTGCTCTTGATTCTGATATGTTCTGGCTGTAGGATGAGGCTGGTCACAGGCGTGCAATTTACAAATTTTCCTGAAACTTTTTCACCCGTCAGGTCGGCGCCCCCAACCCGTTCACGGCATTTGACGTAGAAATAATCACTCACCCGGAACCTGCTGACGTATAGGTGCGCACTTCCAGATCGAGATGGCGCCGGAATCGATTTTATTGCTTAGTATGTCAGAGCACCTCAACCACCCTGAACCGCTGCCATGAACCCGGTTGCCGAAGCCTTGAGCCGCCCGGAGGCGTACCCGCATCCCGTGGAAACGGGGACCGATATCCAGGTCGTCGAGACGCACATCTCCTGGATCTTCCTGACCGGGGCTTACGCTTACAAGCTCAAAAAACCGGTAGACCTCGGTTTTCTTGACTTCAGCACCCTCGAGCAGCGTCAACGCTGCTGCTTCGAGGAGCTCCGCCTGAACCGGAGGCTCTGCCCGGACCTCTATCTCGAGGTCCTCCCCGTCACTGAAGCGAACGGAAGCTACCGGATCGGGGGCGACGCTCCCGCAGTCGATTACGTCGTACGGATGCTTCAGTTCGACCGGAAATTCGAACTCGACCGTCTGCTCCGCGACCACGCGCTCACGATCGAACGGATCGGGGAGATCGCAACGATCGTCGCCGCATTCCATCGAACGGCTCAGCATGCAGAAGACTCCTCACACTTCGGGACCCCCGAAGTGCTGCTCGAGCCGATGATCGAAAACCTCGACATCACGGAGCAGATCGTCCACACGCCCGGGGAGACCGCAGCGATGGAAACGATACGCCAGTGGACGCTCGACGAACACCGCCGGCTCGGCGCGTTCATGAGGCGGCGCAAGGCATCAGGGTTCATCAGGGAGTGCCATGGCGACATGCATACCGGCAATATGGTGATCTGGCGTGGAAGCATCGCCATTTTCGACTGCATCGAGTTCAACCGGAAGCTCAGCGTGATCGACGTCATCAGCGATGCGTCATTCCTGTTCATGGACCTCTCGCACTCAGGCCAGACTCACCTGGCATGGCATTTCCTGAACGCCTACCTTGCCGGAACCGGGGACTATGCCGGGCTTGCCCTGCTGAGGCTTTACTGCACCTACAGGGCAATGGTCAGGACGAAGGTCACCGCCATCCGCTTTTCCCAGGAAAACGATGCCGAAAAGCTGACGAACACCCTGGACGAACACCGCTCCTACCTCGCCCTTGCCCTGGGATATGTTCGTCCATCCGCTCCCGTACTGGTGCTCATGCATGGCGTATCCGGCTGCGGAAAGTCGGTGCTGGCTTCGAAGCTGGCCGATACGGGCGGGTTCGTGCATGTCCGGTCCGACCTTGAACGCAAGCGCCTCTTCAATATCGCCCCTGAAGGGAACAGCTCCCTCGCAGGTGTCGACATCTACACTCCCCAGGCGTCAGAGCAGACCTACAGCACCCTCCTCGATGCCGCTGAATCGGCCCTTTCAGGCGGCTTTACGGTCATCGTCGACGCAACGTTTCTCAGGTACGACCAGCGCAGCCTATTCATCGAACTGGCCGAACGGATGAGCTGCCGCTGCCGCATCCTCTGCCTCCACGCGCCTGTCGCAACGCTCATGGAGAGGGTCCGGGAGAGGCTCCTGAAGGGCACAGACCCCTCCGAGGCCGATCCGGCGATCGTCGAAGCGCAGCTCAGGACTGTCGAGGCTCCTGCCGGAAACGAAAAGTCCCTGTGCATCGGGGTTGACACACAGGGTCCTGTCGATCATGCTGCACTCGCTGCCACGCTCCTCATCTAAGGGAACTCCCGGCATGGGGTCACACGCTCACGCCGAACGCGGCGCGGATAACAAGGCCGGCCCCGAAACTGATTCCGGCGACAATCAGGATGAGGGCTGCCATCTCCAGGAAACGTGTGCGGAACGACACGCCCTGCGCCACGGAGACGTAATAGTTGAAGAGCGCGATGATGATGAACGCGCCGACGAAAGCAAGGGCCAGGCAGAGGTACAGGTTCTGCAGGAACAGGTAGGGCAGAATGAGCACCGTCACGGCTATGAAATAGGCCAATCCTGTGTACAGGGCTGCTTTGTAAGGACTTTTTGTGCCAGGTTCGGCTTTCGTCGACAGGTACTCTGACGACGACATGGAAAGGGCGGCCGCAAACCCGGTGATCATCCCCGTCAACGCCACGACCTTCGTGTTCTGCAGGGCGAAGGTCAGGCCTGCAAGGGCGCCGGTCAACTCGACAAGCGCATCGTTCAGTCCCAGCACGATCGAACCGGTATACTTCAGGCGGTCCTCGTCGAGCAGCGTGATCAGGGCCTGCTCATGCTCCTCCTCGTCGCTGACGATCGAGTTGACCTCGGTCATCGAGCCGGCCATCCGCCCATAGGCATCATGCGCCTTCTGCTCCCCTGCCTCCATCAGCTTGATGGCGAAAGTGAAGCCGAACAACAGGCTGACCAGCGAAAAAAACCATATCCTGAGCCTGCTCGGAGGGATATCCTTTCCCGTGTACCGCTTCCACACCTCGTAATGGCGAAGCTCATCGTCGGCGATCTGGGTCAGTATCCGCCGGTTCCTGACACCCTTCACCCGACTCGACAGGTTTTTGTAGATATGGTGCTCGGTGATCTCGTTCCTCTGGAACACGGCGATCTGCCGGGTGTCCATGTCAAAAAGCTGTTTCAAGAAATGCTCCGGTTATTGGGTTTTCCGCCTCTCGGCCTCACGCTCTCGTGGCCGCCTCGACCAGTTCGTTCATCCTCGACACATAGTCGGTGACGCTCTCCAGGTCCCCCTCGAGCAGGAGCGCGCCTTCGAAAAGCTGAAGCACGGCCGCGCGCACGACCGGATCGTCCTGGAGCCCGACCGCCTGCTTGCCGGCAAGGTTTCTGATGATCGGGTGCGACGTGTTCACCTCGAGGATCCTCTTGGCCGACGGCATCCCCTGCTGCATCATCTTCATGACCTTCTCGAACTGGCTGTCCGGTGCGTCCTTGCCGCTGACCAGCGTGACCGGGGAACTGACAAGGCGCTTCGACTCGACCACATCCGCGACCCGGTCGCCCAGCACTTCCCGGAACATCGAGACAACGCCGGCCGTCACATCGGCCCCGAGCCGTTCGCCTTCGGGCTCGATCGTGCCGGCAACGTCGATATCGGCTTTCTCGATCGACTTCAGCGGCTTCTTGTCGTATTCGAAGATGGAGGGAATCACGAACACGTCCACCGGGTCGGAGAGGAGCAGCACCTCGATATCACGCTTCCTGAAGTATTCCAGGTTGGGATGGGCCAGCATCTGGCTCCGGCTGCTGCCTGAGTGGTAGTAGATCTCCTCCTGGCCTTCGCCCATCCGCTCCACATACTCCTTAAGGGTCGCATACTCACCCTCACCGGTACGCGTCGTCTCGAAACGGAGCAGGTCGATGAGTTTGTCGCGGTTCGAATAATCGGAGTTGAGGCCGATCTTGATGATCGGTCCGAACGCCTTGTAGAACTGTCGGAACTTCTCCGGCTGCTCCTTTGCGAGGGTATCGAACCAGCCGAGGATCTTCCCGGTCAGGATCTGGCGGATCTTCGACATGACAGGGCTGGACTGCACCATTTCGCGCGACACGTTCAGGGAGAGGTCCTCGGTGTCGACCACGCCGCTCACGAACCGCAGGTACTCCGGGAGGAGGTCGCGGCACTCGTTCTGGATGAGCACCTTCTTCACGTAAAGCTGCGGGCCGTGCTTTTCAAGTGCCCCCTGCTGATACAGCAGCTCCATCGGCGCTTCCGCCGGGAGGAAGAGCAGCGCCTTGAAGCTGACCGCCCCCTCGATCGAAATATGGAGGTAATCGAGCGGATCGCGGAAGTCGGTCGAGATGAACTTGTAGAACTCGTTGACCTCCTCATCCTTCAGATCGCTTTTCGGGCGCTGCCAGAGCGCCGTGATGCTGTTGACCTGCTTGCCGTCGAGGAAGATCGGGAAATCGACGAAGTTCGAATACTTCCTGATGATCTGCTCGAGCCGGTACTCTTCGGCAAACTCCTTGTACTCCTCCTTGAGAGTGAACGATATCCTGGTGCCGCGAGACGCAAGCTCCGCGGGTTCGATCGTATAGGTGCCCTGTCCAGAGGAGCGCCACCTTCTGCCCTCCGAACCGGCTTCCGCGCTGCGGGTTTCAACGGTCACTTCGTCGGTCACCATGAACACCGAATAGAAGCCGACGCCGAACTGGCCGATCAGGTTCGCATCCAGGCCGTCGCCCTTCTGCTGTGCCTTCATGGCCTCCATGAACCCGAGGGTCCCTGAGCGGGCTACCGTTCCGAGATTGGAGATCAGCTCCTCCTCGGTCATGCCGATACCGGTGTCCTCGATCACGAAGGTACGCTCATCCGGATTGACGGTGATCGTGATCTTCAATTCGCCCTCACGGTCGAGGCCTTCGTCGGAGGAGAGCATCCTGAACCGGGCCTTGCTCAGGGCATCGGATGAGTTGGATATCAGTTCGCGCAGGAAAATTTCGGGGTGGGTGTAGAGCGAATGGACGATCAGGTCCAGAAGCTGTTTCATTTCAGCCTTGTATTCGAACTCTTTCACCGACGGTGCGTTTTTGTCGCTCATTGCCTTGCTCTGGTTGTCTGGTTGATATGCGCCGCGGCCTCGTGATGCCGTAAAAGGGCCGGGCAACTGGAAAATTCGTGGTAAATTTAACCGCAGCCGGGAAATATCGCAAGAATGGAAATTTCGGGACATCTGCCGGATCCGGCTCTTAAATCATAAGACCCATAAGAGCTGTGATTCCTATGGGTCTTATGATTCAAGAGAGAACAGAGAAGAGACCGCTTCGATGAGGGTTCAGGCACTCCAGAGCGGCTTGCCTTTCGGCCTCAGACCCGGCGCAGCTTCTTCCTTGCTGCCGCCTCTCCGTCGTAGACGCGCTTGACGCCGTCGCCGAGGGCCTTTTCGATATCCCGGATGTTGGAAACCAGCCTCGACATGCCGGAAATCTCGACCGATGCCGCCTGGTCGGAGCCCCACATTGCGCGGTCAAGGGTCACATGGCGCTCCACGAACACTGCGCCAAGCGCGACGGCGGCCCAACTGGTGGCAAGACCCACTTCGTGTCCGGAATAGCCGATCGGGACTTCAGGGTACAGCCCCTTCAGGGTGGTGATCATCCTGAGGTTGAGCTCTTCGACCGGACAGGGATAGGTCGAATTGGTGTGGGCAAGCAGCAGGTTCTGCCTGCCGAGCGCGTCCACTGCCGCCGTCACTTCATCCATGGTGGACATGCCGGTCGAAATGATCAGTGCACGTCCGGTGTCCTTGGTCTTCTTCAGGAGCGTCAGGTCGGTCAGCGAAGCCGAAGCTGCCTTGTAGCAGGGAGGATTGAACTTCTCCATGAAATCGACCGCCTCTTCGTCCCAGCATGAAGCAAACCAGGCAATACCCTTCTTGCGGCAGTATTCGTCTATTTCCGAATACTCGTCGAATCCGAACTCAACCTTGTATCGGTAGTCCATGTAGGTCATCCGGCCCCAGGGCGTGTCGCGCTCGATGAGGCGCTGGTCCATGGGCACGCAAAGCTCGGGGGTGCGTTTCTGGAACTTGACGGCATCACACCCTGCCAGTGCAGCTCCCTCGATAAGCTTCTTCGCCACGTCGAGCGATCCGTTGTGATTGATTCCGATCTCGGCGATTACGTAGACGGGATGTCCGTCACCCGCCATCGATTGTCCGATCTTTACTTCTGCCATGGCTGTTCGGTGAAAAGGTGATCATGCAGCGCACTGGAAGCAGGCATGCACGTTCAGGTTGAAAAAGCTGGATTATACGATTTTATTCGGTTTCAGGACGCCCGGAGTGCGATCAGCCACTCGGCCAGGTCCCTGAACGCGCCGCGACCGCCGTCGGCAGTGCAGCGGTAATGTATGTAAGGCTCAACGAAATGCAGCCCATCGCCGGGACACGCCGCAAGCCCTGCTGTGGAGATGGCCTTCATAATCCCCAGATCGTTCACGTCGTCTCCGATATAGGCGATCTCGGAGGTCTGGAGCCCGGTGTCGCGAAGTACGTCATCGAGACGCGACAGTTTGTCGCTCACCCCGAGATAGAGGCGTTCAATGTGGAGCTTCTGCGCCCTTTTGACGAGACTCGGAGAGACCTCTCCGGTAATGATCCCCGTCTCGATGCCATGTGCCCGGAGCCTCTCGACCCCCATGCCGTCACGGATCGAAAACCTCTTGAACTCCTCTCCCTTTTCGGAATAGTAGACTCCGTTATCCGTAAACACCCCGTCATTGTCCGAAAGGACAAGTCTGATTCTGGAAGCTCTCGTTTTCAGCTCTTCAGGGGAAAGGAGGATCATGACTCCGGGGAAATTCTGTTCAATGGAAACCGTGTTCTTTGCTACCCGGCCAATATATCACTTTTCATCCTATTTAACAGACCATTTGCGGCAACCCGTTTGCGGGATGCACATCCCATGCCATAACAGAACGGATTCATCAACAAGTTATCCACATTCCATCCACAAACCTGGAGGTTACTGCATTTCAGAGGAAACTGGAGTACCAACTACGGCACATACTTATGAACACTGAACTTATATAACGTATTTACAACAATTTAGGCTATAACATAAACATGGTAGCTATATCATGCCCGGGGAGCGGCCACCGGATTTATTACACCGTATAGCAGTAACCGAAGGGTTTCTCAACATCCGGAGCCCTGTTTACGGGCATCTGACGACAAGAGGGGCGGAAGCACCGCCGAATCTCGCTCAAAGGAAAGGCCGGCATGGAAAAAACCATGCCGGCCCTGCAAAAAACGGTTCGATGTACCGGACTGGAGCGGTGGCTTACGCGTAGACCTGGTTGTACCTGATGATCGAGTCAAGCACGCTGTTCTTGGCCGTCTCGGCATCCATGAAATCTTCCACGAGGACCGTTTTCTGCTCGAGCGCCTTGTACTCTTCGAAGAAATGCTGCAACTCCATCTTGAAGTGTTTTCCGAGATCCATGATATCGTTGATGCCGCTGACGCTCATGTCGTCCTCTGCAACAGCTATGATCTTGTCGTCGCCTTCGCCGTGGTCGATCATGCGCATGACGCCGATCACCCTTGCCCGCACAACGCACATCGGCACGATGGAGCACTGTGAGATAACGACGATATCCAGCGGATCGTGGTCTTCACCGAGGGTCTTCGGGATGAATCCGTAATTCTCCGGGTACAGCAGTGACGAAAAAAGCACCCTGTCAAGCTTCAGCATACCGGTCTTCTTGTCCAGTTCGTACTTGGTCTTGCTGTCCTTGGAAATCTCGATGATCGCATTCACGACATTCGGGCAATCATCCCCGATCTCGACGTGGTGCCACGGATTAAAATTCATAGTTGCTTGCCTGTGAAATGGTTAAAAAAAGGTGTCGGAAGATAGTATATTTTTTTGAGCTTCACAAACAGAGCGAATCGCATCGTCGCCCGGGATTGCACAAAAAATGACGACGCTTCACGGCCATCAGAAATACGCCTTCAAGTGAAATCGACCTTCATGGGCGCACGCTCTTTCGGGCACCTCTATGGTATTGTTGTGAAATAAGTAAGCCGGCGTATATTTAACGATGGTCACGTTCGGGGAGTTCGGCAGGCAGGAGACGCCGGACAGGCTCGAATGAAACCGGTCCCTGACATTTTCCCTGATTCCAGACTCAATCGAAAAGAAGGAGTATTCCTATGCAGACCAGCGTTGTACGTCTATTTCTGGCCTTGTTGTGCTGCTCATTCCTGACCCTGTCGGGCTGCAGCAAAAGGGAGAAGATCAGCAGCCTTCAGCAACTCGACGGCAAGGAGTTCGCCATTCCGACCGGCACCGTCGCCGACCAGCTGGTGCAGTCGAAACTACCGAACGCCAGATTCAAGTATTTCAACAGCGTCATGGATGCCGTGCTTGCCGTGAAGGCCGGCAAGGCCGACGCGGCCGCGTATGACGAACCCATCCTGAAAAACATAGCCGCCAAGAACAGCGGCCTGGTCGTCATGAAAGAGATGATCACGGTCGACAGTTACGGTTTTGCCGTCCGGCCCGATGACCGTAAGCTGAAAAACGCCATCGACGAAGTGGTGACCGACCTGAAGAACAACGGCACAACCGACCGGATGATCCAGCGCTGGTTCCCCAAAACAGGAAATCCGGCCCCGATGCCCGAGTTTTCCCTGGACGGCACCGGGGGCGTCCTGCGGATGGGGACAGCGAGCGTGACCGAACCCTTCTCGTTCGTGGACGGCTCGGGCAAGATCGTCGGCTACGATATCGAACTGGCCAGCCATGTCGCCAGAAAGCTCAACAAAAAGCTGGTGATCGTCAATATGGACTTCGGGGGCATGATACCCGCCCTGATTTCGGGCAAGGTCGACATGATCGCAGCCTGCATCACCATCACGAAGGAGCGGTCGAAACAGGTCCTGTTTTCCAAGCCTTACTATGTCGGCGGCATCGCGGCGCTGATCAGGGAATAGGTCCATGGCAAAACCGGTACTGAAATATGCATTGACGATCACGCTTGCGTTCGGAGCGATCCTTGCCGTTGCCCTGCAGCCAGTCACCCTGGTCGGCGGGATATCACTGAAGCCTGCGCTGGCGGCCTGCGCCCAGGCTGCTGTGCGGGAGGGCGGCCTCCCTGCAACTCCGCCGGAAGCGGCCATCCAGCCCCCTGCCTCGCAGGCAGATCCTGAAGCCCCGTCATTCGCGTCCGGCGTTGCAACGAGCTTCCGGAACAACATCATCCAGGAAAACCGCTTCCTCCTCATCCTGGACGGCCTGAGAACCACCGTTGTCATCTCGGTGTTCGCAACCCTTTTCGGCACCCTTCTCGGAGCCCTTGTCTGCTTCATGCGCATGTCGCGCAACCGCATCTCCAGCTCGATCGCCAGGGTCTACATCTCGGTCCTCCGGGGCACGCCGGTACTGGTATTCCTGATGCTGATGTTCTATGTCGTATTCGCGGCCGTCGACGTCAATCCCGTCATCGTCTCCGTGATCGCTTTCGGGATGAATTTCGGAGCCTACGTCGCCGAGATCTACCGGGCAGGCATCAACAGCATCGACAGGGGCCAGACGGAAGCCGGGATCGCCATGGGCTTCACGAAGGTCCAGACCTTCATCTACATCATCCTCCCCCAGACCATCCAGCGCATCCTGCCGGTTTACAAGGGAGAGTTCATTTCGCTGGTCAAGATGACTTCGGTGGTGGGCTATATCGCCGTGCAGGATCTGACCAAGGCGGGCGACATCATCAGAAGCCGGACATTCGACGCATTTTTCCCCCTGGTCATGGTGGCGGTCCTCTACTTCTTCATCTCCTGGCTTCTGACGCTCTCGCTCGAGTATGTCGAACGGCTGACCGACCCCAGATCAAAACGTAAACAGGCGGCATCGGCATGATCAAGACAGAGCACCTGTCGAAAAAATTCGGCAACCTCACCGTTCTCAGGGAGATAAACCTGCAGATCAACGAGGGTGAAGTCATTTCGATCGTCGGCCCCTCCGGCTGCGGCAAAAGCACGCTGCTGCGCTGCCTCAACCTGCTCGAGCGCCCGAGCGGCGGTTCGATCTCCATCGACGGCATCGACATCCTAGACCCTGCCACGAACGTACCGAAAATCCGCCAGAAGATGAACATGGTCTTCCAGTCGTTCAACCTGTTCGACCACCTCTCCGTCATGGACAACCTGACCATTGCCCCGATCAGGCTCCTCGGCAAAAACAGCAAGGATGCGGAGCGGAAGGCGGCCGGCCTTCTTGCCATGGTGGGGCTCGCCGAAAAGGCGGAGAGCTTTCCGGACGAACTGTCCGGGGGTCAGAAGCAGCGCGTCGCCATCGCCCGCTGCCTGGCCATGGACCCCGAAATCATCCTGTTCGACGAACCCACCTCAGCCCTCGACCCGACCATGGTCAGCGAAGTGCTGTCGGTCATCCGGCGCCTTGCTAAAAACGGCATGACCATGATCATCGTCACCCATGAAATGGATTTCGCCAGGGATGTCTCAAGCCGCGTCATCTACCTCGACGAGGGGATCATCTATGAGGAGGGATCACCGGCGGAGATCTTCGACCACCCGCGGAAGGAGAAGACCAGGGCGTTCATCCACAGGATCAGGAGCATCGGCTGCCACATCGCCTCCCCTGACTACGACCGGTATACCATGAACGCTGAAATCGAGGCATTCTGCGAGAAGCAGATACTTCCTTCCATAACCCGCCAGAACCTCATCCTTGTCGTTGAAGAGGTGCTCAGGGCCTTCAGGCCGGCTCTCGAAAACGCATCCATCGACCTCACCGTCGCCTGGTCGGAAAAAAAGGAGCGCCTCGAGGTAGCCTTCGACATCGCCGGAACACCGGCAAATCCATTCGACGAAAGCCTCGCGCCCAGCGAACAGGTTTCCGCCGTCGTCCGCGGCCTGCTTCAGGAGGTCGATTACCTTCAGGCTGACGGCAGGAGCAGATTGACGCTCTCGCTGAACTGAGTTTTTGAAAGCAACCGCATTAAGACTATTTTGCGCCACGAGTCCGCAAACCGGACAGACGACACGATCATTTTACCGGCATTTTTGGACCCACCTATGGAGCTGCAGAAGGAAATCGCAAAGCGGAGAACATTCGCCATCATCAGCCACCCGGACGCGGGCAAGACGACGCTGACCGAAAAGCTGCTGCTCTTCGGCGGAGCCATCCACACGGCCGGTGCGGTGAAGAGCAACAAGATCCGCAAGACCGCGACCAGCGACTTCATGGAGATCGAAAAGCAGCGCGGAATCTCCGTCGCCACCTCGGTCATGGGCTTCGAATACCGGGGACGCAGGATCAACATCCTCGACACGCCGGGCCACAAGGATTTCGCCGAAGATACCTATCGCACCCTGACCGCCGTTGACAGCGTCATACTCGTCGTCGACAGCATGAAGGGCGTCGAGGAGCAGACCGAACGCCTGATGGAGGTGTGCCGCATGCGCCACACGCCCGTCATCATCTTCATCAACAAGATGGATCGCGAAGGCCGCAACCCCTTCGAGCTGCTCGACGAACTCGAGCAGAAGCTCGATATCAGCACCCGTCCGATGACCTGGCCCATCAGCCAGGGCCAGACCTTCAAGGGCGTCTACAACCTTTTCAACGGCGAACTGAACCTCTTCGAAGCCGTCGCCTCCAAAATCGGCGAGAAGCTCACCGACATCGGCGGGATCGACGATCCGAGGCTCGGCCAGTGGGTCACCCAGGCCTACGCCGACAAGTTGCGAGAGGACGTCGCGCTCATCGAGGGGGTCTACGAACCGTTCGACCAGGGGCTCTACCTCGACGGCCTCCTTGCCCCGGTCTTCTTCGGCAGCGCCGTCAACAACTTCGGCATCCGGGAACTGCTCGACACCTTCATCGACATCGCCCCCAGCCCGCATGAGCGAGAGGCCTCGGAACGGATGGTCAACGCCTCCGAAGAGCCGCTGACCGGCTTCGTCTTCAAGATCCACGCCAACCTCGACCCGAACCATCGCGACCGGACGGCATTCTTCAAGATCTGCTCCGGGAAGTTCGAACGCAACAAGTTCTACCACCACACCCGTCTTGACAGGAAAGTGCGCTTCTCCAACCCGACCCAGTTCATGGCAAACGAGAAGAACGTCATCGACGAAGCCTGGCCCGGCGACGTGATCGGCCTCTACGACAACGGCATCTTCAAGATCGGCGACACCCTCACCGAAGGCGAGGATCTGCACTTCAGGGGCATCCCGAGCTTCTCGCCGGAAATCTTCAAGGTGCTCGAGAACCGCGACCCGCTCAAGACCAAACAGCTCGAAAAGGGCATCAGGCAGCTCACCGACGAAGGCGTCGCCCAGCTCTTCATCCAGTACGGCACGAAGAAAATCGTCGGAACGGTCGGCGAGCTCCAGTTCGACGTCATCCAGTTCCGTCTGGAACACGAATACGGCGCCCACTGCGCTTTCACTCCCCTGCGCTTCCACAAGGCGTTCTGGATCACCAGCGACAACAAGGAGCAGCTCGACGAGTTCCTGCGGCGTAAATCCACGGTCATCGCCTACGACAAGGAGGAGCTCCCGGTGTTCCTTGCAGAGACCGAATGGATGCTCAAGATCGCCCGCGAGGACTTCCCCGAGATCGAGTTCCATGCCACCTCCGAGTTCAAGACCGAGGGGAGCCGCTCGTAAGGCAAGGCAAAACCGTACATTGCGAGGAGAGGGAACCATTGCGGGCCGATATCGGTACTCAACTGCAATGACCGGTTAACCTGAACCCGAACATGACCAGTAAAACCTATTCGGTAAAAGGGATGCATTGCGCCAGCTGCGCAGCGATCATCACCAGGAAACTCTCGGCCGTCGAAGGCATCGGGAAGGCCGACGTGAACCTCGCCACCGAAAAGGCGAGGATCGAATTTACCGGCAACGGGTTGACCGACGAGGCGCTGAACCAATTGCTCGGCAAATACGGCTACGGGCTCGAAGCTGAACAGCCCTCCTCATCCGCCGAATCGAAACAGGGCGCTGCCGGCCCCCCGTCGGGCCGCCTGAAAAAGGAGAAGGAACAGGAACTGATCGAGCAGAGGAACCGGGTCCTGATCGCCCTGCCGCTCGCTCTTGCCTTCTTCACCGCAATGATGTGGGAGATCGCCGCACGCTCCTTCCCCGCCCTGCCCCCCTTGCCGGTCGACATGGATACATTCAACTCCGTCGCCCTGCTCGTCTCCTCGTATATGGTGTTCCGGATGGGTGCCCCGTTCCTGCACGGCATCGTCATGTTCGTCAGGAGCGGCGCGGCCAGCATGGATACGCTCATCGGCATCGGCACCCTGGTCGCCTGGACCCACAGCACCTTCATCACCCTCTTCCCGCACCTCAGGGACGCGCTCGGCCTCCCACACGACACCTATTTCGACGCGGCGATCGTGGTCATCGGGTTCGTTCTGCTCGGCAAGTACCTCGAAGCCCGCTCGAAGATGAGAACCGGGGAAGCGATCGAAAAGCTCATCGGGCTTCAGGCGAAGTCGGCCATCGTCAAACGGGGTGGCATGGAGATCGAGGTGCCGCTGGAACAGGTCCGGAGCGGCGACCTGGTCGTGGTCAGGCCAGGGGCCAGGATTCCGGTCGACGGGGTCATCGCCGAAGGCAGATCGTCCATCGACGAATCGATGGTCACCGGAGAACCGGTGCCGGTCGACCGGAAACCGGGCGACCAGGTCATCGGCGGCACCATCAACAGGCAGGGCGCATTCGTATTCAAGGCATCCCGGGGCGGAAATGAGACCGTGCTGGCCCGCATCATCGCCATGGTGGAGGAGGCCCAGGGGTCGAAAGCCCCCATACAGAACATGGCGGACCGCATTGCCGCCGTCTTCGTGCCGACCGTGCTCGTGCTCGCGTCGATCACCTTCATCGCCTGGATCACCGTCGGTTCGGCCTACCTTGGATTTTCCTCCGCACTCTCCTACGGCATCATGGGCCTGGTGGGAATCCTCGTCATCGCCTGCCCCTGCGAGCTCGGCCTCGCAACCCCGACCGCCATCATCGTCGGCATCGGGAAAGGCGCAGAGTACGGCATCCTCATCCGGAACGCACAGAGCCTCGAAACCCTCAGCACGATCGATACGGTCGTGTTCGACAAAACCGGCACCATCACCAGCGGGACCCCGTCCGTGACCGACACGGAACCTCTCGACGCCAAATCCTCCCCTGAAAGGATCCTGCAACTCTCCGCCAGCGTTGAGAGCCGTTCGGAACATCCCCTTGCGCAGGCGATCGCCGGGGCTGCAAAAAAACGCGGGATGACGCTTCTCGACACGGAAGGCTTCGAGTCCCTCGAAGGGGTCGGGGTCAGGGGCTCGATCGACGGCAGGGCGGTCAGGGTAAGGAAGCCTGACGGAAACGAATCTTCCCTGCCTCAGGTCTCCAGACTTCAGCAGCAGGGGAAAACCGTGGTCATGCTCGAGGAGGAGGGTGTCGTGCTCGGGCTCATCGCCCTCTCGGACACCATCAGGGAGGAGGCCGCCGGGGCCGTGCAGGCACTGCACGATAAAGGAATCAGGGTGATCATGCTCACCGGCGACAACCGACTCGCCGCAAACTACATGGCAAGCCAGGCCGGTATCGACGAGGTCATTGCCGAGGTGCTCCCGACGGCCAAAGCCGATCGCATCAGGGAACTCCAGCAGAAAGGCCGCAGGGTGGCGATGGCAGGAGACGGCATCAACGATGCCCCCGCGCTCGCACTTGCCGACGTCGGCATCGCCATGGCCACCGGTACCGACATCGCCATCGAATCGGCCGGCGTCACCATACTCAGGGGGGACATACGCAAGGTCGCCCAGTCGATAGAACTCGCCCGCGCCACGATGCGCGTGATACGGCAGAACCTCTTCTGGGCCTTCATCTATAACATCATCGGGATTCCGCTCGCTGCCGGGGCGCTCTACCCCCTCTTCGGGATCTTCCTGAACCCGGTTTTCTCAGGCATCGCAATGGCCGGCAGCAGCGTCTCGGTCGTCACCAACTCCCTCCGCCTCAAGGCTAAAAAGCTCTGACCGGCCTCCCCCTTCGGGCGAACTCCTTCAGTTGACCCTGATGAAGCCGCGATCCACGCCCATCCCGCATGTGATCCTGTAGGTTCCGGGCCTGGCCGGTGTGAACTCCATCACGACCGGCTTGCCCTTGACCAGCAGCTGCGGCCTGTTCCAGAGGCCCTGGACCATGATGTCGCTCATGCACCCCGTACCACTCTCCTTCGGGTTCACCTGGAACCGGACCTTCTGGCCGACCCCCACGGTAAATGATTTCGGGTTGATATCACCTGCCGAGGTGAAATCGGCATTGATGCTGACAGCTTTCGCTGCCGTCGGTGCTGCGATGGCCGCGTTCGTCAGCGCTGGCGAAATGGCCAGAGCGGCCGAAACGATCAGATGTTTCATATTCATGGTATCAGGTTCTCCCGTGCAAGGTTATCAATGTTTGAGTCCGGAATGTCGCAGGCGGCCCTTCTTGAGGTCCCTGGTCTTCATCATGACGAAAATTACCGGTGTCATGACCAGCACATGAATCGCCGATGAGATCATGCCGCCGATCATCGGCGCTGCTATCGGCTTCATGACGTCGGCCCCCGTTCCCGAAGACCACATGATCGGGACCAGACCCAGAAGGGCGACCGCAACGGTCATCAGTTTCGGGCGGAGCCTGAGCACGGCCCCCTCGAACGTGGCATCGATGATGTCCTGTTCGGTGCAGCAGCTCCCGTCGGCCAGTTTCCTGTCGAGCGCTTCGTGCAGGTAGATCACCATCACCACGCCCGTCTCCACGGCGATGCCGTACAGGGCGATGAAGCCGACCCAGACCGCCACGGAGAGGTTGTAGCCCAGGGCCGAAACCAGGTATACGCCGCCCACGAGGGCGAAGGGCACCGAAAGCATCACCATCGAGGCCTCGAGGGCCGAATGGAAGGTGAAGTACAGCAGCACGAAGATGATCAGCAGCCCGATCGGTACCAGCACCTGCAGCCGTGCCTTCGCGCGCAGCTGGTTCTCCCACTGGCCCGACCACGCCACATAGTAGCCTGGAGGCAGTTTCAGCTCCCTTTCCAGCTTCTGTTTCGCCTCGGTCACGAAGCTCCCCATGTCGCGGCCGCGGACGTTCAGGTAGACCAGCGAACGCAGCAGGCCGCCCTCGCTGTTGATCTCGGGAGCCCCGGTGGAAACCTGCAGCTTCGTCACCAGCGACAGGGGCACCTGTGCACCGTCCATGCCGCTCACCAGGATCCGGCCGATCGCCGGGATGTTGTCGCGATAGTCACGCAGATAGCGGAGGCGAATCGGAAAACGGTTGCGCCCCTCGACCGAGGTCGAGAGCATCTCCCCCCCGAGCGCGGTCTCGATGACATCCTGGATGTCGCCAACGCTCACGCCGTAACGGGCCGCAGCCTGTCGATCGATGTCGATATCGAGGTAGTTGCCTCCGGTAACCCGTTCCGCCACGACGTCGGCCGCGCCCCTGACCGGCTTGAGGATCTCCTCCGCCCTGATCGCCAGGTCCCGGAGCACGTTCAGGTCGTTGCCGAAGATCTTGACCCCCAGATCGGTCCTCACACCGGTCGAAAGCATGTTGATCCGGTTGATGATAGGTTGGGTCCAGCCGTTGCGTACGCCGACCTGCTGCAGTCTCGAATCCAGTTCGGTCACGATGTCTGCCTTCGTGACTCCCGGCCGCCACTGCGCCTTCGGCCTGAGGATGATGATGCTCTCGAACATAGATACCGGAGCCGGGTCGGTCGAGGTTTCCGCCCTGCCCACCTTGCCGAGCACCTGCTCGACCTCCGGCACGCTCTTGATGATCCTGTCCTGCACCTGGATGATGCGCTTTGCCTCTGTGATCGAGACGTTCGGCAGGGTCACCGGCATGTAGAGCAGCGAACCCTCGTCGAGCGGCGGCATGAACTCCGAACCGAGATTCATGAACAGGGGCACGGCGATGGCAAGGGCCAGCAGGTTCAGCACGATGGTGGTCTTCTTCCAGACCAGCACCTTGCGGATCAGGGGCGAATAGAGCCTGATGAAGAAGGTTGAGACGCGGTTGGAGCTCTCCGGAGGCATCTTGCCTCGCATGAACAGATACATCAGCACCGGCACCAGCGTAATGGCTATGATGGCCGAGCCGACGATGGAGAAGGTCTTGGTGAAGGCCAGCGGGCGGAACAGCTTGCCCTCCTGCCCTTCGAGCATGAATACCGGCACGAAGGAGAGGACGATGATGGCCAGCGAAAAGAAGATAGCCCTCCCGACCTGTCGCGCCGAAGAGATCACGACCTCGAGGCGCCTTGCGGCCCGCTCCTCCTCAGGCAGTTCGGAGAGGTGCCGGTAGCAGTTCTCCACCATGATCACCCCTGCGTCGACCAGCACGCCGATGGCGATGGCGATGCCGCCGAGCGACATGATGTTCGAGGTCACCCCCATCAGCTTCATCGTGATGAAGGCGATCAGCACGGAAACCGGCAGCGTCAGCACGATGACCAGCGCGCTCTGGTAATGGAGCAGGAAGAGCAGCACCACCAGCGAAACGATGATCGACTCTTCGAGCAGGTTCTCCTTCAGGGTGTCGACAGCCCGGGAAATCAGGTCGGAGCGATCGTAGGCGACATGGATGCTCACCCCGGGAGGCAGCCCTTTTTCGAGCTCGCCGATCTTCGCCTTCACCCGGTCGATGACCTCCTTGGCATTCTCCCCGTAGCGCATCACCACGATGCCCCCGACTGCTTCGCCCCTGCCGTTCAGGTCGAGCATTCCCCTGCGGATGGCGCTGCCAACCTGATCGGTACCGAGGTTCCTCACAAAGATCGGCGTGCCGCGCATGTCCGACCCGACCACGATGTTCTCGATATCCTCACGCGACTTGACGTATCCCCGGCCGCGGATCAGGTACTCGGCGTCCGCCTGCTCGATCAGCCGGCCGCCAACGTCACGGTTCGAGGCCTTGACCGCCTCCATCACCTTGCCGACTTTGATGTTGTACGCGAACAGCTTGTTCGGGTCGAGGTCGATCTGGTATTCGCGCACCAGGCCGCCGATTGAAGCCACTTCGGACACCCCCTGCACGGTATTGAGCTGATAGCGGACAAACCAGTCCTGCAGCGTCCGCAGCTGTTCCAGGTCGTAGCCCTTCCCTTCGATCGTGTACCAGAACACATGCCCGACGCCGGTGCCGTCCGGACCGAGCGTGGGCACGACCCCCTGCGGCAGCAGCGAAGCCGCGTAGTTCAGCCGTTCCAGCACCCTGGTCCTTGCCCAGTAGATGTCGGCCTTGTCGTCGAATATCACATAGATCATGGAGAAGCCGAACGCGGACGATGCCCGTACGGCACGCACTTCGGGGAGTCCCTGGAGATTGACGGCCAGCGGATAGGTCACCTGGTCCTCGACCACCTGCGGCGACCGGCCGGGATAATCGGTGAAGACGATCACCTGGTTGTCCGACAGGTCGGGAATGGCGTCGACCGGCGTCCTGTAGACGGACCAGACCCCCCAGGCGATGATGAGGCCGAACAGCATCAGGACGATGGTGCGGTTCCTGGCCGAATATTCGATGATTTTCTCGATCATGACTGCACTTCGAGCCGGATTTCGTTAACAGGAGATCGTTGTGGTTACTTGCCGCTTGCTGCCGAGCCATTGCCGCCGTTCAACTGCGACTCCGAATCGATCAGGTAGCCTCCGGAGGTCACCACCTTGTCGCCCGGGGCGAGCCCCGACAGAATCTGCACCCGCTCCTTGATGCGTGCCCCGAGCGCCACTTCCCGTGGTTCGAACGAGCCGGGGGCCTTCTCCACCCAGACGAGCTGCCGCTTGCCGGTATCCATGACCGCCGTCACCGGAACGGCGATGCCGTCGCCGAGCGGCTGCCGGATGACCGCGTTGACGAACATATCAGGTTTCAGCTTCGTCCCCGGGTTCGGCAGTTGGACCCGAACCCTGACGGTCCTGGTCTTTGGATCCAGGTAGGGGTAGATGAGCGCCACCTTGCCCATGAACGCCGTGCCCGGCCAGGACTGGGAGCGGATTTCCACCTGCTGGCCGACGCGGATGTTACGGAACTCGTTTTCGTAGACCTCGATCTCGACCCACACGTTCGACAGGTCCGCGATATTGAACAGCACTTCGCCCGCATTGACATACTGCCCCTGCTGCACCATCTTTTCGATCACCACACCGGAAAATTCGGGATAGATCGGGATACGTGTCAGGGGCCTGCCGCTCCGTTCCAGTCCGGCGATCTGCGCATCCTTCACGCCGAACAGCCTGAGGCGCTCCTTTGCCGATGTCGCCAGGGCGTCGCCGCTTTCGGAAACCGAGGCGATCCCCGAGTTCTTCAGCTTCTCCCGGCTCCTGACGGCAAGCAGGTACTCCTGCTGCGTCGCGATGAGATCGGGTGAATAGACCTCGGCAAGCGGCTTGTCCCTGCTGACGAACGAACCTACGGCCCCCACGTTCAGCTTGTCGATCCTGCAGGCGATCCAGGCGGTGACCCTGGACTGCCGCGTCTGGTCATACTGCACGACGCCGACCGCATCGACCGCCCTTTCAAGGGGCTCCTTCCTGACCTCCGTGGTCGCCACATTCGCCATGACCCGCTGGGCTGACGTGATCGAAACGCCACCGGGCAGCGCGGCCTGCTGCTGCCCGGACGCTTCCGCTCCCGACGTCTCGATCTTTTTGATCAGCTCCATCCCGCAGATCGGGCAGGAGCCCGGCTTCTCCCTGATGATGAAGGGGTGCATGGTGCAGGTGTAAAGCTGCCTGGCCGCTGCCGTACTCCTCCCGGAGGGTTTGTCCTGCGGCTTTTTCTGCCAGATGAACCAGCCCGCGCCCGCGACGAGTGCGACAATGAGGATGACCAGAGGGATTGCCGTTTTCCTGTTCATATCCTAAATGAAATATTTTTACCAGTGTATTGAACCGCACTCACTGTTTTCATAGAAAATGGATTCTTCGTCGGAAAAGCCTCCTCAGAATGACAGTGTAAAAAGGTTCTGTCACACTGAACTCTTGTTGTCATTCTGAACGAAGCACAGCGGAGTGAAGAATCCATCCCTTTCTGGACTTGGCGCCTAACACATAAGCCGCAATTCATCATTGCACCATTAAGCGAACTGTTTTAGTTCCGGAAGTTCCCTCCGCCGACCCCGTGAGATCGGCCCCGGTCGCCGCTTCAAGTTCGGCCAGCTTCATCATGTATTCGGACTCCATATCGTACAGTTGACGCTGGTAATTGAACAGGGCCATCCTGCCCTCCAGCACCGCGCCGAAATCAGATTTGTTGACCCGGTAGCCGATAATCGTCGCTTCGAGGGATTGCGCCGCCTGGGGTATGATGCCTCCCCTGTAGAGCTCGATCGTCCTGCTGATGCGTTCCAGTTCGGCAAGCCCCTGGTTGATCGTCAGCGAGATGCTGTTTTTCAGGGCGTTCACCTCGTCGGTCGACATCGACGTTTCGGCCATCGACTCGGCAACCATCGCCTGTCGTTTTTCCCGCCATACCGGCAGGTTGAACGACACGCCAACAGAGAACATGTCGTAACCCGGATCGCTGGCCATTTCAGTGGAAACGGGCTGGCGGAACATGTACTCGAACGAAAGGTTGAAATCGGGGTAGGACTCCTTCCTGGCCAGCCGACGCGCCGCATCGCCCTTCTCGACGAGGCTGCCCAGGCTCTTGAGCTGGGGACGCCGCTCGAGCGCGATCTCGTTCAACTGCCCGGCGGTGAGCGTCATCTTCGGCATGGTGAAGTCGGCGACCGGACCCACCGGGGTGGTTCCGGGGCGATAGAGGAGGTAATTGAGGTTGGCCTCCAGGCTTTTGCGCTGCTGCCGGAGGGCGATCTGCATTTCGAGCATCTTCGACTTTTCGAGGCCCGCCTTGTGGACCTCCTGCTGCATGCCCTGGCCCACGCTGTACCGCAACCCGGTCCAGGTCACGATGTCGCCCAGCAGCCGGAGGTTCCTGTCGACGATCTCCAGCTCCTTGTCCACTGCCCATATCCTGTAGCAGGTCTCCTTGACCATTCTGGCGAGTTCGAGCTTGCGCTCTTCGTAGGCCCACCGGTATGATTCGGCTTCCGACAGGGCCATCCGCTTCCGAAGATGCCGTTTTCCCCAGAACGGGAGTTGCTGGGAGAGGCCGACGACCATGGCGGACTGAGGGTCCTTGTTGAATACGAACGGATTTCGCACCGGCATGTTCTGCATCTTGAACATGAGCATCGGGTCCTCGAGCGAAGACGCCTGCCGCGCCTTGCCGGTGAACATCTGCCAGCGCGATTCGGAAGATTTCAGCTCCGGGTTGTTCGCGACGGCCGTCGCCACGAGGCCGTTCAACTCCTCCTGCGACGATTTCGCATCCTGCGCACCAACCGGCAGGGGCGAAGAGAGCGCAAGTCCGAGCAACGCGATGGTACAAGCTTTTTTCATTGGAATATCCGGACGACAGGTTCCTTTTGCATTTGTAACCACAAATACCGTACCATCGTCTAACATCCTGATTTTGCTGGCTTTGCACGGCTTGCTGTGCAGAAGTTGCAGAATATTCTCCTGCCCGATGTAGAATATTCTGCAACTTTCGATATGCCTCGACAGCCCCGCATTGCTCATCCAGGCAGGACGATACCGTACTTCTCCATCCGGTACAGGAGGACATGACGGGGAATCCTTAAAAAACGGGCGGCGGCGGTCTGGTTCCAGGAGTTCCGCTCGAGGGACTCGACGACGATCTCCCGCTCCAGCGCCTCCAACGAGTATCCTTCGTCCGGAAGCTTCACGATCGAAGCTCTCCGCTCCCGGGGCTGGAGGAACTTCCCGGGCAGGTCGCCGATATCGACGGTTTCGCCGTTGCGCATGATCAGCAGCCGTTCGACCGTATTCTCGAGTTCCCTGACGTTTCCCGGCCACGGGTAGGCGGCCAGCGCATCGATGGCGGCCCTGCCGAAGGCCACCCCCTCCCCGCCATGTTTCGAGCAGAAATAGCGCACCAGCAGCGGAATGTCCTCCAGGCGCTCGCGAAGAGGCGGCAGGTGGATCTCGATCACCGCCAGCCGATAGTAGAGATCCTCCCGGAAAGAGCCGTCGGCCACCGCTTTTTCGATCTCCAGGTTGGTCGCGGCGACGACCCGGACATCGACCTTCCGGGCCTTGGATGAACCGACCGCCTCCACCTCACGCTCCTGCAGCACCCTGAGCAGTTTGGGCTGCAGCTCCGGAAGAAGCTCCCCCACTTCGTCGAGGAACAGGGTACCCCCTTCGGCAATCTGGAACTTGCCGGCCTTGTCCCTGACCGCGCCGGTGAAAGCTCCCCTGACGTGGCCGAACAGTTCGCTTTCGAGCAGGTCGCGAGGAATGGCCGCACAGTTGATGGCGACGAACGGGCCGTCACGACGCGAGCTGTTCGCGTGGATTGCCCGTGCGACCAGCTCCTTTCCCGTCCCCGACTCCCCGGTGACGAGCACGGCCGCTTCGGTATCGGCGACTTTCCTGACCATATCGAACACCTTCTCCATCTGCGTGGAGGAGCCGATGATCGTGCGGAAATCGGTGCGCTCGGAGAGTTCGCTTTTCAACCGCCGGTTCTCCTCGGAGAGGCCTAGGAACTTCAGCGCCTTGCCCACCGTCAGCTTCAGGGCGTCCCTGCCGAACGGCTTCAGGATGTAGTCGAACGCCCCGGCCTTCATCGCCTCCACGGCCACGTCGACCTTCCCGAAAGCGGTGATGATGATCACGAGCGTATCGGGTGATTGCTCCCGCACGGCCCGAAGCACCGACAGGCCGTCCATGCCGGACATTTTCATGTCGGTGACGACAAGGTCAGGAGAGGCCTGTGCGAACAGTTCAAGGCCCTCTTCGCCCGAAGATGCGGCGAGCACCTCGTACCCCTCTTCCTGCAGATTGTATTCAAGCACCCGCCGCAGCGAGGCATCGTCGTCGATGATCAGGATTTTCGCTTTCAAGGCTTCTCTCCGTTGACACTTGCTTTCATGGGCAACCTGACCCGTACGGCCGTGCCCTTCCCCGTCGTGCTCTCGAGATCGATCGTGCCGCCGAAGCTCTCGACGATCTTTCTGGTGATCGCAAGACCCAGCCCCGTCCCGTCCGGCTTGGTGGTGAAAAATGGCTCGAAAATCCGGTTCAGGGTCTCCGTATCGATGCCCGATCCGGTATCGCTGAACAGGATCTCGCAAAACCCCTGCCGGTCGTCATCCGTGGTGATGACCACCCGTCCGCCCGGCTGTGTAGCCTGCATCGCATTGATGACGATGTTCAGGAACGCCTGCCGGAGCTTCTCCCCGTCAGCCTGCACGACGAGCGGCTCCGGGGGCCGTTTCAGCTCGAGTTCGACATGGCGCGACCGTGCGTCCCCCGAAACCAGGGTGATGATCGTCTCAAGCTCCTCCTGGACCGCGCAAGGCCCCATCTCGAAGGGCTGAGGCCGAACCATGTTCAGGAAATCCTCCACCACCCGGTTCAGGCGTTCGGTCTCCCTGATCTGGATTTCGATGAACTCATGTTTCGGGTCGCCGGGCCGGTAATCGTCCTTCAGGATTTCCGCCGTCCCGCGGATGGAGCCCAGCGGATTGCGAATTTCATGCGCAAGCACCGCAGAGAGCTCGCCCATGGTTGAAAGCTTCTCCGCTCGCCGCAACTGCTCTTCGATGGCGATGATGCGTTCCGACTGGTTCCTCAGCTTCTCCAGGGACTCCTCCAGACCCCGCGCCGTCTTCTGCAACTGCACGGTGCGCTCGCGCTCACGCTGCGCCAGCAGGCCGGTCACCCCGCCCACGGTATTGTAAAGGAGTATTTCAAGGTACTTCTCCGCCTCCATCGTCCACTCTCCTCCCCACTGGATAAGCACATGCGGAGCATACAGGATGCTGACGATCAACGAACAGACGAGGCCGCCGCGAAGGCCGAACCAGAGAGCCGCGAAAATGATGGGCAGGTAGTAGAGGCGCTGGAAAATATCGTGAAGGTAGGAGATATGAATCGGCGTGAAGTAATGGAACATGGTGATGCCGGTAATCGACACCGCCAGAACCAGCATTCTGACGCCAAATGATTTTTCCATGGCGAACCAGTCGATTATGGGGATGATAAAACCTGTTACCGGATCGTTTGTTACATTATCAATTGATAATGAAAATAATCGACATGACCGTTCCCCATTGCTATAAAACAAGACGAACAGGAAACTTGCACGCAGTATAAGGTAAACGACGACAACCGGGACCTCCCCAATGGACAGGAACAGACTCGAAACCTACCGTTCATTCCTCAAGGATGACATCCGCCGGGAAGTCGATTTCTCTCAGACAGACCAGAGCCGGAGGATACCTCCCCCGCCGGTCGAAAAACCTTTCGACCCCGGCTCCCGGATCGTACACCTTCCCCGGATCCAGTTCCTGCAGGAGATCGGCCACTACGACCTGAAAACAGCCATCGCAGATCGTGAAAGCTACCGGACGTTCAGCAGGACGCCGCTCACCCTCGAAGAGCTCGCATTCCTGCTCTGGACGACCCAGGGCCTCAAACTGAAACTCAATGATGGTTACGCCCTGAGGACAGTCCCCTCCGCCGGATGCCGGCATCCTCTGGAAACCTATCTCTGTGTCCTGAACGTCACCGGGCTGGAAAAGGGTATTTACCGCTACCTCCCCCTCGAACACCAGCTCCTCTTCGAATCCGAGGTGGAGAACCTCGAGAAAAGGATCATCAGGGCCGCGCTTGGTCAGCCATGGGCTGGCGATGCCGCCGTCACCTTCATCTGGACCGCCATCCCCTACCGCATGGAGTGGCGCTACGGCATCGCATCCCACAAGGTCATCGCCCTCGATGCCGGCCACGTCTGCCAGAACCTCTACCTCGCCTGCGAAGCCATCGGCGCCGGCACCTGCGCCATCGCCGCCTACAACCAGCAGGAGATGGACAACCTGCTCCAGGTCGACGGCAAGGAAGAGTTCACGATTTATCTGGCCCCTGTCGGGAAAAAGGAATAACCCAACTTGAGGCTGTAAGCCTTACTTTGCCTAAATTAAATTGAAAAAGAGGTCCAGGAGGCGCCATTATCGCTTGTTCCATGGTCTACTCCGTGATCTCTTTATCAAACTTCACCTGACTATAAATAGCATAACAGCAACAATATCGGCCTCATCTCCATGAGGCTGAGAGTGATTTACAGGCCATTATTTTCTGCTTGCCTCAGTAACTGGTCGTTCCTGAGGCACCATGTGTTTCCTCTGAAATCAGATAAGGTGTTTAGCTTAACCATCATTACGTACATCATGAAAATACTTGTGAGAACATATTCGAGTAAGCTCCTGATCGCATCGATCTTGATAGGGCTGATTTCATCAATGGTCACAGACATATCTTCTGTTGCCATTGCGTCGGAGGGCACTATTGTATTGCAAGGCGCTACGTTTGAAACATCAAAAGGAACCCGCAACGTGCCGTCGATCAGCGGGACGAGTTCCCGGAACGAGTTGAGGCAAGCCGCTGCAATTGCCCAGATCGCACTGGCCGACCTGAATGCCGATGTGGATAATATCCTGCCGAACGAAGTCGCGCTCAGAAAGGAGATCGCTGCTTATGAAAAAACAAAGAAAGATGAAGAGACCGCTTATGCTGTCATCAAAGCCAAATATGACAAGAGACTTGAACAGTATGAAATGGTTTTGAAGCCGCTGGATGCCGAAATAGCTGCCGTTCAATAACGGAGACAGGCTGGATCACGAAAAGCATGCTCAGTTACAACGCCGGAAGGAAGTGTCAGATCAGGAATATGCATCATTGAAATCTGAATTAGCCTCGCTGGATAAACATCGTGAAAACGCTCTGGCACGGTTGAAGGTGATATCCGATCCTTTGCAAGCAAAGCTGACGGCGTTCGATTCCAGGAAAGGCCTTGCTTACCGCCAGCTGATGCTTTGCGTCAGCTATGCAAAGAAAATACCTGATATACTTAAGGAGCGATTCAATGATAATCAGATATACTCCCCTGTACTCAACGGATCGATTGAACGACTTAAAGCGCTGAGCGGTAACGGTTTTGACACGAAATGAGCTTCAGGATATCACGGTTCCTCCGGCTGCCGTCAGCCCTTATGATGTTGGTCTGCAGCTTGACAAGCTCCTGTTCAACGTCACCGGATCGGAATTCGCCTGCAAACAACTCATAGGTTGATCCTGCTGCAAGGGCAAACCATCCGGGTCTCACAACCTCCCAAAATAGGCCATAATTGAAAAAGCCCGGGATTTCCGGGCTCTTTCGTTTAATGCTTGTGCGATTTCTGAGGTTGTGGCAGATATGATTTCAACACCAGGGCCGCAAGCAAGATCGTCGAGGCGATGGCGATGGGACCTGCCTCTTCGTGGGTGCTGTGGGCGATCCAGTGGCGGATGTCGAGGCCGAGGAAACCGTAGAGGGAGTTCACGAGCATGCCGGCAACGAACGACATGATGATGATGGCGGTCAGGTAGACTGCGGTTGCACGTCTGCCGAGCAGGCGGGCGATGACGGCCAGCGATGCCGCGTTGGTCGCCGGTCCGGCAATCAGGAAAACAAGAGCCGCTCCGGGGGAGATCCCCTTGAGGGCGAATGCCGCCGCGATCGGGGTCGAGGCGGTCGCACACACATAGAGGGGCACGGAAATGGCAAGCATCATGGCCATCGAGAGGAACTCGTTCGATAGGTAGCGATCAATGGTTTCTGGGGAAATCAGCGCCGAGATCCCGCCCGCCAGGAGCACGCCGAAGAAGAACCAGGCGCCCACATCCTTCAGGAGGTCACCGAACGCAAAGTCGAGACCTGCCTTCAGCCTGTCCATGACGCCTTGCTTCGCAGGCGTCTTGTGTCCGCAGCAGCACGAGGAGCTGCAGGCACCCTCCGGCTTGACGGCGGCGGGCGCTTCGGGAAGCTCCTTCGCGGCAAACTTTTCGGAAAACGAGACCGCTATACCGGCGGCAACGGCTGTCAGGAATCCGGCAACCGGCCTGGCGACGGTCATCACCGGGTCCAGCAGCGCCCATGAGATGGCGATTGAATCGACCCCGGTTTCCGGCGTCGAGATGAGGAACGAGGCAATGGCCCCCTTCCCGGCTCCCTGCTTCTTGAGCCCGGCCGCGGCAGGCAATACGCCGCAACTGCAAAGCGGTATCGGTATGCCTATGGCCGAAGCCTTGAGTATGCTCATCAGGCCGTTGCCGCCAAGATGGGAGGCGACGAAATCATCCGGCATGAAGGCCTTGAGAAGTCCCGCCACGAAAAAACCCACCAGCATGAAGGGGGATGCGTCGAGAAGCACCGCCCAGGATGCTTCGAAAATTCTGGTTACGATTGAGATGAATTCAGGCATACTGCACCTCGTTTACTGCTTAAATATTTTCGCATGATCACTTGTTCATGCTTGAGATAATAAAAAGTCACCCTTTTTCCTCCTGGACATGCTCGGAACCGAGGCGGATCAGGTCGGAGATATGGCTGTCATCAAGGCTGTAGAGCACGTTTTTTCCCTGCTTCCTTGACCTGACGATCTTGGCATCCCGCAATACCCTGAGCTGGTGCGACACGGCAGACTGGTTCATGCCGAGAATCGAGGTGAGGTCGCACACGCACAGCTCCGAGCGGTACAGCGCGTTGAGTATCCTGATCCTGGTTTGGTCGCCGAGCACCTTGAAGAGTCGGGCAAGCTCCTCCTGCAGCGGCTCTCCGGGCATGGCCGCTTTCACCTGCGCTGTCAGCTCCGGATGAAAACAGGCTGTGCTGCACTCCTCTATGTTATGATCGATCATCATATCCGGTCATCATATGAACAATTACTCATATGATAACAAAAGCCAGCATACCCTGCAAACAGTTCTCGGCTTGAAGCGTCACAAAAAGGTTGTGCGGATATTCCCTGATAAGCGTAAGGAGGTGGGCATCGTATGGGTTGAAACACCGAGACGGCGATGAACGCCGTCTCGTTTGGTGGTCCGGGGGAACGGATTTCGATGCCCTTCATCGGAGAGTTGAAGAACATCCTGCTCACCGTTAGTAATATAATATGACTTTTATATACATGCAAGCGTAACGAACGATCATTTTAACGCCCGCACGAAATCGCCAGCACCGGAAGGGCATGGAGAGTCGGCACGTGCACGATAAATGCACACGGCACAATCAATTGTCAAGGAGCAGTGAAAATGGGAAGCACGACGGGAAATAAGAAAAGGCGACTACGGTACCTGCCGTAATCGCCTTCCTTGTCGGGGTGGCGGGACTCGAACCCACGACCTCTGCGTCCCGAACGCAGCACTCTACCAGCTGAGCCACACCCCGAATATCTGAGAAACTGATCTTGTGCCCTTGGACAGAGTCGAACTGCCGACCTGCAGTTCCGGACACTGCTGCTCTATCCACTGAGCTAC
>CAIYTH010000051.1 GCA_903929135.1 uncultured Chlorobiales bacterium
ATCTGTTGTGTGATCCCTTTTTTAAGCAGCAGGTCGTTCAACTGCCGGGGCGAGCGCTGCTCGACGTTCAGGAACGCATCGAGCGACGGAGGAGGCAGATACCTGGGGCGACGCTGCAGGAGCATATCGATGGCCTTCAGGCCTGTACCGCTGTGGCAGGTGTCGAAATAGACTTCGAGCAGCACGTTTGCCGGAAGTTTGATGAACAGGTCGTGCAGTTCGTCGTCAGTGATGACGTGGTTGGGATCCCAGATGTCACCGGCCTGGGCAAGGTCATGTGGGCAGAACGCCTCGTCGGCCTTGTCCGGTTCGTCTCCGTTTGTGTCCGGAACCTGCGTGCCGTGGCTCGACAGTGAGAACACCAGATGGGTATATGTCCCTTTTATTGCCCCGTCGACCATCGAGGTCAGGTTACTCATGATCGCGGCCTTGGTCGCCGCCGCATCGGTGAGTACCTGAATATCCTTGTCGGTAAACCCGTTAAAATCTTTCAGGATGGACTGCATGTCGTTTGCATCGTTGACGCAGCCGTTGAGTGAGGCATCGGGATAGTTCCTGAACTTGTTGATCCCGACACACAGTGCTTTTTTCCCCATGATGGATGCTCCGTTTGAATAGTGAGGGTTAAGAGGTGATTTGGAACAGACGCCCCGCAGGCAGGTTGTCCTGCTTCCGGGGTTTTATGTTGATAGTAATAATGGTGTAATAATCCTATAAAAATGTAGTATCGGCAAGGCTCTTATCAAAGACCAAAAGTGACCGATTTGATTCTCGTCGTATGTCAAGGTGCGGATATTGGCGCTTCAGGCTAAAACCATATATTTGAAAGCACCGGATAAGCCGTTACCCTCCAACCAGCAAAGAGATGCCCGAACCGATTTTTCCATGTCCATGTCAAGAAAACGTGCCGCTTTCGGCTGTCGGCTACTACGCCATCGGAGGGCGTGCGCGCCTGCTCGCCCGTCCGCGCAGCGTGGGCGAAGTCGCCGCGGTGCTCGATCGGTGCCGTGAACTCCGCTTGCCGGTCATCGTAGCCGGAAAGGGAAGCAACATGCTTTTTTCAGACGAGGATTTTCCGGGCGTGGTTATCTCTACCGCATCGATGAATCGTATGTTCCGGGTATCGGAAAGAGGGTTTTTCTGCGAAGCCGGCGTCGAGAACACCGATGCGGCCCTTGCGTTGCAGAAAGCGGGCAGAAGCGGAGGGGAGTGGCTTTACCGGCTGCCGGGCATGGTCGGTGCCACGATACGCATGAACGGCCGCTGCTACGGAAAAGAGATATCCTCGGTGACAAGGGGCATCGTGACGGCCGCTCTCGACGGCACGGTTCGCTGGCGGAGTCGTGAGGATGTATTCCTCGGATACAAGCAGACCAGCCTTATGCAGAGTCCGGAAATCGTCGTCGGGGCGCTGCTCGATTTTCCGGAGAGCGGGGATCCGGAAACGATCGGCCTGACGATGCAGCAACACGGAAACGACCGCGATGCGAAGCACCAGTTCGACTTTCCGAGCTGCGGTTCCACCTTCAAGAACAGCTACGAGGCCGGTCGCCCAAGCGGGCAGATTTTCGATTCGCTCGGATTCAGGGGGCGCAGGGAAGGGGGGGCGCAGGTGAGCGAGCATCACGCAAACTTCATTTTCAACACAGGAGGCGCCAAAGCCGTCGATGTACTGAAGCTCGCGGCCGCCATGCGCACCGCGGCCAGGGAAAAAGCCGGCGCAAACCTCGAACTCGAGCTTCAATGCGCAGGCCTGTTCGATGCTGCACTGCTCGATGAGTGCGGGATCGCCTCCACGCCCGAGACCTCGCGTCCAGGTTTCGCCTGGGCAGGCCTTCTCCATGCGCCCGATGAATCGGCTGCAACCTTTCCGCGCATGCTCATGCAAGGCCCGGTGCTCGAATATTCCTGTCTTGATAACCATTTTCCCGAAGGTATCTCGATCGAAGTGCAACAGCTTGCCCCGGTTTCAGAAGCGCGTCTCGCTCCGGAGCGCCCGTTTATCCGCTGGATGACACGCGATGCCTCCGGAAACTCGTTTCCGCTGCATCCCGAGGCCCCGGGAGGCACTTTCGTCGATGAATTATGGAAGTATAGTGTTTCGGAGCTGTTCGTCGCAGAAGTCGGCTATGGTAGCTCTTACCTCGAATTCGAGATAACCCCGGACGGTCACTGGGTCGCCCTTAACTTCGATGCTCCCCGCATCAGGAGTGCGGGTCATGAAGTACCGACGGGATCTCCCTGGCAGGATGGCCTGATGAGGTTTGCCTCTCCGTCAGGCTTCGGCATGGAGTTCTCCTACGCACTTCTCGAACCACTCATCCACAACGGCCAATTGAGCCTGCAATGCTGCGCCAGCCTTGGAGACCGGCGCTACGGCCTTTTCCCATGGTGGCAAGCCACGACGCTCGAGACCTCGGGCTTGATTTTCATCGACACAAAACCGTCGTCATTGATCGTCGGCGTCACCGACAGCTGGATACCCAC
>CAIYTH010000052.1 GCA_903929135.1 uncultured Chlorobiales bacterium
GCAGGGACTTTCGACGGCGGAAATGGTGAAGCTCATTATCCGGGAGAGCGCTATTCCCGTCATAGTCGACGCCGGCCTGCGCTCACCCTCGGAGGCCTGCGCGTCGATGGAGATGGGATGCTCGGCCGTGCTCGTCAACAGCGCCGTTGCCGTGGCGGGCAATCCGGCGGCCATGGCCTCGGCCTTCGCCCGCGCCGTCGAAGCCGGACTGGAGGCAAGAAAGGCTGGCATCATGCCGCGGTCCGGCAATGCCGTCGCCACCAGCCCGCTTACCACTTTTCTCGGGAGGAGCTCATGAACGCATTGCCCGCATGGATGACGGACGAACACCTGTCGGCGGAGATAACCCCGCTGCTCAGAGGTGAATCGGAAGAGTCGCTCGAGCAGCTTGCCGCCGAAGCCCAGGCGCTCACCCTGCGCCGATTCGGCCGTATCATCTCGCTCTATGCGCCCCTCTATCTGTCAAACATCTGTTCGAGCGGATGCGCCTACTGCGGCTTCGCCTCCGACAGGAGCTTTCCCCGCCGCCGGCTCGAACTCGACGAAATCGAAAAGGAGCTTGCGGCCATGAAGGCGATCGGCATTGGTGACGTACTGCTTCTGACGGGTGAACGCACCCCGGCTGCCGGATTCGACTACCTGCGCCGGGCGGTCGAAGTGGCCGCACGCACGATGCCGCGTGTGGCTGTAGAGGCATTTCCCATGACGGTCGCCGAATACCGTGAGCTCGCCGAATGCGGCTGCACCGCCATCACCATCTACCAGGAGACCTACGATCCTGATCAGTACGGGCAACTGCACCGCTGGGGTCCCAAGAAGGACTTCATCGAACGGCTCGAAACTCCCGAACGCGCTCTCGAAGGCGGTATCAGAAACGTCGGCATCGGAGCCCTTCTTGGTCTGTCCGATCCGGTTGCCGAGGCGAAGGCCCTCTTCCGCCACGCCCGGCACCTCAGCCGAACTTACTGGAAAGCCGGAATCTCGGTCTCTTTTCCGCGCATCCAGCCGCAGGAGGGCGGTTACCAGCCGGCATATCCGGTCGATGACCGGTTCCTCGTCCGCATGATCTGCGCATTCCGCATAGGCCTGCCCGACGTCGATCTGGTGCTTTCAACCCGAGAAAGTCCCCTCTTCCGCGACGGCATGGCAGGACTCGGCATCACACGCATGAGCATCGCCAGCCGCACCACCGTCGGAGGCTATCACGATGCCGACAGTGCAGGAAGCGAGCAGTTCGAAGTCTCCGACAACCGCACTGCCGAAGCATTCTGCCAGGCACTGCGCGCAAAAAATCTCGAACCGGTATTCAAAAACTGGGACTCAGCCTATAACGGTCCGGTCCGCAAAGAGGAGGCATCATGCCATTGAATGAGTTGCAACGCCAGCGCTACGCCCGCCACCTGAACCTTGCGGAAATTGGTGAGGAGGGTCAGAAAAAGTTGCTGCAATCGAGGGTGCTTGTCGTCGGAGCCGGAGGGCTCGGCTCGCCAGCCGCGTTCTATCTCGCCGCCGCGGGCGTCGGCACCATCGGCCTCATGGATGGTGACGTGGTCGAACTCTCGAACCTGCAACGCCAGCTTCTGCACACCACCGCTTCGCTCGGCGAGAAGAAGACCGATTCGGCCATGGAGCGGATCGGAGCACTCGATCCCGAGATCAGGGTCGAGCCCTATCCGTTCCGTCTCACCACGGACAACGCGCAGCAGATTCTGGAAAACTACGACTTCGTCATCGACGCCACGGATAACTTCGAGTCCAAGTTCCTTGTAGCCCGGGCCTGCCACGAAGCCGGAAAGAGCTACTCACACGCCGGAATCCGTCAGTTTATCGGTCAGACCATGACCGTTGTGCCCAGCAAAAGCGCCTGCTATCGCTGCCTCTTCCATGAAGATGGCGCACCCGTCGGCGGAGTCCCACAAGGCCCGCTCGGCGCGCTGCC
>CAIYTH010000053.1 GCA_903929135.1 uncultured Chlorobiales bacterium
CCCTCCTGCAGTTTCAATCCACGCGCCCGCGGGGGGCGCGACGGGAGATGAGCCTGGCGATGAGCCTCCGGAAAAAGGTTTCAATCCACGCGCCCGCGGGGGGCGCGACTCGAGGAAATGCTGAAGAAGGCCTACCCGAACATGTTTCAATCCACGCGCCCGCGGGGGGCGCGACGTCCCGGGACACCGATCGCCATCCCGGCTTTGATTGTTTCAATCCACGCGCCCGCGGGGGGCGCGACTGTTTGGCTGTATCGTCAGATATTCCGCGGCTATGCAGATAATATTCTGCGAACCACTTCGTATGCCAAATAACATTGTACGAGAATCTGACGACACACTCAATTTCTGCTAATGAAATAACAACTTATTTGAATCGCGAACCTGCCGGGATATCAGGTACAGCTTCACGTTCGCGATTTATAAAATCAGCGGGCCCTCGAGATCACGAGGCTCTTTTGCTCCCTCGTGCTCTACCCTGCCCTGCCAGTTCGAGCCAAGAAAGTAAAAGCGCAGGCTATCAAGTTTCGGGTCCATCTCATGAACCAGTCTTGCCCTTAATTTTACCCATTGGGCAGGATCGACGTTGCATTCAAACACGGAAAATTGCACTCGTTGGCCGTAATTCTGGCAGGTCTTGGCTATTCTCCGTAACCGCCTCCGACCGGCAGCCGTTTCGGTGTTGACGTCATAGGCAACAAGAACCAACATGATCTATCTCCAGACAAATGGCGGATAGGTATCGATATCACCCCTGATAAACCTCGCTAACAGCATGGCCTGGATGTGCCAGAGCAATCCGACGGCCATCTTTTCCCCAACAAACGGATGTTCGATCTCTTCCTGTTTTCGTTGCTGATAGGCTGTGATGACCGTTTTACGTGCTTCATCTTTCATAACTACCGCTCCCGTTTCCGAAACATCGAAATCCTTTGCCTGCACCTGACCCCGGTTGATCAATGACAGCACCAACCGATCGCCAATATAGGATCGGAACTCTTCAAGCATATCGAGGGCAAGGCTTGGTCTTCCCGGTCTGTCCTTGTGGAGAAAACCGGCAGCCGGATCGAGCCCGCATGATTCCAGCGAGGATCGGATATCATGCGTTATCAAGGTATAAACAAAGGAGAGCAGACAGTTGACCCGATCAAGCGGTGGCCTCCGGTTACGTCCCTCGAACCTGAAAGCCGGGTCGGCATTGGTAATGCACTCATCGAAAACGCTGAAGTAGGCTCGTGCTGCCTCTCCTTCAACCCCTCTGATCAACTCCTGATCCGTAGCTTCCTGCAACCGCTTGATGCACCCGGCAAGTAGATGATGGACACTTTTCATCCGATCCTCATCGGTTTTTCCGGGATGATCGCGTAATGCCCGTGACAGGGTTACCCGTGCATTGCCGATTTTACCAATGACGAATAACCGGGCCAATATTGCCGTTTGATAGTAGTTATCAGCCATCCGGTATTGTGCCCTTCGCAACAGAATGTTGCCCCGAACCGGCCCCTGCATCTGGCAGAGAAACCGCCCATATTCGGTCAGAAAGGTGACAGCAATTCCAAGTTCAGCACAATGCCCAAGCAAGAAGGAGCTGCAGGAAACCTGCCCGAAACAGACGATACCGTTGAGCATGTGCAACGGTATCCGGGTTTTCTCAATACGATCGATCGAAATGAGAACACACTCCCCCTCTTTGGAGAGATACGAGCCCTGCGTCGTTACGAACAATGTATTGAGATGCTTCTTCAAATCTCATCCTCCGAGAATTCACGATATAACTTCTGTACGTAACGTTTTGCTGACCCTGACCGGTCAAGCACCTCTGGCATACATTGCTCGATAAGCGAACACTGCTTGCACTTCGGCCCGAATTCCGGCAACGGCGACACACCTGATGCAAACAGCTCATGCACACCGGCTGCCGTAGCAACGGTTCTTGCTCGCAAGGCTTCATCAAATTCCACATCCAGGCGGCGCATCGTCTGGCCGTAGAACAATGCACCGGACAGAATGGTACATGAGCACATCTCTTCAAGGCACATTGCCTGAGCACAGAGCTGCACCTTGTCTGCATCATGTTTTTTTGGCTTTCCTCGCTTGTACTCGACCGGAAACGGGTGATACCCCTCTTCTCGACGATGCCACTCCACCACATCCGCAACGCCGGAAACGCCAAGTGATACACTCTTCAACGGGACGGTGCGCGTCACCTTTACCCCCTCACGATAAGATGTGACCGAGCTGTCAGCCCGCTCATGCATTTCCCGACCCTCAGCAGTATAGAGATTTTCGCTCCAGACCTGTTCCAGATGAATCAACGCACACTGCCTTGGACAGAACACATAATGCTGCAACGAAGAGAGCATCACAAAATCAGCTTCAGGGTACATGATTACCCGAGCTTTCGGAGAAGCTTCACTTCTCCAAGATTGGAATCATCTACCAGTACCTCGTAATCGCTGAACAAACGGGCCGGGCCTTCGGAACCATCTTTGCGCTTGACCGTGATTCGCTCGAAAAGCTGGCTGGCAGGAGCATTTCCCAAAGCCGTGCTGTGTTCGAAGATATACAGACCGCGTGTTGACATCAGACCCCGTGCTGCTGAACGGTCATGCTCAAACATGTTCAACAGAGCATCCCAGAATAAGTTGAGGTCCTCTTCAGAAAAACCTGTCTGATGAGCAAGGTTTGCAGACACAAATCCATGCGCAAGATACAGGCCATACGGCACGGTATATTTGCGACCCATCGTCCGGTTATCGCCGCTTTGTTTTTCCGCCTCCGCTTCCGTCGCCACTGCCATTCGTGTGATGCTATGCTCCAATGCAACGACAGGTTCGACAGAGCGGGCAAAAGTCATCTGAATCGGACCGCGTACCTGACCAGCATTAGCGCCTGTGGACATAACTGCTCCGAATGTGCGTATATCATAGTATTTAGCACACATCTGTATACGTCCTTTATCAACTTCACTTCCTTGTGCTGTCCCGGGTTTATTACGCTTTGACCCATCTTTTGGTGCTGCTGGTGGTTTTGAAAGGTCGATATCAAGATCAATATATGCCTGATCTATCAACTTATTCAGAACAGCTTTTTCCTTGATGAAAATAACCTGACCAGATAACTGCACATAATTACGCACCTTACGTTTCAAACAAACATCGGTAACTAAACCCATTCCCGTTTCTGCATCAATGCGAGGAAGATTTCCAGCATCAGGATCACCATTCGGGTTTCCATCCTGAACATCGAAGAGAAGGACAAAGTCATATCGTTTTGAAGGATTGCTCATAATGTTGCTCCTTGATTTTCATTATTGTTATCTGAATCTTTCTTTTTGAAAAACTCCTGGCGCTGATGATAATAGCCAATTGCAAATCGTGCCTGATCTTCCATTGAAAGATGAGATGGCATATTTGTACCTATCCCATCAAATACATCAGTAAGCATTCGCTCAAAATTAAATCTTCGCCCTGCGTTTTCAAGCTTTGAGAGGTGATGGTTTTTCAATTTCAATAATTGGGGAAATACAGTAACCGGTGTCGATGAAGCTGCCCCATAAAAGCGGTCACGTATGGTTGCATTGATACCAGGATTTGCTTCTTCCTGTATTTTCTCAAGAACAGCAAATAATCTACCAAGCCGATAACCGGGATTGTCATTTGTAGAATCAAGGGCCACGTTTATCTCCTTTTCTTTTGTTTTATAGATTCTGGTAAAACGATTAAGACATGCCTTGAGAATAGAAGCCTGAAGCCTCGTCACATTCTGAGTAGCTCGAGTACGCCTGATGGTTTGCTGAAGCATAGTTACCGGATAAACACCTCCGGTTACCGCCGATTGAAAAATCTGTCCCGCAAGATTCGGCGGTACATTATCTACTTTGCCTTCATGAGCCATTGCAGATAACAACCAGAAAAGCGAATAATGTCCAATATCATGCAACGGCATGATAATTTGAAGATCTTCGAAATGTCGCTGGATATGTCCTGCAAATTCTTGAATTTTGCCTGTATGCCAGAAACGAACTGAAATACGAGCCGAGTTCGGTGCAAGTCCAAGTACATAGAACCGAGTGTCAGAATCAGTATTGACGTGCCCAGTCCAAAGGCCTTCGTAGAGGGATTTTACAGCTTTTACGTCAGCATCAGGATCATCTTTAGAATACCCGAAAAATGCAGGAAATATTTCTTCAAATAAGTCCTTTTTTTCAGACCAAAACACCGTGGTAGCATCCCCAACCTGAACTTTGTTTTTTGAATCCTTACCCAAAAGCATGTTCATAGCCGTAGTATAAGCAAACTCCGCAGCTTTACTGATTGGTGCATTAAATGCTTGTTCTTTGCCATAGGAATCATAACCAGAACCCTTCTGAAAAGAGACAAATTTCTTGGAATTCTTATTTATCGGAGTGTCGCTATGAATCCTGGCTATAGCTGCATTTTCTCCTGTAATAAGACATAATCCTGAAGCACTATCAGTGATATCGCTGCACTGAGATGCAACATACTTCCTTACTGCAACACTGCATGGAACAAGATCGCTTTCGCCATCAATCCGGAAACTCAAATTACAACCAACGATCTTGGCGCATTCACTCCAATTATGAGCACTCTTGACCTTTTCATATTCGCCATTTTCATAAAATCGTATCACAGCCATCACTCCTTCATCCTCTTTCACTTCTGATGGTAACGTTTGAATCTTTTTTACAAAAGTTGGCATCTGCTTTTGAGCCATATCTTGCTCTTTATCAGTATCTCCTCTTGCATGACCCAATACGAAGCCATAATGATCCCAAAGCAAAAAGCTCGTCATCCATCCATTAGAACCAGGACGTCCTACGGATTTCGGTAATAAATATTTCTTGGCCCTTTTCTTTTTCCCGTCACCTTCCCGGGTATCTTCCAGTGACATAAAATTCCCATCCCGATCAATTACAATAACAAACGGAATCTCTTTCCATTCAAATCCTTCCGGTGCAGCAGCCTTGCGTTGGTAATAGTCATAGAGTGCCTGTAAAATCATTTTTTCACCTCCTCACTATCCCATGCAGGAACGTTAATAATTCCATTATCCATGTGTGCTCTGAAAAAGGCCGAAGCTGGCTCTTGTAGGCTTTTTTGAAAATCAAGATCATAAAGCATAAAACCAAGATCGCGCGTTTCAATAATCGGTGCTGGTTCTGTTGAAAGGTCATCGACCAACTTGAACTCGCAACTGAACTCACGGCATCCGAGATAGGGCTGATTGAAACACTGCCCCTTCTTTGCCCGACGTTCAAAAATGCCATTGTATTTCCCGGGGTTCTCATCTTTACGCAGTTCTTCCGTTTCCCAGGTTTCCTGCAATAATTCCGGAACCGAATGGGTCACTTCTGCTCGCTTCGAGGGCGGAACGAACTCAAGTTCCGCATGAAGCCGGTAGGCAACATCCCGGAGAAACAACCCTGCTCGTTGCTGACGGGCATCTTCGATAAAAATCCCATGACTCCTGTTGCTTGCTGTTTGGCCAACCTCGTTCCGCCGCACCGAAATCCACTTGATCGGCTTCAGGACTTCGATCTTGCTAATCCTCCATCGAATAGCTGGCTTCCAGAATATGGCTTCGAAAATGCCTCGTGCTGCCGAGGGAGTTATGACGTCGTAACTGACTCGCTCGACCTTCATTTCAGGACGGGTGAAGCAGGCGTAATCCCCTTTGACTTCGAGACAAAATGTTTTATTCCAATGCTCCATTGAGTGTTTCTCCTTGTTGAGCTTACCAGTAATAATTCAGGGATGCATCGATGTTCAGGCCAAATACCGGGTGGTAAAGGCTTTCGCCCGTCTGCACCCAGATGCCGTTGACCTCCTCAATCATACCGTTTTCCCGTAATTGCTTCATGTCCTGATCATAAACATTGACCGAATAACGCTGCAATTGCCTCATCAGGCTTCGGCTCGGTCCGCCTAAACGCAATTGTTTGATCAAGGTTTCGATATCAGCGTTTCCCTTTTGATACTTAATGATAATACCATGTTGCATCGCATCGTCGATCAGTTTGAACCGTTTGGCCGCCGTACGAAACTGTATCCTGAACTGGTGAGCATCCGGACCAGCCAGCAAATCCATGATCTGCTTCGTATCGAATCCGTTGAGGTTGCTGAAATAGTGCATGAAATACCTGTGGAACGCTTCAGGCATGAGTGAAGCTGCAAGCTCGGGTGCCGTGCGGAACATCACCTGAGCGGCATTCTCGGCTTTGAGCAACCGTCCTGCAGGAGATGGCTTAGGGGGATTGAATACATATACTTCACCACACTCAAGCCTCCCTTCCCGATTGCATCGGCCTGCGGCCTGGGCAATGCTGTCCAGCCCTGCAAAAGCCCGGTACACAACGGGAAAATCGATGTCAACACCGGCTTCGAGCAATTGGGTGCTGACAACCCTGACAGGTTCACCATCCACAAGTTTTGACTTAACTTCAGCAATCACGTTGCTTCGATGCTCAGGACACATCAGGGCTGAAAGATGAACGGTCTCATTAGGCATCTGGTCATGAAGCGCCCGACAATCCTTCCGGGTATTGACGATGCATAACACCTGCTCATGAGCTTGCAACTGTGCGGCAACATATGGCCATTCATGTCGACTATCAGCGCCACCAAGCATTTTGACCTGAACACGTTGGAAAATGCTGAAAAGATTTTCAGTGTCGGCTATTAATTCTCTGACAGATCCATCACCAAAACCTTTTAAAATGTCTTTTCCTGTTCCTACCTTTCCGACCAGAACCGGCTGGGTGGCTGAACAAAGCACAATCGAAGTCCTGAAATAGTCTGCAAGCGAATTGATAACCGATATGATGGCTTGCAGAAAATCCGTAGGCAACATCTGCGCTTCATCGAGAACGATAACTGAATTAACGATGTTGTGAAGCTTCCGGCAGGATGAGCTTTTTGCTGCAAACAACGATTCGAAAAGCTGAACATTCGTCGTGACAATAATCGGTGCATCCCAGTTTTCAGTAGCAAGTCTGGACTTTTGTGTTTCTTTTTTTGGATCGAGATTGCTGTGATGCTCCAGCACTGCGTCATCGCCGAAAACCTCCCGATACACCGCCGCAGTCTGCTCAATGATGCTGGTGTAAGGAATCGCTACGATGATCCGTTTTTTGCAATGCGTCACAGCATGTTCAAGAGCGAAAGCCATCGATGCAAGAGTTTTTCCCCCGCCGGTTGGTACGGTCAGCGAAAATAGTCCCGGTTCCATCAAACACCCTTTTTCACGGCACTCCCTGAGAATCTCTTTTCTCGCCCGGTTCACCGGGCTATCTGAAGCGTTAGCCTCTTTGACAGACATATACCGGTCGAGACGCTCCTTCAACAATGCGAGATCGACCAGGCTCGGTCGAAGAGCAGCCTTTTCCGGATTCATGAACTGTTCGGTATCAAGAAAATCCGCATCAACAAGACAGGAATAGAGCATCCGAATCCAAAGATGCAACAGTTCTGGATCACCAGATTGTCGCTGACACGGTAACGTTGCTGGCAAAGCCACATTCAGAATACTTTCTGGAGGGTATCCTTTCAGGGCATTCTCCAAATGCTCCCGATTGTTCAGACGTTCTTCCAGCGTATATCCGCTGGTGCCCATTTCCCGATACCAATCAGGCAGTCCGGTATGATGCCCCGATATCAGATACCCAAGAATCTGACCTATACCTTTGTTCTTTCCGGAAGCATGTATCGCCCCTGCAGCGGAATGATCAATCCTGCCCATCGGAATCCTCCAGATAGTCTCCGTTGCTCTTCCTGATATAATCCTGCCAACGGGGATTATACTTTCCGAGATCGTGCAGCATACCGGCAGCCATAGCCCAATCCGCATTGCCGAACTCACTTGCAAAACCTGCTGCTATCGAAGCTACACCTGTCAGATGATCGTTCAGTTCATGTTCGTGCCATTCACCCGACTTGTCCTCACTGAGATGTGCAACTGCTTTTCTTTCGACATTCATGGCTTCTTCCGGTTTGAATTGAATTTTCAGGATTGTACGTCCTTGTACATCTCACCCATCTCCATTGCTTCCTGCCTGACCATCTCCCGCAACTCTTTCGGTTCGAGCACTTCGGCCTGGGTTCCGTAATGCATGACCCATCGTTTGACGGCGTCAAGGGCGCTGACGGTGAGCTTGATAGTTAGTGAACCGTCATTATGTTCTTCAATCTGTTGGCTCGGGTGCCAGGTATGTTCGCGAATCCATTGAGACTGGTAAGGGGTGAACCTGATGCGAATATCACAGAGGTTCGGGCCTACGGTCTGGTGGAAAGCTTTCTCCTGATAGTCATTGATGCTGAAGCCATCTGGAATTGTGAAGTGTTCGCCGGTCAGGGCTGGCTGCTGAATCCGGTTGACTGCGAAGGTCCTGACTTCGTTGCGAAGTTCACACAAAGCTATTAGATACCAGGTTCCGGCTGACTGATCATAATGGAGACGATAGGGTTGAACGATTCGTTCAGTAAGCTCTTGCCTCGATGAAGTCTGGTAGATCATACCGACTTTCTGCCGGTTACGAATGGCTTGTTCGAGCAGGGTGAAATGCTCCTGATCCACACCGTTTACCGTTGCGGGATTATTGAATGAGTAGATCTCGAAAAGGGCATCACCGGAACATGAAAACGGCAGGTATTGGATGATTTTTTCGATTCCCCGGCTGATCTCATCGTAATATGGCGTACCCCGATACTGTGCAAGAATTTTCGAGGTCGCAGCAAGCGCTTCAAGTTCCTGCCGATCAAGAAATGTTGCAGGATTGAATATCCAGACCTCACGGTAGAAATAGCCCTTTTTCCGTGAATCGTATTCGATCGGTGCGTTGAGCATCTCCCGCATGAAGTCGATGTCACGCTGGATGCTTTTGCAACTGACCTCGAAATGCTGTGCAATGCGGGTACAGTTCGGATAGCGATTACCGCGAAGCTCTCGGTCGATGTGCTGCATTCGGGCAAGCGGAGGTCTCGATAGTCTCATGCCGGAATTGTTCAGGGTTCTGGAGCCACAGGAACAACATAGTGACAGACCACGGACAAAAAGTGTCCTATACAAACAGCAAATCACCGCACCGGCAAGAAAGGTCCGCTTCCGATGAACAGAGATCGCGCTGACAACAATAACCTGATGACGAATGCAGGAGAACTTATGAAGGCTGGAACTGCATGCTCGGGGAACACATCAAAATATACAGCTACCGAAAGAATACGGCAATATGACGTTCATAAATATTTACTGAGTTCGCCATTAGTGCGAAAACTCAGGTATTAGAAAATATTAACTACCGGAAAAATAAAGACTTATTTTTCCAGCAATGGTCAATTTCCCAAAAGTGGCGAAGTCAGGAAGCCAATCTCTTTCCTGGTTTATGAAGATTCGCTTTTCATCTCTTGCGCCTGTCACGATACACCGCCCCCATCGCTTGCACCTCTTGCCTTATCATATCTCGCAGTTCGGACGGCTGGAGGACTTCGGCCTGCGCGCCGTAGCGCATGACCCAGCGCTTGACGGCATCGAGGGCGGTCACGGTGAACCTGAGGGTCAGCGAACCGTCGTCGTGCTCCTCGATCTGCTGGGAGTCGTGCCAGCGATGCTCACGAATCCATTGTGACTGGTACGGGGTGAACTTGACGGCGATGTCGTAGGGGACAATGCCGAGGGTCTGATGAAAGGCCTTGTCCATGTAGTTGGAAACGTTGAACAGGGACGGGACGGTGAAATTTTCGGACGTAGCGGTCACATGCTGGATCCGGTTGACCGCGAAGAGTCTGGTCGCCTGACGGTATTCGCAGAACGCGATGAGGTACCAGGTGCCGGTGGACTGGTCGTAATGCAGGCGATACGGACGGACAATTCTTTCCGTCAGGGCCTGCCTGGAAATGCTCCGATAGATGAGCCTGACTTTCCGCCGGTTGCGAAGCGCCTGTTCCAGAAGGGAGAACGTCGCATGGTTGAACGAGGCTGCCGCCGGGTGATCGAAGGAGTAGATGTCGAAAATGCCCTCTCCGGTGCAGGAGAAGGGAAGGGCATCCACGAGCTTGCCGATCGCCCGGTTCACTTCGTCGTAATAGGGTGTCCCCCTGTACTGGGAGAGCACTTCTGCCGCAGCAGCCAGGGCTTCGGTCTCCTGCACGTCAAGCAGTGCCGAAAGGTCGAACACCCACGTTTCCGAATAAAAGTAGCCCTTCCTGTGCCGGTCGTAGGCGATCGGCGCATGAAGCATGTCGCGCATGAAGTCGATGTCGCGCTGAATACTCTTCCGGCTCACATCGAAGTAGCCGGCAATCCTGGAACAGTTCGGATAACGGTTGTTCCGAAGTTCACGGTCGATGTGCTGCATGCGGACAAGTGGGGGTCTTGAACGGATCATGCTGAATATCTCAGTTTTTCAACAGGGCCTCTACGGTAACATAGAACTGATCATGGGACAAAGAGTGTACCACACAACAAAAACATGGCATATCCATCGCATGGCCTCTTCCGATAACCGTTGATCAAAGGAACAACTGGATGACTGATGCGGAAACTCTCCTGAAGGCTGGTGCTGCTTGCCCTGGGGCATATAAGAATATTATGCGCACGACGAGATAACACAATAATATGACGATAATAATTATCTCATCACATTATAACAACATTTGCATCGATTTGAATGACGGACTTGACGGGACATGAAGCCGTCATAACCCCCAAAAGACAAGCGGGATCAACCGCTTGCCTGAGCGAACCGGAAGTGCAATGATGTACGGGTGTGGTCGGGGCGGCCTGAAGGCGGCCGCCGAACGTCAGTGCGTCATGGCCGCCGAAGAACAGGCTCGGTCAGGCGATCAATGCACATGCTGGGTGGCGATGGCGCCGGTCAGCTCATGGATGACGGTCCCGACGGCATGTCGCTGAAGAAGCTCATCGGGGGCGCCGCAGAGCGAACGGCTGCGCCATGCCGAAGCCAATGTCCGGAAGAGTTCGGCGATTCCGTCGGCATCGCCCGGGGCAGCAGTCATGCCGCCGGCTTCCACCACCATCCTTGCTGCGGCGCCTTCCGGCAATATCCCGCACAGCGGCCGGCCCATACCGAGGGCGTCGACGAGCCGGTCGGGAACGATGCAGGTGTTGATCTCCGACCGTCCAAGCATCGCACAGAAAAGATCAGCCTGCCGACAGTGTTCAAGCTGGTCGTCCAGACTGCCTGCGGCATCGACGGCAAGCATCTGCCTGATCGGGCTCCTTGCAGTGCGCCGGGCAACCTCGGGAGCGCCTTCGCCGAAAATCGACAGTTCGACATCGCCGGAGCTGATGCCGTCAAGCCTGACCCACCTTTCGAGGCCGCGGATCAAGGACTTGAGGTCCGATTTCGGCAGCTCGTCGACGAGCAACGCGATGCGCATGACCCGGTCCGGTATTTTCGCGCCCGCCTGACGGAACGCGGAGTGCGAGCCGTCGAAGGCGTGCGGGACGATGGTCATCGAGCCATGGTCGAGGCGGCCGAAATATTTTTTCAGGAAATACTCCTTCAGGGCGCGGGTCGGTGTGATCATGGGCACACCCGAGAGCAGGATACGCGCTTCAGCCTCGGCCGAAGACGATGAGCCCGAGGCTCCGGGCGGAGGCATGGCGGGATCGAGCGGAGCCGTAATGTCGAGCACGACCGTCAGCGTATGCTTTTTCGCCGTTTCGAGGGCCAGCATCAGCGGCTCGATGGGAGGGCCCTGCGCGTACAGCAGGTCGATGTCGGGATGTTCGGAAAGCAGGCGTTCGACAAGCGCAGGTGCGTTTTTCTCCCAGGGGACAATTTCCTGTTCACTCCTGAAAAGCCCCGTCAGGCATGCTTTGAGGGGCCGACGCAACTTGACCGGATGGTCGTGCAACAGGGCGTTCATGTCGTCGGGCTCAAGCAGCGAGGCGTCGATATCCGGCCCGGTGCGATGCAGCTCTGTTATGGGGTTCAGGCCGGAGGGTCTGGCCGAATCCATGCCCGTGACTGCCTGCGGGGCAACCACGACCGGTTCCCAGCCGATCGCAGTAAGGTTCGACGCGAACTTCCACGCTCTCGATGAGCCGCTGGTGACGAACGGCGGGAACTGGCGGGTCAGGAATATTGCTTTTCTCACTTCTTTTCCGTCGGATTGTTTGACTTTCTGCGCCCGGAGACGGCACCGGCAAGTGCGCCGCCCGAGACCATAAGGAGCGTGGCCGCAAGGGCCGCCATCGAGATCGCACGACCGGCCTCGAAGCGGCTCCGGTCATAGGTGAATCGCACCTCGTGCTCTCCGGAGGTCAGCTCGACACCGCGAATGAGGCCGTCGACCTTGAGGGCCTGACGTTCGCGACCGTCGACCGTCAGCTTCCAGCGCCGGGGGTAGAACACCTCGCTGATCACGAGGAATGCGTCACCGTCGGCCCGGACCTTCAGGGAGAGCGACTCGGGTGCGCTGAGCGTCGAAAGGATGGCGCCGCCGGAAAAACGTTTCGTACCCTGCCACGGAAGGCCGGAAGCCCAGGCTTCGACTGGCAGGCCAGCGCCGGCCATGACCGGTTCGATTGCCGCATCGTCGCTGGAGACGGCCGTCACGGCGGGTGCGAACCATGCCCTCGGCATCGCCCCGGCAAGCTGGTAGACCGCGACAGGCGCATTGCCGGAAGCGAGCTTCAGCACACCGGTCTTGACGGGAGCGAGCTCGGGATAGTCGAGGGGCACGGCAGAGACGACGTAGCGGACGTTGAGCATCCGCAGCACCCCGATGTTGGCCAGGTTCGAGCTCTTCGCGAGGAACGACTGGTAGATGCCGAGCTTTGCCGCATGGTAACCGCCGGTGGACTCGATGCCCGAGATGCTGAACTTGTTCTCGGCAAAAAGCGGCCCTGCAGGGTAGATCCTGAAGGGGCCCGGCTGTTTCGAGAGAAACGTCGTGATGTCGTCGCCAGCGAGGGCATGGTCGAGCATCGTCCGGTCGACGAGCGGAGACTGGCGCAGGGAGCGTTCGTCGGGGAACAGGATCTGACGGTCTATCCAGAGCAGGTCGACAGTCGAAAGGAGGAGGAGCAGCAGGGCCGCGTGACCGGGGCCGAGCATCTTGCGGGCGGCAAGCCAGGCGACACCGGCCGTCGCACCGGCTCCAATGACAAGGATGAAGACGCTTCCCTTCCAGAGGCCCCACCGGACGTTGTCGACCATCGCGGCGATGTCGGGGCTTTCGACCTGCACCAGCGGGAAGCTTGAGCGGAGGAACTGCTCGAGGGGCGTCTCAAGGGTCAGGAAGAGCAGCGCCGCGAGACCGATGCCGATCGCACTCCAGCGCAACGCGGGCGAATTCGCGGCAAGGGGCCTGTCGATGAAGGCCTGCAGGCCGTATCCGGAAAGGACGGCAAGGCAGAGCGACACGGCGACAAGCGCCATGGATGGCACCCTGAAGGTGTGGAAGAGCGGCGCGAAATGGTAGAAAAGGTCGTAGACCGGGCTGAAATGGCTGCCGAACGAAAGCAGCAGGAACAGCACCGTTGCGGCGGCAAAGAAGATGACGACCGGCTTTTTCCGTCCGGCGGTGATGCCTGCAACGGCGAGGAGGAGCACCACGATGCCCGCGTAGTGCGGAAAATCGGTAAAGGGCATGAATCCCCAGTAGCTGGCTCCGCCGAAACCGAAGGCGCCGGGCAGGAGGTAGGTCAGCAGCTCGGCCGGATGCATGGACCACATGGTCGCATACCGGTAGGCATCGGCGGGAGATCCGCCGCCGGAACGGGCAGAGGCAGGAAGGTAGTCGAGCGCCGGGAAGTAGATCTGCATGGCCAGAGCCACTCCAAGCACCAGGGCCGCTCCCGAGAGAAGCGCGCCCTTCCCCGCATTCCGGCCGGCAGTGCGGCCTGGGAGGAGCAGGAAGAGGAGGAACGGCACCGTCATCATCCAGGTGTAATAGGCGACCTGGACATGGGCCCTCTGGAGCTGGAGGCCAAGCACCAGCGCGAGAAGGCCGGCGTCCGAAACCCGGCCGCGCTCAGCAAGGCCCAGCGCCGCCCAGAGCGCCCAGGGCATATATGCGGCCGTCATGAGCTGGCTGCCGTGGCCGTAGGCGAACATGGCCGTCATGAAGGGATTGAGCATGATGGCCGAACCGGTCAGGAACGCGGGGGCATCCTGCAGGCCGAGCCGCTTCGACAGCGCATAACCGCCGACTCCGGCGAAGACGAGGTGCAGCCACTGGGTGTGGACGCCGTCGAGATGGAGGAGATCGAACAGGAGGTTCGGCAGGTACAATCCGCTGAGGTAGCTGAACGCTTCAACGGTCGGCATTCCCGAGAAGGTCCAGGGTTGCCAGAGGGGATAGACGCCGGTGCGGGCACGCAGGGCGTCCAGCGCTTTCGACAGGGCCATCGGTGTGACGCTGTCCGGAGTTCCGGGCACGACCTGCAGCAGCAGCGACTTGCCGAAGAGCAGGGCACCGAGGAGCATGAACAGCGGGACGGCCAGGTATGGCCAGGCGGCTTTCTTCACGTGACGTCGTTCGTTGAGTGTGGTTTCAGAAACGGCATGAAGCTGAAAATAACCTCCAGCTCCTCCTGTTCCAATCGAAACATCCGGATAAGCAGCACATAAAGGAGGGATGCGCCGGCGGCTCCGGTCGCGAGGGCCTGCGGAACCGGAAGAACGGCGAGCAGGGGCCTGGCGAGGAACAGGGCGGTTCCGGTGACCGTGGCCGCCACCAGTGGTTTCCATGCCTTGCGGGAGACCGCCCCGATGCCGAGCAGCCATCGCATCTCGACGGCCCGCGCCGCCGACAGCAGGAGGGTGACGACGAGCGAGGAGAAGGCGGCACCTTCAAGTCCGTAGCGCGGGATGAGCAGCAGGTGCAGGCACACCTGCAGGAGCAGCGCCGCGACCTGGTTGAGCAGGCTCAGGCGTTCGCCTCCGGCCATGGCCAGCACGGTGCTTCCGAGCCCGAACCATGCCTGCATGAGCGCCGAGGCCGAGAGGAGCACGAGCGCCGTCGAACCGTCCGCGAAACCCTCCCCGAAAACGGAGAGCAGCTCTTTCGGGAAGGCCGCAAGGAGCAGGGCTGGCAGCAGCACGATCGTCAGCACCCATCGGCTGACCAGGTCGTAGAGCTTCCGGATGCCGGCTTCGTCGCCCCGGGCGTGGAATCCTGCGATCATGGGGGCGGCGATGCCTGAAAACGCCAGGAAGACCGAGCGCAGCAGGCCGGCGGTGCGGGCGGCGGGGTGGTAGAGGCCGACGGTACGGGTATCGGTGAGGAGTCCCAGCATCATGATGTCGATCCAGTGGGAGAACATGCCGAACAGCGACACGGCGAGCAGCGGCATGGCGACGGCAAGCATGGCCCGGTCGCCGGTAGCGCGAAGCACGTCAGCAGGCCCGACACCGGTCGTTTTCCTGAACCCGGGCAGGACCCAGAAGAGAGCCAGGAGGGCCGCCGGCACGAACGGAAACAGCAGGGCCGCTTCGACTCCGGAGAGGTACCGGGCCGCGATCATCAGCGAGAGCAGGGCGAACGGGGCGACGACCTGGGTGGCGACCACCTTGGGCGCAAGCTTGCGGAAGGCCTGTGCGGCATGGCCGGCGATCAGGGTCGTCACCGATACCGGTATGGCGGCGGCCGCGCTGCGAAGCGTGAGGCTCAGCAGCCTGCCTCCGTGCAGAGCTGCGGCGATGGAGTCCGAAAAAAGCAGGAGCAGCACCGACACGACCAGCGCCGAGATGGCGGCCATCTTCAGGGCCGAGGCGACGACACGCTTCCGCTCCTCCCCGTCGTGCAGGTTCGCAAACCGCAGGAGCGCCGCGTCGAGACCGGCTGCGCCCACCACCTCCCCGACCTGCACGACAGCGACAACGAGGGCGTAGATACCGAGCGACTCCGCACCGAGCAGCCTTGCGGCCGCGAGGTTGTAGCCGAACCGGGCAAGCTGGCCGAACGCGAAGCCGGCCATCGAGATCCCGGCCTGACGGGCGATGGTCACCTCCGCCTTCACGCCCGGCTCCGATCGAGGGCTTCGCGAAGTTCCTTTACCATGGCTGCGGCAAGGGAGTCCCATCCGTGCCCGCGGGCGAATGCCTGGCGGGCTTCCCTGCGCTGGTCGGCCATCGCCTCCGGTACGAGACGGACGAACTCCTCCGGGGTCCGTGCGACCGTCACCACCTGGCGCGCACGGTCGACGGCGCTGCAGTAGTCGATTGCCAGCACCGGCACGCCGGCCGCCGCGTACTCGTAGAGCTTGTTGGGGTGCGAAGCGCGTTTCAGTTCGCTGCGTTCGAGCGGCATGAGGGCCAGGTCGAAACGCTGGACCCATGCGGGCAGCTCTTCGTAGTCGACCTTGCCGGGACAGTGGACGTTGGGCAGGGAGAGCAGGGATGCGTGCTTCTCCTTCCAGTCGTGAGCGTAAGCCGGCCCGACCAGCACGACGCTGTACTCCGGCCAGGCCTTCGCGACCGATTCGACCAGCGTTGCGTCCAGCCAGTCGAGCGCTCCCGCATAACCGAGGATCGGCCCCGGCAGCGAGGCAAGCGCTTCGGGAACAGCCGTGCGGGGGCGGGAGAAGTGGTCGAAATCTACGCCGTTGCCGAGTTCGACGCAGCGGACGCCTGCGGGAGGCTGAAGCTTCGCGAGCAGCTCCTGGCTGACGAAGAAGAGCAGGTCCGAAGCTTCCATGTACCGGCGGAGCGAGTCGCGCAGCCAGGATGGTGCGCATGTAAAGCCGAGGTGGTCGTCGTTGGCGTCGTAGAAGCGGAGACGGCAGGGCATCGTGGCCGCGACACTACCCCAGAAGATGTTGCTGAGCCCGATGATCCTGCCTGGCGACGCGAAGCCGAGCGCCCTGGTCCAGAAAGCTGCGAGCAGGCGGCCGGAGAATGAGACGAGCCGGCGAACGGGCGGAAGGTCGAAGAGCGGCGCCATGCCCTGCGGCACGTTTTTGACGAAGGGCACGGTCACGACCGTCACCCTCCCCCGCTTCACGGGCAGCCAGTGCTGCCGGCGACCGAGCGCGAAAGGTTCGACGAAGAGGATGCGCCACCCTTCCGGGAAGCGCTGCAGGAGGCGCTGCTTCCTGGTCGAAAGGAAATCCCACTGGATCTCCGAGAACCAGACGAGCGCGACCTCGTCGCTCCGCTTATGTCCGGACCGCAAGCTCATAGACACCGATCTTTTCGAAGATGCACCGCAACATCGGGCGGAACCCGGTCAGGCAGAACAGGAACGGCCGGATGCGGAACCCGTCGCGCCGCACCACAATGTATCCTGCCCGCTCGATGAGCGATTCGAGCGAACGGCGCGTCATTTCGTGGAAGTGGTCCGGGCTCTGCAGGATGGCAGGCTTCCATGCCGGCGTCGAAACGAAGAGGCGCGAAGAGGCGCCGGGAGCGAGCACCTTCCGCACTTCGAGGAGAAGGTGCAGCGGATTGTAGAGGTGTTCGAGCACCTCGAAGGCGGTGACGACCTGATAGAGTCCGTCGAGGGTTCCGACGTCCAGGTCGGTGGCGGTGGTGTCGAAGCGGCAGCCGTAAAGCTCTTCGAGCCTGCCGGTCATGGGGGTACGGTCGCCGATGTCGAGTCCTGCAGCGGGCGGAGGAACGGGTGCCGGAGCGCCGCGCAGGAAGGCGATCGTCCTGTCCCACCGGAGCTGGTGGGCCGGATCGGCGCACCACTCCCGGTCGACGACCGTCCTGTAACCCGCCCCGCTCATGCCGCGCCATCCCTGTTACGGCCGGCAAACCGGAGCAGCTTGCATTTCAGGAGGCTGGCGACGCTCCGGAACGGCAGCAGGATCGGATAGAGGAGGAGCCCGCCCCACATCCGGTGACGCGAAAGGAGCCTGACGGCCGCGCGGCTCTTGCGGAGCTGTTTTCCAAAGCTCATCTCCCCGCCCGCCGAGGCCGACACGCGATGCCATATCCGCGAAGCCGGTTCATACCGGATGATCCTGTCGGTGGAGCGCATCTTCAGGGAGAGGTCGACGTCCTCGCCGTACATCCGGAACCCTTCGTCGAAACCGCCGAGCTTTTCGAAATCGGCGCTGCGGATGCAGAGGCAGCAGCCGGTCGCATACCAGGTCGGGCCGGGAACGCTGAAGCCAGGGCCGTCCAACATCCTGATGCCGCGGTGCGCGATCGTGCCGGTCGACGGGCGCACGACGCCACCGGCATACCAGATCCGGCCGGGGTCGTCCATGTAGAGGATTTTCGGCACGGAGATACCGGTCCAGGGCTGCTGCAGGGCGCTGACCAGCGGCTCCAGGAAGCCTTCATCCACGATCGTGTCGTTGTTCAGGAAAACGACCGTGTCGAATCCCCTGCCACCGAGGGAAGCGAAGCCCGCGTTGCAGCCGCCCGCGAAGCCGAGGTTTTCCGGCAGTTCGAGCAGCTCCACGTCGGGAAAGGCCCTGCGGACCAGATCGGCGGTGCCGTCCGATGAGCCGTTGTCGACGACGAGCGTCCTGAATGCCGGCCGGCGCACCTTCGCGAGCGAAGCGAGGCAGGCGATGGTGTCGGCGGCCCCGTTCCAGTTCAGGACGATGACGGCGATCCTCCCCTCCTTCATGCCGCCCCCCTCGTTTCCTTTTCCAGAAACGCTGCGGCCTCTTCAGCGAAAACCTTCCATGAGTTGGCGTTCCTGGCCTCCTCGATGCCCTCGTCGAGCGGCATCTCAGCCCGTTTGGCGAAGAATGCCAGGATGCCTTCGGCGAGCGCCTCAGGGCCCGTACGGTCGACGACCCAGCCGGTGCGGCCGTGAGCGACCTGCGAGGAGAGTCCGCCCGCGTCGCAGGCGATGACCGGCACGCCATGACCGAACGCAAGCGGGACGACCCCCGACTGGGTTGCCGACAGGTATGGCAGCACGACGGCGTCGGCTGCGGCGAAAAGGCGGCCGACCTCGTCGGCCGGAACGTAGCCTGGCCGGAAATCGATGCATCCGGTTATACCGAGCCGTTCGGCGATTGCCCGGAAGTGCCCCGCGTCCCGGATGAACTCCCCGGCGACCACGAGCTTCAGCGAGGGATCCTGCCGATGCGCACTGGCCATTGCTTCAAGAAGCACCTCGAGCCCCTTGTACCTGCGGACATAGCCGAAAAAGAGCAGCACCTTCGACTCGTCGGACAGCCCCAGCATCCGTCGGGCATCGCGTTTCGGCGGCATCGCTCCATGAGGCTCGAAAAGCGGGTGGAACAGTGTGAGGACGGGCTTCCCGCCACCCCGGGCTTCGAGCTCGCGTCGGACGCTGCCGGAAAGGGTGAGAAAGCCATCGGCTGAGGCAAGGAGCATCCTCTGGAGCAGCGACTCCGCCGGGATCGGTTCATGCGAGGAGAAGTTGTGCAGGAGCACGTAGGTCCTGATGCCGGTCACGGCGCGCAAGACCACGCAGAGGGGCGCGAGCAGGCCGGTCCAGTATGCCACGAGCAGCACGTCGGGCGAATGACGCCTGATGGAGCGGGCGGTCGCGAGCCAGCTCAGGGGATTCATGAGGTCGAGAAGGAAAGAGGATTCGGGAACATCCGGATGACCGGGCTCGGCGGCACTGCGGCCTTTCAGGAGCCAGCCGGGATAGAGCCTCCGGAAAGGAACCGGAACGACCTGGCACCCGACCTCTTCAAAAGAGGAGACGAGCCGGCTGCTGAACCGTGCGATCCCGCCCTTCAGCGGGGGAAAGGGGCTGATCAGCGCTATCCGCAACGGTTTACAAGATGTGCGTCCGGCAGGGAGCTACGCTTCGCCGAACCCCTGTTCGAAAAATTCCACGAGCTGACGTGCAGCTTCAGCCTCGTCCTCCCCTTCGAGCCGAAGCACGAGGCGCGAACCTTTCGGCGCAGCCAGGCTCATGACGCCGATGATCGACTTGGCGTTGATCTCGGAGCCATCCATTTCGATGAAGAAATCGGACTTGAACTTCGAAGCGAGCTTCACGACAGCAGCGGCGGGCCGGGTATGGAGGCCTGCGCTGTTCCTTATGGTGACTTCCTGAACGATCACTGATTTCCGGGTGGTTTGGCGTTAGGGACATGCCGGCTCATCGGCAAGCCGGTTACAGTTTCTTGACCATGGCGATCTCGTCGCACGCCATGAGCTTCGGACAATTGGTGCAGTCCCTCCAAATCTTCTGGGGGAAATACTCCTTTTCGATCTCCGTGTACCCCATCCTGCCGAAGAAGCCGGGGTTCAGGGTAAGCACGAACACCTCCCTGACCCCCTCTTCGGTGAGCACGGATTCGGCTTTCTGGACGAGCAGGCGACCGATACCGGCGCCCTTGAACTCCTCCAGAACGGCGACGGAGCGAATTTCGGCCAACCGTTCCGTGTAGAAGGCGATGGCGCAGCAGCCGGTGACGCCGCCCTGGTACTCGGATACAAAGAAATTACGAATATCCTCGATAATATTCTCGACGGGCCGCTTGAGCATGATCCCCTGCCCGGCGTAGCCTGCGGTGATCTTCGATATGGCCGAAGCATCGGCCAGACGTGCGTTCCTGACGCGGGTTTCGGCAGCCGGCATCTTCAGTCGGTAACGGGTTCTTGTTGCGGCTGCGCGGAGACCATCCTCCACAATTCGTCCTTGAGCTCCTTGAGCCCCTTGCCGGCAACGCTCGAAATCGGGATGACCCTGGTGCCCGGCTCCAGTTCAGGAACGACGAAATCCTCGGGAGCGATATCCATCTTGGTGATCAGGGCGAGCCTCGGCTTTGCGAGCAGCGTCGGCTCGAACTTCTCCAGCTCTTTCAGCAGGGTCGCATATTCGACAGCGATGTCTTCGGAATCGGAGGAGACCATGATCACCAGGACCCTGGTCCGTTCGATATGGCGAAGGAACTGGATGCCGAGGCCGCGGCCTTCCGCCGCCCCCTCGATGATGCCGGGAATGTCGGCCATGACGAACGACTTGTAGTCCTCATACCGCACGATGCCGAGGTTCGGCACCAGCGTGGTGAACGGATAGTCGGCGATTTTGGGACGCGCCGCGCTGAGCACCGAGATCAGTGTCGATTTTCCGGCGTTCGGGAATCCGACCAGCCCGACGTCTGCCATCAGCTTCAACTCCATTTCAAGCTCGAAGGCCTCGCCCGGTTCGCCCGGCTGGGCAAATCTGGGCGCCTGTCGCGTAGCGGTGGCGAAATGCTGGTTGCCCCAACCGCCACGACCGCCTTTTGCAATCTGCACCTCCTGGCCGTCTTCGATCATGTCGCACATGATCTCGCCGGTCGATGCGTTGCGAACGACCGTGCCGCAGGGCACACCGATCACGATGTCGCCGCCATCCTTGCCGGTCTTCCGCGCGCCGAGCCCGTGATCGCCTCGTTCTGCCGAATAGGATTTCTTGTATTTGAAATCGAGCAGCGTGGCGAGCTGCTTGTTGGCTTTCAGGTAGACGTGGCCGCCCCTGCCGCCATCGCCGCCGTCCGGTCCGCCCTTGGGTACGAACTTCTCCCTTCTGAAACCTACGCATCCTTTGCCGCCGTTTCCGGCAGACACGGATATCCTTGCACTGTCTACAAATTTCACGCTTCTTCTATCCCTTTTGAAATAATCGTCATCAATACCTATGTTGTTCTGAACCTGTAACCGTAATCGCCCATGCCCGCGTCAAGAAAAGCCTCGGAATCGCCGGCCTCGAGCATCGAGGAGCTGATCCAGCGCCTCGAAGAGATCTCACGACGGATCGAGAACCCGGACACCGGCCTCGAAAACTCCATCGCACTCTACGAGGAGGGAATGGCCCTCGCGGACCAATGCCGGCAAAGGCTCAATGAGACCCGGAAGAAGCTCGAGACGATCAACCCCGACCTGTCGAAGAACCGTCCGGAAAGCAGCCGTCCGAAAGACCTGTTCGGCCTGGAAAGCTGACTCCCCCGGCCATACCGGGTGAAGAGCCCGTCCCGGATGCTTCGCTCCGCTGGGCATGACAGGAAAAGGGACTCCTCCCGGATTCAACGATCACCCCTCGAGCAGCTTCTTCAGGATCTCGTTCACCACCGTCGGGTTCGCCTTGCCCTTCATTTTCTGCATGCACTGGCCGACAAAAAAGCCGAACAGCTGCGTCTTGCCGCTGCGGTACTGTTCGAGCTGTTTCGTGTTGGCATCCAGTATCTCCTGGATCGCCGCTTCGATGGCCCCGGTATCAGATACCTGGGCAAGCCCCTCTCGCTCGACGATCGCTGCGGCCGACGCTTCGTCGGAGAGCATGATCTCGAACACCTGCTTGGCGATGGTATTGCTGATGGCGCCGCCGCTGATGAGGCGGATGAGGCCTCCCAGCCTTTCGAAGGAAATGCCGAATTCGGCGATGTCGAGGTACTTCTCCTTCAGGGTGCGCATCACTTCGCCCATGACCCAGTTCGACGATGCCTTGGCGTCGCCGGAAACCGTGACGACCGCCTCGAAGTAGTCGGCGAGTTCGCGCTCCACGGTCAGCACGCCGGCGTCGTAGGCGGGAATGCCGTACTCGGCCACGAATCGGGCCGTCCTGGCTTCAGGGAACTCGGGAAGTTCTGCGCCAAGGCGATCGAGCATGGCGTCGTCGACCAGCACCGGCACGAGGTCGGGATCGGGGAAATAGCGGTAGTCGTGCGCCTCCTCCTTCCCCCTCATGGAACGGGTTTCGAGCTTGTCGGCGTCCCAGAGCCGTGTCTCCTGCACGATCTTTCCGCCGCCCTCGATCACAGCGATATGGCGTTTCGCCTCGAACTCGATGGCCTTCTCGACACTCTTGAAGGAGTTCATGTTCTTGATCTCCGTCCTGGTCCCGTATTCGGTCGTGCCGACCGGCCTGACCGACACGTTGGCGTCGCAGCGCAGGCTGCCCTCCTCCATGTTGCCGTCGGAGACCCCGAGGTACTTGACGATCTGGCGGATCTTCTGCAGATAGGCGGACGCCTCCTTCGGCGTGCGCATGTCGGGGTAGCTGACGATCTCGACCAGCGGGACGCCGCTGCGGTTCACGTCGATGTAGGTCTCGGAGCCGATGTCGTGGATCGACTTGCCGGCGTCCTCCTCGATGTGGATCCTGATCAGGCGGACATCCTTCCTCCCCTCATCGGTGTCGACGTGGATCAGCCCTTCGGTGCAGATGGGCTCCTCGAACTGCGAAATCTGGTACCCTTTGGGCAGGTCAGGGTAAAAGTAGTTCTTGCGGGCAAGGATCGAGTTGCGGGCTATGGTGCAGTTGGTTGCCAGTCCGAGCTTGACGGCGTCCTCGACAACGCGGGCGTTGAGTACCGGAAGCGCGCCGGGAAGCGCGAGGCATACCGGGCAGATATTGGCGTTGGCCGCCTTGCCGAACTTGGCTGAACAGCCACAGAAGGCCTTGCTTTCGGTATTGAGCTGGCAATGGACCTCCAGGCCCACGACGATTTCATAGTTCATTGATACTGACTGCGATAGTGAAAAAAACATATTGCGGCAACGGTGCCGTCAGGGAACCCACGGTTAATCGTAGGGCTGGAAGCTGAACTTCTGCCCGCCGGCAGAGATCTCCGCCATAAGGCCTGCGTTCGGCATGGCAAAAACGGCGACGCCGTTCGAATAATCGGTGTTGGTGGCCATTCCCGAGGTGACCACGACCGCCGCCACCTGGGCGTTCAGTTCGAACTTGCCTTTCTTGAAGTTCTCGAGGTCGCCCTTGCCCTTGAAGAAAATGATCTCCGCAAACGACTGTCCTCCGAGCTGCGGCCCGAAATTGACCTGGGTTATCGTGGAACGTCCGATGATGGTGCCGCTTTCATAGACGTAGCCGCGGCCGTGGCCGCCGCCGAGGATCATGAACCCGCCCTTGAAAACCTCCGGAAACACCACATAACCGTAAGCCCTGGAAAAGAATCGCTCCAGGGAGGGATCCTTCTGCCTGAATTTCGCGATCGTACCCTGGGCATTCGCCTCATCGGCCGGGTCCCATCCCGCAAAAGCGGTTCCGAACGTCATTGTCATCACGGCGAACGCGATCAGGAGCATCCTGCCGATTCTCATGGTATTCATCATGGCATGCGCATTTTTGTTGGACATAATAACAAACCGAAAAAAAGTTGCAATGCAAAGTTCCCGGTTAATGTACGATTTTCCGGCATGAAAACCCTCAACTGAACGGCCGGCTGGACGCCGGCCGCTTTGATTGTTACCTCACGCTCTTTGAGGGTGTCAGCCCCGGCTGGCTTCGAGTTCCCGCTTCAGGGCCTCGCGCTCGATTTCGAGGCGGCGCAGCTCGCGGTTGATGCGGTCCAGCTCTTCGGGCTCGCTGTCGATTTCGAGGCGCAGGCGAGCAGAGGCCTCGTCGATCAGGTCGATTGCCTTGTCGGGCAGGAATCGGTCGGCGATGTACCGGTTGGACAGTTCCGCTGCCGCCACAAGCGCGGCGTCCTTGATCCGGACGCCGTGGTGGATCTCGTACTTCTCCTTCAGGCCGCGCAGGATGGAAACGGTGTCCTCGACGCTGGGCTGGTCGACAATCACCGTCTGGAAACGGCGTTCGAGGGCGGCGTCCTTCTCGATATGCTTGCGGTATTCGTCGAGCGTGGTGGCGCCGATGCAGCGAAGCTCTCCCCTTGCCAGCGCCGGCTTCAGGATGTTGGCCGCGTCCATCGAGCCCTCGGCCGCCCCAGCCCCGACGAGCAGGTGCAGCTCGTCGATGAAAAGGATCACCTCGCCTTCGGCTGCCTGCACCTCCTTGACCACGGCTTTCAGGCGCTCCTCGAACTCGCCTCGGAACTTGGTGCCTGCGACGAGGGCCGCGATGTCGAGCGCCGCCACCTGCTTGGATTTCAGGTTCTCGGGGACGTCGCCGCCCACGATGCGCTGCGCAATGCCCTCGACGATGGCGGTCTTGCCGACGCCCGGCTCGCCGATCAGCACAGGGTTGTTCTTGGTGCGGCGGCTGAGGATCTGCAGCACGCGGCGGACTTCGTCGTCACGTCCGATCACCGGGTCGAGCTTGCCCTTGCGGACCAGGTCGTTCAGGTTCCTCGAATATTTTTTCAGCGAATTGTAGCTCTCTTCGGCATTCTGGCTGGTAACGCGCTGCGAGCCCCTGAAGGAGGCGAGCACCTTGAGGATGGCGTTCCGGTCGACGCCTGCGTCCTTCAGGATCTTCGACACCTTGACCCCTGCCTCGCTCAGGGCGATGAAGAGGTGTTCGGAGCTGATATAGTCGTCCTTGAGCTGTCCAGCCTCCTTGAGGGCCGTATCGAACACCTTTCCGAGATCGCTGGAGATATACTGGCCGCTTGCCGACGCGCCGGTCACTTTCGGAAGTCGTTCAAGCTCGCGATCGACCACCGAAAGCAGCGTTTCGACGGGCGCCTCGAGCTTCCGCGCAATCTGGCAGGCGATGTTTTCGCTGTCGCCGAGCATGACGCTCAGCAGGTGTTCGGGCTCAACCTGCTGGTTCTGGCGGCTTCCGGCCAGCGACGATGCAGCCTGGAGGGCCTCCTGGGCCTTTACGGTAAACTTGTTCGGATCGAAATGCATGGTTCGTTCGGTTCTTTCCTGTTTTCAAGAGTTATGGAGAAACGACCCGGGAAGGGCAACTTCCCGTGGCCGTTCCGGATCCCGTCGATTACATAACCTCGAAAACGGCAAAAAAATCACCATGCGGCTCCGGAACGGGCCTTGCCTGCTGCCGGGCAATCCCTCCCTCCGGAGTCAGCGCTCTGCCGGAGGCTTGGACAGGTTCTGGAAGAAGGATGTCGTGATGACCCTCAGGATCTGGCCGCCGGTCACCAGAAGCTCTGCGCCCTTCTCCTTGATGTGCTGCTGGGTCGCGACCTGGTCCTTGAAAAAGTCGACGCTGGCCGGGTCGTAGTTCTTGCCCCTGACATAGTCGTCGATAAGCTCTTCAGCCTCGTCGAAAGGCAGGTTGAAGACCTTGAGGCCGAGTTTGGCCCGTTCGATGGGATCGAGGATCCTCTGCCCACTCTCTTGCTGCTCCATATCGCTCCGGTTTTCTTCTGATGGATGGTAAATGGGGGCGGGCTGATGCCGCCTGTCGTGAATTTACTAAATAATATTCTGCTCAGGAAGCCACATGAACGCAGGTTTCAACCTTTGGCTCCCGAACGGCTGCGTCGGGATGTGTCGCTCATCGCCATTCCGGCAAGGAGGGCGAGGAGGCCCGCGGCGATCAGCGGCCGGTGAATCGGCCGACGGTTTGCCGGTACCATGACCCAGCGCGATGCCGCCTCGTCCCGGGCGATGGCCGCGGACACCATGGCGCCGACCGGGGCATCGGGAAGGCTGTGGTAAAACCGGCCTCCAGAGGCCTTGACGATCTCTTCGAACACCTCAGGCCTGAACCTGGTCATGACCACATCGCCGTCGGCGTCCCGCTTCATGGTGCCTGTAGCCGCTCCTGAAGAGGGCATGGGGATCGGCACCGACGCGCCGGACCCGACTCCGATCGCGTGGAGCTTTATGCCCCCGGCCCTGATTCGTGCCGCCACCTTTGCGAACTCCTGGTCATGGTCCTCGCCGTCCCCTGCAAGCACCAGCACCGTTTCGCCGCTGCCCGCCCTCTTTGCTGATTCGACAAGATGCAGTGCCGCATCGAAAGCCCTGCGATAGACGCTCCCCTGCGATTCGACCTGATCGGGATCCGCAATGGCCAGCAGGGTTTCAAAGAGCTCCTGGTCGTTGGTCAGCGGACACTGGACGACCGGCGTAGCCGCGAACAACAGGAGCGACCGGCGGCCCTCTCCGAGGCTGCGGCTGATCTGCAGGATTTCGGATTTGGCCCTGGAGAGGCGGTCCGGCAGGATGTCGCGCGCCAGCATGCTGCTGGAGACATCGAGCATGAAGACGACGTCGGCTCCCTTCCGGCGCACCGGCTTCTCTCCGCTGGTGAGCTCAGGGCCGGCCATCGCAAGGAAAAAGAGGGCGATGGCCGCGCAGAACATGGCCCGCCGTGTAAAGAGCCTGAAAAAACGTGTCTCGGCGACGATGCCCGGTTCGTAGCCAGTGCCGCCGGCGACGATACGGCGGTATTTGAGTTTCCGTCTCGCTCCGATTGCCGCCAGCAGCAGGGAGGGGATGACCAGCCAGAGGAAGGCGAGGTATTCGGGACGGGAAAAGTTCATGGTCAGGGTATCCTCAGGAAGCGTGTCGAAGAGAGCGCCATTTCGAGAACGAGCATCACTCCTGCCGTCATCAGCAGCCAGGGATAAAGCTCAACGGTACGCCCCTGCTTCCGTCCCAGGATGCGTGTTTTTTCAAGCCGGTCGATGTCCCGGAACGTCCGGGTCAGACCTTCAGAGTCATCAGCGCTGAACATCCGCCCGCCGCTGACCTTCGCGACCTCTGCCAGATCGTCGCGCCCCTTCCGGAGAGCTTCCGTGCTCTCCGCACTGTACGCAGGCATCCCGGGGATGGGTTTTCCTGCGAAGACGGTATAGATCCTTATGCCGTTCTGGGCAGCAAGCCTAGCCGCGGTTGCCGGTCCGACCTCCCCGACGTTGTTCTCCCCGTCGGTCAGAAGCACGAGCACCTTTTCCGGAGATTCGGAAACCTTGAGCCGGTTCGTGGCCGTCAGCACGGCCATGCCGATTGCCGTGCCAGGCTCCTGGATGAAGCCGGGAGAGAGGGCATCGACGAGGCGGTCGAGCAGGGTGTGGTCGAGCGTGAGCGGGCTGCTGGTGAAGCTGGCGCTGCTGAAGACGAGGAGGCCGATGCGGTCAGCAGGCCGGCTGTCAATGAATTCCCGGGCGGCTTCCCGGGCGGCGTCGAAACGCGACTTGCCGTCGAAATCCCGTCGCCTCATCGACTCTGAGACGTCGAGGGCCATCATGATGTCGATGCCGTTCGAGGTGAGTGAAGATGGCGGAATCGGAGCCCTGGGAGCGGCGAGGGCCATCACGCCGGCCGTCAGGGCCGTCCATCGCAGGATGGAAGGAATCGCCCCGATGAGCGGCCTGACGGCGAGCTCTTCCCGGCGAAGGCGTGTGACTGCGGGAAAGAGGACTCCGGGACGGCGCCGGCGGCCTGCGTACCTGCGCCACCCGGCAATGCCGGCCAGGACGGGCAGCATAAGCAGCCATGAAGGCTCTGCGAACCTGAGCCACGCAACGAGTTCCGTCAGTCGTTCCATAGTCGCCTTGGCGTTTTAACGTGTCGATTCACCGGTATTCTGCCCGGAAGGCTCCCCGCCCTGCGGGGCGATCGTATCAGGCTGGTTGCCGGCGCCGACGAAGAATGCTTCGGCGACCCTGAGCGAGCTCCGGCACTCGTCGATGTCCGGACGGCCATCGGCGAACTTGATGAAATCAGCACGCAGCAGCAGCTTCAGCATGGTCTCGCGCGCCTTGACCTGACGGAGATCCAGCTCTTCGGCAATCTCCTGCGTGACCTGCTCCATGGCCCTGAACCGGTAGCGGTGCTGCAGAAACTCCCGCAGGATGTTGCTCAGGTTCTCGTATCCTTCGGACGGAGGCAACCCTTTCGTAAGCTGCCGGTCAAGCGATTTGAGCTTCTGGCGGGCAGCCCGGACAGGATCGATGAGTGAGCCGGGAGAGTTCCTCAGGACACCCTGCTTGAGGAGATGCAGCACGGCGAAGAGCAGCAGCACCACGACGGCGAGCACCGGCAGCAGCAGCAACCAGGGGAGGAACCCCGGGCCGACCGGAGGCGCGACCGGCCGCAGCCTCGTAAGGGTGGAATCGGTCATGCTCATCACCACCACCGAGGATGTCGGCCGGAAGTACAGCCGGGAGGAGCGTGATCGTCCGTTGCGGATTTCAGTGACCGTAAACCCCGGAAGGCGCTGATGGCCGGAGCCGAACGCTGCTAGGTCAGCCGAAACGCTGAGCTCCAGAGTGCCGTCCGAAAGACGCCTGGACGATTCGCTGCGGCCGGCCAGCTCGAATGAGGTGGATGGGCCGGTTTCGAGGCCTTCGACAGCGATCGTCCTCTTCGCATCGTGGCGGACGGTGATGACATAACGGATCCGTTCGCCGGAGAAGAGGCTGTCGGGTTCAGCCCTCACGGCGACGTCGGAGATGCTGATACCCCCGGACGCCGGTACGGCGCAGGCAGGGGCAACCCGAAGCAGGGAACAGGCGATGACGGCCGCCGTGCTGAGCCGTCTAAACCTTCCGTTCACGGTTCCTGAAAAAGGCGTTCAGGCCGCCGATGATCGAACGGCCGGTATCGAGAAACACGGTATCTACCCTCATTCGCCGGAGTTGCTGGCGAAGATCTTCACGGTCTCGCCTGCCGACCTCGGCGTATCGGGAAAGCAACGTTTTGCTCCGCGCATCGACGGTCACCCGCTCGCCGCTTTCAGGATCGACGAGGTCGAGCATGCAGGAACGGGGCAGTTCCATATCGAGCTGGTCTCCGAGGTGGATCACCACGAAGTCGTGCCTCGAGTTCAGAAGCTTCATGCCCCGTTCATAGCCGCTGCCGATCAGGTCGCTCATGAGAAAAATGATGGCTTTTCGTTTCTGTGTGCGGCGGATGAACCCCAGGGCCGCGTCGATGTCCGTCCGGCGACCGGTATGTTCGATGGAGTAGATCTCCCGCAGGATAGCCAGGGCATGGGCCCGGCCCTTGCGTGGGGGGATGTAGGTTTCAACGCGGTCGGTAAAGATCAGGAGCCCGACCTTGTCGTTGTTCTGGACGGCACTGAAGGCGAGGATGGCCGAGACTTCGGCGGCAAGGTCCTTCTTGAGGCGGTAGCCGCTGCCGAAGAGCATCGATCCCGAACCGTCGAGCAGCAGCAGGAGCGTGCGCTCGCGCTCCTCGGTGAACAGCTTGACATAGAGGTCGTTCTTGTGCGCCGAGGTGTTCCAGTCCACGGCGCGGACGTCGTCGCCGTACTGGTATTCGCGGACGTGGCTGAACTCGATGCCCCGCCCCTTGAACGAGGAGTGGTACTCGCCGCTGAAAAGCTCGTTGACCAGACGTCTCGACCGGATTTCGAGCTTGCGGATCTTCCTGGTCAGCTCGTTCGGCTCACGGCCGGGCTGCACGACCTGACGCGGCTCCCGATGTATGGAAGGCTCCCTTGGCGGCATCACGGCACCTGGACATGTTCGAGGATGCTCCTGATGAAATCCTCGGCTTTCATATTCTCGGCCTCAGCTTCATAGCTCGGCCTGACGCGATGACGGAGCACGTCGTAGGCGATGGTCTTCACGTCCTCCGGTGTCGCATAGGGACGCGACTGCAGGAATGCATGGGCCTTCGAGGCGAGCAGCAGGAAAATGGATGCCCTCGGGGATGCGCCGTATTCGATCATCGGGGCCAGGGTTTCGAGCCCGTATCGGTCAGGGTACCTCGTCGCCATGACCAGGTCCACGATGTAGCGCTGTACCCGCTGATCCACGTATATGCGGTCCACCAGCCGCCTGGCGCGGAAGATCTCCTCTGCCTGGACCACCGGCGGGACGACGTTATGAACCGGGGCTGCGGTGGCCCACTGCATGATCTCGAGCTCCTCGTCATAGGTGGGGTAATCCACCATGACCTTCATCATGAACCGGTCGAGCTGCGCCTCCGGAAGCATGTAGGTTCCCTCGTGCTCGACCGGGTTCTGGGTCGCAAGTACCATGAACGGTTCGTTGAGGGGATAGGTGACTTCACCGATGGTGACCTGCTGCTCCTGCATCGCCTCGAGAAGGGCAGACTGCACCTTGGCCGGAGAGCGGTTGATCTCGTCTGCAAGGATCACGTTGGCGAAGACCGGACCTTTGCGGGGATAGAACTCCATCTCCTTCGGGTTGTAGATCATCGTGCCGATCAGGTCGGCAGGGAGCATGTCCGGAGTGAACTGGATGCGGCGGAACGTCATGTTCATGGCTGCCGCGAATGTGCGGACGATCAGGGTCTTGGCCAGGCCGGGCACCCCTTCGAGCAGCAGGTGGCCGTTGGCGAGCAGGGCGATGAATACCCGGTCGATAACCGCTTTCTGGCCGATAATGCGGGTCGAGAGGACCTCGCGGGCCCTTTCGAGCATGACCGACTCCTCGACGATTTCCCTGCCGAGTGCCTCGAGTTCAGTTTCCTGCCTCATCATGATGCCGATCCTCCCGAATCGTCGTTAGTGCCCTTTTTGCCTGACGCCGCTCAACTCTTCCTGAACAACCCCCTGAAACCGAGCAACAGCAGCCCGATGCCGAGGATGAGCGCCGGCCAGGAGATGAGGCTGCCGATATAGAACACGCTGTTCAGGATGCCGAAGCCGGGGGCGAACAGCAGCACCAGATCGGCGCCGATCAGGATGAGCAACGCCTTGAGGAAACTGATCCTCTGAGACGGTTTGCTATTATTCTCCTCTTTCTTAGCTTTGGCCATAACACTCAGGTCATCTTGATCCATGAACATTCTCGGAATTGAAACCAGCTGTGACGAAACGTCGGCGGCGCTCCTCGGGGGAGGGGTCGTCCTGTCCAACGTGGTCAGTTCGCAACGCTGCCACGGCGACTTCGGCGGGGTCGTTCCCGAACTGGCGTCCAGAGAGCACGAAAGGCTGATCGTGTCGATCGCCGATGCGGCCCTCAAGGAAGCAAATATAACAAAAAACGAGCTTGATGTCATAGCCGCCACGGCCGGGCCGGGCCTGATCGGCGCCGTCATGGTGGGGCTCTGCTTCGCCGAGGGGCTCGCATGGGCGCTCGGTAAACCGTTCGTGCCGGTGAACCACGTCGAGGCGCACATCTTTTCGCCGTTCATCAGCGACGATGCATCCTCCCTCGCTCCGGCAGGCGATTTCGTCTCCCTGACCGTCTCCGGAGGCCACACGCTGCTCGCGGTCGTGCACCAGGACCTCTCCTACGAAGTGATCGGCCGAACCATCGATGATGCGGCCGGCGAAGCCTTCGACAAGACCGGCAAGATGCTCGGACTCGGCTACCCGGCGGGACCGGAGATCGACCGCCTCGCCCGGGATGGAGACCCGGGGTTCCACCGGTTCCCCCGGGCCCTGACCTCCAGTTCGCAGACCAGCAGGAGCTACCGGAACAACTTCGATTTCAGCTTCTCCGGACTGAAGACCTCGGTACACACCTGGCTCGGCCAGCACGACCGGTCATTCGTCGAACGGCACCTGCCGGACATCGCCGCCTCGGTCCAGGATGCCATCGTCGACGTGCTGGTGGAGAAAACCATCGCCGCCGCACGACTCCACGGTGTCGATGCCGTCTCGGTGGCCGGGGGCGTCAGCGCGAACTCCGGGCTGCGGACGGCCCTGGGCGAGGCCTGCCGGCGGAACGGACTGGAACTTTTCGTTCCCGATATGGCTTACTCGACAGACAATGCCGCCATGATCGCAACCATGGCCGGGCTCATGATCTCCCGCGGACGGGTTACCGCAAACGCCTACGATACCGCACCGTTTGCACGCTTCATACCGGCAGGCAGAGGGGCGCATTGAAATAGTTGGGGAAATACCTTATCTTGAGGACCAGAAAAAGAGCGCCCTGGCCGGAAAGCATTACCGGGAGGCGTTCCAGGCACCGATTACCAACAGCAAGCAACCGCCATGCACGAATCCATCCTCGCCCTGATGCTCTTCGCCCCCCCGACCGGAGGCCAGACACCGAACCCGTTAATCCAGCTCGTCCCGCTCGTCCTGATTTTCGTCGTGTTCTATTTCTTCATGATCCGTCCCCAGCAGAAAAAGCAGAAAGACCGCGAGAAGCTGCTCGACGACATCAAGCGCGGTGACAGGGTCGTCACCATCGGCGGCATCCACGGCACCGTGGCCGGGATAGAAACCGAAAAGAAAACGGTTCTTGTGCAGGTTGCCGACAACGTGAAGATCAAGTTCGAACGTTCGGCGATCGCCAACATCGAAAAACAGGAAACCGGCGACAAACTCGCCGCAAAGGAGTGATACGCAGCGATGCAGGAAATACCAGCGATACTGGTCCTCGAAAATGGCTCGGTCTACCGCGGCACCGCGTTCGGCCACGCGGGTGAAGCGACCGGTGAAGTCGTCTTCAACACAGCTCTCACCGGATATCAGGAGATCATAACCGACCCCTCCTACACCGGCCAGATGGTGGTCATGACCTACCCTCTTATCGGAAACTACGGCATGACGCCGAACGATGACGAATCCTCGAAAATCTGGGCATCGGCCCTGATCGTCAGGGAGGCCTCGAACGTCTACAGCAATTTCGAATCGAACCGGAGCCTCGACGCCGCACTGAAGGACGCCGGTGTGATGGGACTTGCCGGCATCGACACCCGCAAGCTCGTCCGAGAGATCCGCGAAAAGGGCGCCATGCGGGGGGTCATCTCGACCGCCTGCTCCGACGAAGAGGAGCTGAAACGTCAGGCCGCCGGCGTCCCCGAAATGACCGGGCTCGACCTGGTCAGCAGGGTCACCACCGGCTCATCCTACACGTGTGAAACCCCGGATGCGAAGTACCATGTGGTTGCATTCGATTACGGCATCAAGACCAACATCGTCAGGCAGCTTCAGAGCGAAGGGTGCCGAGTCACCGTCGTGAGCGCGAAGACGCCGGCCAGAGAGGTGATCGCCCTGAACCCGGACGGAGTCTTCCTCTCCAACGGCCCCGGCGACCCGTTCGCCGTCACCTATGCGGTCGAAGCCATCAGGGAGCTCGCAACCTACAACCAGGAAACCAGGCCGTTGCCCATCTTCGGCATCTGCCTCGGCCACCAGCTGCTTTCGCTGGCATTCGGCGCGAAGACCTACAAACTCAAGTTCGGCCACCACGGTGCGAACCACCCGGTCAAGAACCTCCTGAACAGCAAGATCGAGATCACCTCGCAGAACCATGGGTTCGCCGTAGAGGAGGCCTCCCTGCCCGGCACGCTCGAGCTTACCCACAGGAACCTCTACGACCAGACCGTCGAAGGCGTGCGCCACCGCGACCTGCCCTGCTTCTCCGTGCAGTACCACCCTGAGGCAGCCCCCGGGCCGCACGATTCCCATTACCTGTTCAAGGAGTTCACCGACCTCATGGAACAGACGAGAAACTGACCATACCCGCGTCGCGGAGTGCACGGCTCTTCGGCGATACGGAATATCACCATGGGTCTGAAGGAATAAGAACGAGCTTGGACTCATGAGGTGTTGACCCCGGTGACAGGAAAGGAACCCAAAAGCAGAAGCCCCGGATCATCCGGGGCTTTTCGCTGTTTCTCCAACTCATTTCCTCTCGACTCAAAGCCGGAGTGGCATCATCGCCATACCTCGACCACATCGGCACCCTCTTGCCGTAACGTGTTCGCATTCAGCGGCTCATAGCTGTTATGAAGTTCACGCAACGAAAGAAAACGCCCGGCAGCGGTTTTGTCGGCGAACCGGTATCGAAACCCCAGTGGCGGATCCCCTTCAATGCTGATGCCGACTAACCCTGGCTGAAGTTGGTACCGGATCCGGGCCTGTTGCGCCAAGTCCCTGAAATCACGCATCGTCCTGATTGTTCAACGGTTGTCATCAATCCGACTCTTCGAGCCGCAGGTCATCACTTTCGGAAGCCTGCGACTCCTGTTCGCCTGCCATCGGTTCCGGGTCTCCGTTTAAACGCGCCACGAGCCGGGCATGCATGTCATAGAGCAATTCTCGGTGAAGCTTTAACGGATCGGATGGTTCCATTGCGCGCCAGGACGGTCAGGTTTCAGAAAGGAGACTGCTCAAGGGTGGACATCATTACATGAATGTACGGAGAAGCGAGCAGGATTCCAGCGCAAAAACGGAGTCTCTGCCAGGCTCTATTTCACAGCGGAGATCATGATCGCAGAGAAGTGGAGGAATAAACGAAAAGCCCGGAATCTTCACCCGGGAGTTGTTCTCCGGGTACCCGGTTTTCACCTGGCACATGAGTTTGCTTTCTCCGCGGTATAATGCAACCGGTATCCCCAATCCAATACACTGAGATCCGCATAAACGATGATCGTTTTATCCAGAACGAAATGGTGGTAACCGAACATTCCCGCCCCGAGGTTCAATCGACCGACCTGACAAAGGGCTTCGAACAGACGATGTCCGACTGAAATCACTATGGGGCAAAGATCGGCATCCGAAATCGCATCATCAAGTTGCGCAATGGCCTTCTCTTCGATCATATTCATAAATCCTCCGTTGTTGAAAGCTGACTCAGGGCACGACAGGACAGGTACTTCTGCACAACAATGGGACGGGGACAAAACACTGAAGATGATGGAGAAGGGTACTGGTGGGATACGAAGTCCACTTGGCACTTGCGAGGTGGTCGTCATCCGGCGATCAAGAAAAAGGAACTCCTCAATGCCTGTTCATAGTTCCTCGAAAATACAATTTGGCGGTAATCCCGGTCGGGGACCCGGGGGGCTCGCTCCTGGGGAGCGGTGCAGGTGCGGGACGCGCATGAAGCCGCAACATCGTCATTTTTTAGGGGAAGTTCACTCCCCCGGCCTCTTTAAAGCATCCCCGAAATGCTTATATTGTCCACCAATCGATGATCGGTTCATGATCTCCGAAAATCCGGTTTTCAGTCAATTTGTGATTGTTTTGTAACGTCTGCCGCGCAGACGCCCATTGAATAAGCCCTATTCATGAAAAAAAGACTCTTCACCCCCGGCCCGACACCCGTTCCCGAAAACGTCATGCTCAGCATGGCCGCGCCGATTATCCATCATCGCAACCCTGAATTCATGGAGATCCTGCAGCAGGTGCACGAGGACCTCCAGTACCTGTTCAGGACGACCCAGCCGGTCGTCGTCATGACCTGCTCCGGCACAGGCGGCATGGAATCGGCCATTTCGAGCCTGTTCGGCCCCGGAGACAAGGTGATCACGATCAACGGCGGCAAGTTCGGCGAGCGCTGGGGAGAGCTTGTCCGGACCTTCACGGGCAACTGCATCGAGGAGAAGGTCGAGTGGGGCACGGCCATCCAGCCTGAACGCATAGCCGAACTGCTCGGGGAACATCCCGACGCACGCGGCGTCTGCCTCACCCACTCCGAGACATCGACAGGCACAGCATCCGACATCAAGGCGCTCTGCGCGGCCATCCGTGAAGCGTCCGACGCCCTGATCCTCGTCGACGGCATCACGGCCATCGGCGCGCATGAGTTCCATTTCGACGACTGGGGCGCAGACATCTGCATCACCGGTTCCCAGAAAGGGCTCATGATGCCTCCCGGCCTGGCGCTCATCGCTGTTTCCGAGCGGGCACAGGACATCGTCAACAGCAGGCATGAACGGCCGCAGTTCTACCTCAGCCTGAAGAAGGCGCTGAAATCGCATGCAGGCAACGACACGCCGTTCACTCCGGCCGTCACCCTCATCATCGGCCTTGCCGAAGCCCTCAGGATGCTTCGCGAAGAGGGCATCGAGAATGTCTGGAGCCGTCACGCAAGACTTGCCTCGGCATGCCGCCAGGGTTGCGAGGCGCTCGGCATGAGGCTGTTCAGCAGCTCCCCCTCGTTCGCCGTCACGCCGGTCTGGCTTCCGGAGGGAGTTGACTGGAAGGCGTTCAACAAGATCCTCAAGGTGGGCAACGGCATCACGGTTGCTGCCGGACAGGACGATTTTGCAGGCCGGATCTTCCGGATCTCCCATCTCGGGTATTACGACGAGCTGGACATGCTCTCGGTCATCGGCGCACTGGAGTTCACCTTGAGTGATATGGGCGTACCTTTCGAGATCGGCTCGGGCGTAGCCGCCGTTCAGAGAGCATTCCTCGCCGACTGAGCGAAAACGCACCCGGATGCCCTGCCTACCCCCCGGGCATCCGAAACGATGCCGGAGGGCCTGGCCAGTCAGGCTCCCCTCCTGAAAACCCGGACCGAATGGCGTATATTGAAAAAAACCCGCCATGCACAGATTGATTACATCCCTGATATTGCTCTTCTCGTTGAGCGACCTCCCTTCAGCCGTCAGGCAATACAGGATGTTCCTGGAAGCCTATGACCGTCAGCGAACCGGCGACCTTGCCGGCGCGCGTCAAGGCTATACGGCCCTGCTGACCGGTTATCCCGCCGGGTTCTTCAAGCGCGAGGCCCTGTTCGACCTGGCCGGGGCCGAGTACGGCCTGAATCGCTACCTGCAGGCATCGACCATCTACGCCGGCCTTCAGGCGGACAGGGGGCGGATCGGAGCCCGTGCTTCGTATAACCGGGGCAACGCCCTGGCGACGATCGCCTTCGCCAACCCGAAGGCCCGCGATTACCCCGAACAGCTTCGCAGCTCGATAGCATGCTTCCGCCGGGCGCTCCTTGCCAACCCCCAGGACAACGATGCCAGGGTCAATTATGAAATCGTCTTCCGGGCGCTCCGCAAGCTTACTCCTCCCCCATCGCCCTCTTCGGGCGGAGGCGGCAAGGGGGCGCCGGGACGCGGTTCTGGGCCGTCGGGACTCAGCTCCGACGTGTCGAACCTGCTCCTCGACAATGCCAGGCAGGAGGAGGGCCGGATGATGCGCCGTTACTTCCGTCCTGCACCGCCCCGACAGAGCCCGAAGGAACAAAAGGACTGGTAACCAATTGACAACGAAGAAACAGGTCGCACTCGTCTTCCTGCCGTCCGACAGCGGCGTCGACGGCGCAAGGTCGCTCTATGACGAAGGATCGGACTCCGGTCCGGTCCGCTGGTTCAACGGAGCCGTGCGGAACCTCATCAAGAAAACGCAGTTCGCCATCCCCCCCCTCGCACTCATGATCCTCGCCTCGGTCGAGGTCCCGGGAATCGAACAGACCATCTGCGACCTCAGGTTCGAGCCGTTTCCCTTCGACAGGAGCTGGGACCTCGTCGGCATCAGCGTTCAGACCGGCATGGCCTCAAAGGCGTTCGGACTGGCAGGGGAACTCCGCTCGAGAGGGATCCCCGTGGTGCTTGGCGGACCGCATGTCACCATGTTCCCCGACTCCTGCCGACCCCACGCAGACGCGCTGGCGCTCGGCGAGGCCGACGACCTCTGGAAGGAGGTGCTGTCGGACCTTGCCTCGGGCAGCCTGAAACCGGAATACAGGACGGACGCACCGCCTGACCTTTCGATATCACGCCCGGTCGGCAAGGCTTCGCTGAAAAACAACCGATATTTCACTACCAATCTGATACAGACGGGACGCGGCTGCCCTTACCGTTGCGATTTCTGCAACGTCCACGTACTGAACGGACATGTCCTGAGACAGCGTCGCATCAGCGACCTGGTCGAGGAGGTGCTTCGGTTCAGGGAAGACGACCGGAGGATATTCTTTTTCGTGGACGACTCCATCAACGCCGATCCCTCATTCGCCCTCGAACTGTTCGACAGCCTGGCCCCGCTGGGGATCCGCTGGTTCGGCCAGGCAACCACGGCTCTCGGCCAGCAGCCGCGGCTGCTCGATGCGTTCGCCCGCTCCGGATGCCAGGCGCTGCTGGTCGGCATCGAAAGCATCGAACCGTCGAGCCGGGACGCACACCGCAAAACACAGAACCGCACCGAAGAGCTTGCGGGCAACATCAAGGCAATCAGGCAGAGCGGCATAAGCCTTTACGGCAGTTTCATCTACGGCCTGGACGGAGACACGCTGGGCACTCCGGCAGCCATCCTGGACTTCATCGCAGACACCCGCCTCGATGTTCCGGGAATCAACATCCTCCGACCGAATCCGGGTACGAAGGTGTTCGACCGGCTGCGGGAGGAGGGACGCCTGCTTTTCGACCCTGATGACCTCTCATCGTTCCGCTATACCTTCGGCCAGGAGATGCTGTACCGTCCGAAGAACATTCCCCTCCCCGACTTCATCGAAAGCTATTCGGAGCTGACGCGACGGGTATTCAATGTCGGCAATGCCATCCGGCGCGGCATGGACGCGCCGAGCATCAAGCCGGCCGTGCTGCTGTTCAACCTCTTCTATTCGCACCTCTACAACCTCTCGAGGCATGACCTGCGCCGTCAGCTCGAAAGAGTGACCGCGGACAAAATCCATTTTGAGAGAACATGAAATATGATTAACATTAAGTTTGTAAGTTTTTGCTAAACCACCCGTAATCCGAGGGATCAAATACAAAGGAGAAAACCATGAAACGCTTTCTGCCACTGCTCACCGTCGGACTCGTCGTCCTTGGCGGCTGCGGACTGGAAAAACCGCCGGCGAAATTAGCCGAAGAGCTCAATAAAGCCGAGAAACCGGCAGCTGCACCCGCTGCGCCTGCGGCAGCTCCCGCCCCTGCTGCTCCGGCTGCTGCACCTGCAGACCCGAAACTTGCAGCAGGCAAGACCGTCTATGACGGCGGCTGCAACGCATGCCATGACGCCGGCATGATGAACGCCCCGAAACCCGGCGACAAGGCCGCATGGGCACCTCGCATCGCGAAAGGTGAGGAAACCGTGATCAAGAACACGATCAACGGCCTCAACGGCATGCCCGCGAAAGGCGGCAACGCAGCCCTGACCGACGAGCAGCTCACCAACGCTGCCAAATACCTCATGAGCCTCGCGAAATAACCACCGTGGCGGACTCGAATACAGGAAAGGCCGGATTGTCCGGCCTTTCCACGTTTCCGGCAGGCCGTTTCCCGGGCGAAAAGATTTGGATGACATCGGCCAAAATGGTAAAATATCGGTCCATGGACGTTTCTATGTCCGGGCACCACACAACATCATAACTTTCAACGGAGAAGTCCTATGTCCCGTTTTGTTTCCACCGCCCTGATCGGCGCCGCAATGCTCGTTTCCGGCAACGCTTTTGCCGCTAAATACGATGCCGCAGCCGGTAAGGCAACCTACGATGCAAGTTGCGCGACCTGCCACAAAACCGGCATGATGAGCGCACCCAAACTCGGTGACAAGGCTGCATGGGCACCTCGCCTCGGCCAGGGTGTCGACGCCATGGTCGCCAAGTCGGTCAAGGGCTTTAAGGGCAGCAAAGGCATGATGCCTGCAAAGGGCGGCAACGCGGCCCTGACCGATGCGCAGGTCGGCAACGCCGTCGCCTACATGGTCGGCCAGAGCAAATAAGCTTTTCGCCCACGTGCAAGATGGATAAACGGGAGCCTGACTCCCGTTTTTTTTTACCCGCATTGAACCGGATGGCGGCCGGAATTGCCTCTTCGGCCTCGCAAGTCACGATAATTTCCTATCTTTGACAAGACCAGTTCCAGAGTTGAGCAAAGACAGTAATGAACATGACGATGGAGATCGAGTACCTTGGATACGCTGCCGGACTGCTGACCTCTTTTGGCCTCCTCCCCCAGGCATATCGGATGATCCGTACACGTCAGGCACGAGACGTCAGCCTCTCGTGGGCCATCGCCACGACGATCGGAGTCTCACTCTGGTTCTGTTACGGACTGGTGAAGCAGAGCCCGTCCATCATAACGGCTAACGGGATTACGCTGCTGCAGCTCTGCATCATCCTTGCCCTGAAAATCCGACATGGCTGACCTCGCGCGAGGAGGGCCTGCGGACACAATCATGTTATGTATCAAGACCGATCATGAACAAACCATCCATAGGATTTATCGGAACAGGAAGAATCGCCCAGGCGCTCATCTCGGGCCTGGTGAAGGAAGAGGGCTCCCTGATATCCGGTTTCGACAAGGATCAGGAAGCACTCCGCAGCGTTGCCGAACAGTTCGGCATACGACCGGAGTCCTCGATCCCGGACCTTGCCCGCACTGCCGCGATCATCATCATCGCCGTCAAGCCCTACCAGGTGGCGGATGTGCTGACCGAGCTCCGAACTGCTCTGGGTAGCAACCATCTTCTCGTCAGCGTTGCAGCAGGCATTTCGACCGAGTTCATCGCCTCTCACTGCCCCGACGGCACAAGGGTCATCAGGGTGATGCCGAACACACCGGCTTTCGTCGGCAAGGGAATGACCGCACTCTGCAGCGGCGCCCATGCCACGCACGGCGATCTTGAGCTCGCGGAAGGCATTTTCAGCGCCATCGGCAGAACCGCCGTGGTACAGGAAACAGGCATGGATGCTGCGACAGCCGTATCCGGCAGCGGCCCGGCATACATGTTCAGGATCATCGATTCGCTCGCCGAAGGCGGAGCCGCCAGCGGGCTCGACCTTGAAACCTCGATACTGCTGGCAGCCCAGACGATGCTCGGTGCCGCGGCAATGGTTCTTGAAGGCAGGAAAAGCCCTGAAGATCTCGTCAGGGAGGTAACGACTCCGGGTGGTACGACCGAGGCCGGACTGCGTGAGATGGAGCGGCACCATATCAGGGAAGCTCTGGTTGATACGGTAAAAGCTGCCGCTGCAAGGTCCAGGGAACTCATGAAGTAATCAGGATATGCACACAGGAATCAGGTTCTGGCTGCTGTTGGTCTCGCTCTGCTGGACGGCAGCGGCACAAGCGAAAACCGGCGGGAACGCTTCGCCGAAGGACACCCTGTTTATCGATGCGAACATCGACAACAGGAATCCCTATGTAGGCCAGGAGGTTGTTCTGACCTACTCTCTCTATTTCAGATCCGTCGCCCCGAGGATAGCCGACTCGGGCAAGGCGGACCACCCGGGCCTCTGGGTGCAGGAGGTAACGCCGGAAGGCTATATCAGGAGCACCCCGTCCACGATAGGCGGAATGGACCTCAGGAAGGCGGTCGTCAAGCAGTTCAAACTGATTCCCATGCAGACGGGGAAACTTTCGGTATCCAATTACCGTCTGCGCTGCTTCATGCCGGCGAGTACCGGCGTGGGAACCGAAAACCGGAAGGATATCGAAACCATTATCGCCGCACCGACGGCGACCATAGATGCAAGGCCGCTGCCGAAATCCGCGCCCGCCGGATTCAGCGGCGCCGTCGGCGATTTTACGCTGACGCTCTCTTCGGACAAATTCCGTGTGCATGTCGGCGAACCCCTGACACTCTCCGTCAAGATAAGCGGCAAGGGCAACCTCAACGCTTTTCCTCAGGTCGCCCTGACGTTCCCCGCGGGATTCAGGCCGATGGAAACCGGCGTACCTACCGTCACCCAGGAAGATGCAAGGCATGCTGAGGAAGCCGTCTCGTCGAGGATATCCCTCAACCCTGAACTGCCGGGAACATTCAGGTTCACGCCGGTCAGGCTGACGTCGTTCAACCCCTGGAAAGGCCGATATGAAACCATCTCTTCCGGAGAGATCACCGTCACGGTCCTGCCGGGGGCAAAAACGTCGAGCCAGACGGTTCCGGACTCACTGTCCGCCGCCCGTCCCGAAAGGGCGAATTGGATTCCGCCGACAGCCATGATCTTCATGTCGGTTGCGGTACTGGCGTTGATCGCAGCCCTTTTCGTATTCGGAGCACGGCGTGGCCGGGCACCTGCCGCTCCTCAGGAAAAAACGCCCGAACCGCCAGCCCGGCCGGCTTCCCCTGCATCGGGTTCTGCCGAAGCGTTACGAAAAAGGGTTTATTCGGCGCTCAGGAAAGCGGGGGTGCCAAGTCCCGCCGGCCTGACGTCGCAGCAGCTCAGCAACGCCCTGGAAGGACTCGATGTGGAACCTGCTTGCGCCAAGGCCTTACTGGAACTCATCAAGATGATCGACCAGGCAGTCTATACGCCAGGAAACACTTCGAAGGACGAACTGGAGGCACTGAACAGGAAAACCGACAAGGTACTCGAGTCACTGTCTCGCAAGGGTGGTTCCTGAGGGGCAGGCTGCGCGCTAAGGAAGAAGCTCCGGCAGGTTCAACGCCGTCTCGGGATAGTCGGTGATGAGGCCGTCGACACCGAGACGCCTCATGCGGATCATCTCGTCCGGAAGGTTGACCGTCCATACGACGACTTTTGCCCCGAGGCCATGCAGCTTTTCGACCAGTCGTCGATCAACAAGCGGAAGGTGCGGATTAACATATTCGGGGATGAAACCAGGACGATCCGGCAAGGTATCGAAGCGTGACGGATCCTCTACCAGCAGACCAGTACATAATTCCGGCATGAGCCGGTGCGATGCTGCGACAATATGGTCGTCGAACGACTGGAGCCTGACCCTGGATCCGATTCCTGAATCACGTATCTCCCTGATGACCAGTGCCGCACAGGTTGCCGGGTCCGGATTGGCGACACCGTCCAGTTCAGGCCACGACTTCACCTCCAGGTTGTAGACCATTCCTCCGGTCCGGCCGATACGGCAAAGATGCTCCTCCACCTCACCGAAAACCGCCGAAAGCGTCGGACGGCACGCTACGATCCGCATCTGCCCTGGAAACTCCGGCGACGGAGTGCCGCAGTCGATAAGGGAGATCTCCTCATAGGGCATCGAATACAGATATCTCCTCGACAGAGCGTCGCCGGGTCGGGACTGCACCCAAGGGTCATGGGAAACGAGGATGCGGTGGTCTTTCGAAACGACGAGGTCGAGTTCGATCACGCAGCAACCGAGATCGGCCGCCTTGCAGAATGCCTGTATGGTGTTCTCAGGATAATAAGCCCGCGCCCCTCGGTGGGCCTGAATCTCGAATGGCATGATGGTTGTCGGAGTAAGGCTGAAGTCCCGGGCGCATGCCGGCAGAAACCTTCAGAGGTCAGCGGCGCTCCCGGAAATCGGATGAAGCGGCAAGGTGCGGATTCGATCCACGCTCCTTGAAAAAACAGCCTGAAGTTGCTGCTGTCAGGATGACCTCTTCCCGTTCGACGACCTCGTCGGCCTCGAATTGGGGGCTTTCCTGCTTTTTTTCTTCTGGACTTTACTGCCTGTTGCTTTCGTCCCGTTGGACTGAGGCAGTCCATGGGTACCGTAGAGGGAGGTGGTTGTTCCGTTGTCTTTACGGGCTCGATTGAACTTGTTCTTCCGATACTTCTTCTCGAGTTCTGCGTAAGGACTGGGGGGGTCTGGAGAGGTATTGAAATTATTGAAGTTAGGTTCGTCAATAACCTCGCAAACATCATCCAGGACCACGTCAGGATGAATCTTGTTCTGCAAATTGATTAGTCTTTTTATTCTGAAAATCTCGAGCAATACGTAACTCTGGATCTCCTCCGAAATGGGGATAGTAATTTAATACATAAACGATAAAATACAAGTCCGGGTTTTCTGCTCGTGCAACGTTCACGACCGTTCAGGATGAAAGAGGATCTCATTGTCAGGGGAGCACCGAGGGGCAACAACGAAGGTTCTGGTTTTTAATTGCCTGTTATACCGTCAAATATTACATTTCAGTCTACAGCAACCCAACCATAAACCCGGAGAATCACATCATGGATATCCGCCGCCTGATCCTGGCAGTCATCCTGCCGCCTGCCGCCGTCATGAACAAAGAGGCTGGAACGATCATGCTCACCGGCCTGCTCACGCTCCTCGGATGGGTCCCTGGCGTCGTCGCAGCCTTCGTCATGATAGCCCAGGAACAGAAACAGAAGCAACCCCAGGCTTAGGAAAACCTTCAGAGAACCGCCACTCCTCATAACGACGGCGGCCTCCAGAACGTTCAAGGCCTGAATGGTTTGCGTCTGAACCCGTGAGCCATTCAGGCAATGCCATTTCCTGCCCACCTGCAAACCGCTGTACGCCCCGCTTCCACCCCACGTTCGTGCGTGGAAACCTCTCAATTCACCTGAAGCAGCCGGAACCCGCTCAGGAACCCCCAGGCAAGCTCGACACCCTCGGCATCGCGACAGACATTGCCGGTCATCCGCCTCGATGCGCTCGTTACCGATGAAGGATGCCGTCGTGACGGCATTGCATGGCCGCCGCCCTCGACCACATAGAGCAGCACGGGTTCCCCTCCTTTGAGTGGTCGGTACTCCGTCCGGCGGATTCGGCAACCATCGCGAGGATCCCGGTCGGGAAGAAAGGAGGTGACGGGGGCGATGGCATCTGCCCGGTTGGCAACGACCCACCAACCTGCGGACTCGCGGGCAGACATGACCGTCTCGCCGCTCTCCCTTCGACTGGCCTCCGTCCACGGAACGAGGGGGTCTGCCGTCCCGCTCAAGAGCATCAGCGGACAGGGTCGGTAGCCGGCGCTTCCGGCGGCCATGGCTGACGGAAGCGCCAGGGAAAAGAGGGCGGCTGCAGCAAAGCGCCGAGGCGAGGCAAGCAGGAGCGAGGCTGCCATTACCGCCCCCCCTGACTGACCGGTCAGGTAGATCCTGGATGGATCCGCCCTGCGGTTCCGTATGACCTCGTCGAGCATGCTCATGATAAACCGGGCATCATCTCCGGCCACCCCTGCCTGCAGGAGCTCCGGACGCCGGCTTCTCCAATCCTGGCGGTCGCCGTCCGTATCGCCGGTCTTCAGGTTGGTGCCGTTCGGCACAACGAGCAGAAACTTTTCACGCCGGGCAAGTAGCGGCCACTCCCTCACCCCTCCGGCATCCGCTTCGAACAGCGACCTCATCCCCTGACGGCTGCCGTGCAGCAGCACTACGACCGGGGCTCCCGGAGGCAGGGCTTCCGGCACGAACACCAGGTAATGCCTCGAATGTCCACCGGCGGAGATGCTCCCCTCGATCCATCCCCTGCGGGCGTCCGCCAGGGCATCGTCGCCATGGGCGACCAGCAGGCAGAGAGCCAGAGCGGCGGCAAGCGCGGGAAGCCATGGCGGTTTGCGTTGGCGGATGATCATGATCAATGCAGAGAGTAGTGGAAAGTATGGGTTGAAGTTGTTAAAATACGGAATATTCAGACCAAGGACACCTATGCCTTCAACCCGATACCGGAGAGTGGTCGCCATCGATTACGGCACCAAGCGCATCGGCGTCGCCAGGAGCGACCCGCTCGGCATGTTCGCCCAGCCGGTGGGCACCTTCGACATCGATGGCCTGCAGGAGGTTCTGGACGGCCTGCTCCGGCAGGACGGTATCGACCGGATCATCGTCGGCTATCCGCTGAGCGACCGGGGAACGGCGAACCGCATGACCACGGTGATCGACCGTTTCGTGGAGGAGCTCGTCCGGCTGTTCCCGTCGATCCCCATCGAGACCGTCGACGAACACAGCTCTTCGAAGGAGGCGCGACGGATACTGGTCGATTCCGGGTCGAGCCGGAAACAGCGCAAGGTCAAGGGGCGTGTCGACACCGCCGCTGCCTGCGTCATCCTTCAAAGCTACCTTGACTCCGACTGACGGGAAGCGGCTGGCAAGGGCTCCTCGCCCATTTTGCGTTTAGCTTTTCGAACGGGCTTCTGTATCTTCTTGGAATGACGGAATCACTCTCTACCTAACCCCGTTCCAGCCCACATGACCAATTCGGAAACCCTCGCGATGTTCAAGTCGACCGGCGCCCTGCTCGACGGCCATTTCAGACTCACTTCAGGACGGCACAGCGACTCCTATTTCCAGTGTGCCAAGGTGCTGCAGCACCCCGAACACCTCTCGGCGATCTGCTCGGCCATCGCCGGCCATTTCAGGGACGCGGGAATCACCATGGTCATCTCCCCGGCAATCGGCGGCATCGTGGTCGGCACCGAGACCGGCCGCCAGCTGGGCGTAACGACCATCTTCGCCGAAAGGAAGGATGGAGTCATGACCATCCGCAGGGGCTTCGTCATCGATCCGTCAGACAAGGTGCTGGTCGTCGAGGACGTGATCACGACCGGAGGTTCGGTGGCCGAGGTGATCGAACAGGTCAAGGCTGCCGGTGCGACGGTCGCCGGCGTGGGAACGGTGGTCGACCGCAGCAACGGACGGGTCCGCCTGTCGGACAACCAGTTTTCGCTGCTGTCGCTCGAAGTGGTCAGCCATGCGCCTGAAGAGTGCCCTCTCTGCGGGAAGGGCGTCCCGATCTACGCCCCGGGCAGCAGGATAAACCCGCAGGGATGAGCGCGCCCATGCAACCGCATCACATCAACAGAATCTCTTTCGCCGGACTCGGGCTCATCGGCGCTTCGCTGATGCAGGCCATACGGCGGGCTTCGGAAGAGACCGGCAGGAGCATCGAGCTGATCGGCTGGGATCCAGGGTTCGATCCGAACGACATCACCTGCATCACGGGCACCCTCGGGCTCGACCGTTTCGAGGAGGACCCGGCGAAACTGTACGATGCGGACGTCGTCGTGCTCTGCGCCCCGGTGCTCACCAACATCGCCCTGCTCGAGCAGGTCAGTCGGCATGCGCCAGCCGGCGTGCTGGTGACCGACGTGTCGAGCACCAAGTCGATGATCGCAGAAAGGGCTTCCGCTCTCGGGATCGAGTTCATCGGGATGCATCCGATCGCCGGACGTGAGCAGCAGGGATACCTCGCAGCCTCCCCGGAACTGCTCGCCGGCCATCTCCTGATCGTCTGTTCGGGAGATCGCCTGCCCGAAAACGGTCGCGCCGGAGAATTTTTCGGACTGCTCGAAGCCGCCGGTTGCATACCGACCGTCATGACTCCCGAGGAGCACGACCGTATCTATGCGAACATCAGCCACCTGCCCCAGCTCATCTCGACCACCCTGATGACATTCTGCCATGAAAACATCGGAAGGTCCGGCCCGGGCTTCGCCTCCGTGACACGTCTGGCGGGCAGTCCCTGGCCGGTGTGGCGCGACATAGTCTCGACCAACAGCACCAACATCGCCGACGAACTCGACGCGTTTTCCGCCCGTCTCGCCCATCTCGCAGACGAAGTGCGCGGACTGAAGCTCGACGCCATCGCCGGCGACTTCCGCGAAGCAAACCGGCTCTATCAATCCCTTCAGCAGAGAGGCAGGACATGAGAATCGCCATCATCGTCAACATCATGCGCGACCGGGCCCTGAAGCTGGCCGGGGATGTCGCCGCCTGGCTCGAAGCGCGCGGCATCGATTACGTCTACGACACCGAGTCGGCCAGAGCCATCGGCAGTCCGAAATCGGCCAGCGTGGAGACGCTGAACAGCATCTGCGACGTGTTCGTATCGCTCGGCGGGGACGGCACCCTGCTGTTCGCATCTCACTATTCCCTGGCAAAACCGGTGCTCGGCATCAATGTCGGCAACCTCGGGTTCCTGACCGAATTCAGCCCTGATGAGCTGATCCCGTCGCTCGAGCAGGTGGTGAGCGGCAATTATTCGATCCATACCCGTTCCCAGCTCGAGGCGACCATCGACATCGACGGAACGATGAAGCAGCTGACCGCCCTGAACGACGTGGTCATCGAAAAAGGCACCTACTCCCGCATCCCGACCTTCGTCATCCGGCTCGATGAAGAGATCCTCGGCTCCTACCGCGCCGACGGCATCATCATCGCAACCTCAACGGGATCGACGGCTTACTCCCTTTCTGCCGGCGGGCCGATCATCGCCCCGAAATCGAATGTGTTCGTCATCACGCCGATCTGTCCCCACATGCTGACAGTCAGGCCGATCGTCATCAGCGACGACAAGCTCATCCGCGTCTCGGTAGAGGCCCCCGACGGCGAATTCCCGCTGAACGTCGACGGCCACCTGCGAAAGATGCTTGATCCCGGCGAGATCGTCTCGGTCAGAAAATCCCCGCAGGCCATCAACCTGGTGGCGAACGAGAAAAGAAACTACTGCGAAATCCTTCGCACCAAGCTGCTCTGGGGCCACGAACATCCTGCAGGCCAGTAGCTCTCGCGCTTTCAGTAACCATATTCACTTCCGGCCTCATGACCGAGCGCATAAGCCCCGAATCGATGCACCGCATTCTCGGGATACCACCCTCCACGCCGCTTACCCCGTCAGCCATGGCTTCGGCGCTGAAGGTGGCATTCTGCCCGCTTCATGACCCGAATCAACGGCTGGAACGCTTCACGACCGCACTGCAGGGGGCATTGAAGGCATGCGGCGCCTGCGTCCTCGGCGACGGGGAGGCTGCGGGAGCGGACGGGCGCATCATGGCGGGCACGGTGGTCATCGCTCCGGGAAGCTATCCGGACCACCTGCTGCCGATCAACCGGGTATCGACGCTGTACAACAACGTCATCGTGGGCATCTACGACGAACCGCCGCCGGTCGCACAGGGCGATGAGCCCCAGAAGGCGCTCGACGCCGTCGTCGGCAGGCTGGCCTGGGACATGGTGCACCTGGTGATCTACGTGACCGGCATTTCATGGACCATCTGCAGCATGAACGGCGGAGTCACCTCTTTCGACACGCCGCTTCCAGAGATCCGCGACGTCCTCGACACCCTCGTCCCCAAACTGACGGCGCAGGTCGTGCCGCCGAGAGCCGGGGAGATCGACACCTTTCACGAAGCCCTCGATACCTCGACAGGCGCCTTTGCAACCGTCGCCAGGGACTTCGTCGAATGCGGAATGATCTGGGAGGGCAACCCCCTGCTCATGAGCCACACGTCAAGGGATGGGCTTGCCTACAGGAGTGGATTCTTCCGGAAGATCGTGGCCCGATACCTCGACGACCGGAGCGGCATGAGCTACGGTTTTTTCGCAAGGCAGCTGCCGCTGCACGCTGCGCCTGCGATCGACGCCGACAGGAGCGGCCACCTACTCCGGGAGGAGTCCGTCGAAGTCAGTATTGCCGGAAGGGTGCTGCGAGTCCCCATACCCGAAGTCCGTGTCGTCACCACCAGGTCCGGATGCAGGAAAACGGCCGTCGACAGCCGTTATGACCTCGTCGAGACCGGGATCAGGCAGGGCCGGGCATGGCTCGCCACCCCGGCGGGACTGCCCAGGGAGCTCGCCGTGCGTCCCTCGTTCGACACCCTGACCATCGTTGCCCATGCCGTCGGGAACGCCATGGCGTCGAGCATCCTCCAGGCGTTGAGGCCGGAAGCAAGCTTTCCGGAACGGCTTCGTGCGTCAGGAGCATCCATGACCCACTGGCACCACTATCCGGAAGAGAGCTCCCTGCCTATCGGTTACATCGTCCACGGAAACGGCAATCCGCCGGTATCCTGCTCGACACCGCAATCGGCGGCCTACAGCCTGCTGGGAAAACTCGATGCCCTCGATCGGGCGATCGCCGAGGGGTCGGAATATCTCGGGGATGTGCACATCGAACCGGGACACGGCACGAACATGGTAGGTACGCTGTCGCTGACCGAAACGGCAAAAACGTTGAACAGGGAGATTCTCGTGGAAACGGTCGCAACCCCGGCCTGAAAGCCGGACGACGTCAGCGAGCGACAGAAATCGATGCAGGCAGGTTCGCCTCACCGTTGAAAGAGTGGTTTCGCCTGGGGCGTGTCAGCCTTGAGCGGGATTTTCGCCGTACGCCCAGCGACCCTGGTGCTCGAGGATCATTTCGATGATCTCCCGTATGCACCCCCGCCCTCCTTCGTAGACAGAAATATAGGCGACCCGGTTGCGCAGGTACTCGACGCCGTTGATGGTCGTGACCGGCAGGCCGACCTTCCTGAGAATGTCCAGCTCATCGATATCGTCGGCGATGCATGCGCACTCCTCATCCTTGAGTCCGTAACGCTGCTTGAACGACTCGTAGGCATCGAGCAGGTCACCGCCTTCAAGATAGAGGTCCATGGCCCCGGCCGCCTCGAGCAGCGGCTGGTAGACGGTCGTATTCCGTCCGGAGATAACGGCAATGCGCATGCCGCTTCGCAAAGCCTCCCTGATGGCTACGATATCGCGGGCGTAGAGACTGGGCAGTTCCCTGCCCGCGCTGTCCAGGGTGATGGTTCCGTTCGTCAGCACGCCGTCGACCGGAAAGAGAAGGGCCTTGATGCCGTCGAGAGCGGCACCGACCTGGGAAGAGGGATCAGCCTGGAAAGGCTGCATACCGAAAAACTGGAAAGAGCTCAAGGCAGTAGTGATTGGTTACCGTGAATGAATCGTCTGCACGCAGGCCTGAATCTGCAGCAGTTCCCTGATCATGGGTCCGAAATCTCCGAGCGCCACCTGGGTGGCCGAGTCGGACATGGCCCGCACAGGATCGGGATGCACTTCAAAAAAGAGACCGTCGATGCCGGTGGCTACCGCTGCGCGGGCAAGCGGCATCAGGAACCTCCGGTCGCCGCCGGAGGCGCCTGAAGCTGCGCCGGGAAGCTGTACGCTGTGGGTGGCGTCGAAAACGACGGGCCAGCCGGAATCTCCCATGATGGGGAGCGACCTGAAGTCGACCACGAGATTATGATAGCCGAATGTGGTGCCGCGTTCGGTCAGCATGATCTTCCTGTTGCCGGTCGAGGCGGCTTTTTCAGCCGCATAGGCCATGTCGCCCGGCGCCATGAACTGACCTTTCTTGATGTTCACCGCAAGGCCGGTCGAAGCTGCGGCCACCAGCAGATCGGTCTGGCGGCAGAGGAAGGCCGGGATCTGGAGCACATCGACGTATGGCGCGGCAAGCTCGACCTCGCCGGTCTCGTGAACGTCGGTCAGGACGGGCATGCCGAATGTCTCGCGTACTTCCGAAAGGATTTCGAGCGCTTCACGGTCGCCGATGCCGGTAAACGACGCAGACGAAGAGCGGTTCGCCTTTCGGTACGACCCCTTGAAGATGACCGGAACATGCTCCTCCTTCCGGATGCGGTCAAGCGCGGCTGCAACCTGAAGGGCCATATCGCGGCTTTCGATCAGGCACGGCCCGGCGATGAGGAACAACCCCTTCGGGCCTGGAAGTTCAAGTGAACCGATCGTGAACTTTTGCATGCGTTATCCCGTTAATCAAGAGAGCCGGAGAGAACAGGCGTCCGGCGCGTTTCATCATCTTTTTTCAAGCCTTCAATTTACACATTAATTTGTCTTTTCATCTGTCCGACAACAAGCCACCAGCACTATGAACACCGCAGACACCAGACAGCGGCTTCAGGATATCGAAAAGCAGATCGCCAGCCTTCGCGAGGAGCAGGTGACGGTCAAGGCGCGATGGGACGCCGAGAAAGAGCTGATACAAGCCTCGCGCCGCATGAAGTCCGAAATCGAGGAGCTTCGTGTCCAGGCTGAGAACTATGAACGCAGCGGCGACTACGGCAAGGTAGCCGAGATACGCTACGGCAAGATCGCCGGGCTCGAACACGAACTTGAGGAGAACGCCAGGAAGATCGATGCCAAGCAGGCTGCCGGAGACCTGATCATGAAGGAGGAGATCGATGCCGGGGATATCGCCGACATCGTCTCCCGATGGACAGGCATTCCCGTGAGCAAGATGCTCCAGTCAGAGCGGCAGAAGCTGCTCGGCATCGAGGCGGAACTGCACCGCAGGGTCATCGGGCAGGACGAAGCCGTCAAGGCCGTCAGCGAAGCCGTCAAGCGTTCACGCGCAGGCATGGGCGACGAAAAGCGCCCCATCGGCTCCTTCATTTTCCTCGGTCCGACGGGCGTCGGCAAGACCGAACTGGCCCGAACCCTTGCCGAATACCTGTTCGACGACGAGGATGCCATGATCCGCATCGACATGAGCGAATACATGGAGTCGCACACCGTCAGCCGGCTCGTCGGCGCGCCTCCGGGCTACGTCGGCTACGAAGAGGGCGGGCAGCTTACCGAAGCCGTCCGACGCAAGCCGTTCTCGGTGGTGCTGCTCGACGAGATCGAGAAGGCGCATCCGGACGTCTTCAACATCCTGCTGCAGATCCTCGACGACGGGCGCCTTACCGACAGCAAGGGGCGTACGGTGAACTTCAAGAACACCATCATCATCATGACGAGCAACATCGGGGCACACCTGATCCAGAGCGAAATGGAGAAGGTCGACGGCACGCCGTCGGAAGAGGCGCTCGCCGGCCTGCAGAAAAAGCTGTTCCAGCTCCTCAAGCAGCAGGTTCGCCCGGAGTTCCTGAACCGTATCGACGAGATCATCCTCTTCACGCCGCTGACACGCGATGACCTCAAGAAGATCGTGACCATCCAGTTCAACCGCATCAGCGAGCTTGCCATGCGGCAGAGGATCTCCCTCACCATCACCGAAGAGGCCCTCATGTGGCTTGCAAGGACCGGATTCGACCCGGCTTTCGGCGCACGTCCGCTCAAGCGCGTCATGCAGCGCAAGATCACCAACCGCCTGTCGGAGATGATCCTTGGCGGTCAGGTGGAGGAGGGAGACACCGTCGAGATCGGCCTTGAAGGCGAGGCCATCACGATGGCAAAAAAAGCGGCTTGACATGGAACGCCTATTCCTGTATGTTGACTAGGAAAGTTACTCCCTGACCGCTCGTCTCCATTGCCAATGAAAAGGCTCCTCCTTGTCCTGACGTTCATACTGGCCCTGGCCGAATCCGCCGAAGCTTCCTCGCGAAGAACGGACAGCCTGACGGTGAAGATCGGCCAGATGCTCATGATCGGCTTCAGGGGGCTCGACGCGAAAAGCGAACCGAGGCTCGAAAAGGACATCCGCACTAGGCGCATCGGGGGCGTCGTGCTGTTCGATTACGATGTGCCGTCCGCCTCGACGGTGCGAAACATCGAGTCTCCCGATCAGGTCATGCGTCTGGTTTCCAAACTCCAGGAGATGTCATCGATCCCGCTCTTCGTTGCGATCGACCAGGAAGGCGGGCGCATCAGCCGCCTCAAACCGGCCAGGGGATTCCCGAAGAGCCTCTCGGCCGCCCACCTCGGGAGACTCGACAATGCCGACAGCACACGCGTGGCCGCCGCTGCTTCGGCCTCTCTGCTCAGGCGCCTGAAGATCAACATGGACCTCGCGCCGGACGTCGACCTGAACGTCAACCCCGACAACCCCGTTATCGGAAAGCTCGACAGGAGCTTTTCGGGCGACCACCGGATCGTGACGCGCCATGCGCGGATCTTCATCGAACAGTTCCGCGCAGCAGGCATCATCCCGGTGCTCAAGCACTTCCCGGGTCACGGCAGCTCGACGACGGACACGCACAGGGACTTCACCGACGTGACGGCGACCTGGTCGAAAAATGAGCTGGAACCTTACAGGGCACTCATCAGGGAGGGTTATGACGACCCGGTCATGACGGCCCACGTCTTCAACGCCAGGCTCGACAGCCTGCACCCGGCAACCCTCTCGAAAGCCATCATCGGCGGCATGCTGCGCCACGACCTCGGGTTCAGGGGCGTCGTCGTCAGCGACGACATGCAGATGAAGGCCATCGCCGGCCTTTACGGACTCGAACAGGCCATCAGCCTCGCCATCGGGGCCGGGGCGGACATCCTGCTCTTCGGCAACAACGCCTCGACATATGAACCTGAAATAGCTGAAAAAGCGGCCGGAATCATCAGAAAACTGGTCAAACAGGGAGTCGTCACGCCCCGGAGAATCGACGAATCTTACCGGCGCATCATGGACCTGAAACAGAGAACCCTTTATCACCCCCCTCAATGAACAGTATTTACCTTGTACGTCACGCAAATTCGGGTTGGGAGAACGCACAGGTTACCGATTTCGAACGTACGCTGAGCGCAAAGGGCCGAAAGGAGGCCGCCGAGATGGCCCTGCGCCTGTTCGAAAAAGGGGTTCGCCCGGATCTTATCGTATCCAGCCCTGCCGGCAGGGCCCTCGAGACGGCCGAAATCTTCGCTGAGAGGTTCGATTACTCGCCGGAATACATCATGAAAAAGATCGAGATCTACGACGGGGACGTCGAGATGCTTGCAGGAATCGTCCGGGAACTGCCCCGGGAGCGACAGACCGTCATCGTTTTCGGCCACAATCCGACCATCAGCCATTTCGCATCGTGGCTTTCAGGCAAACTGCTGGGACAGATGCAGACCTGCGGCATCGTACGGATCGATCTCGGCAAAGTCAACTGGTCGACGATAAAAAAGGATTGCGGGAAAGCGGTCTGGAACGGTCATCCGAAAAACGGTCAATAGTTCTCGGCCTTCGGTTCACGGGCCATGAGTTCGAGAATCGCCTGCTGGGCAGGCTTGCCTTCGAACAGCATCTCATAGACGGCGCGGGTGATGGGCATATCGAGGCCGAGCCCGGCTGAAAGCTCCACGACGGCCCTGCAGGTAAGCACCCCTTCGGCAACCATGTTCATCTCGCTGATCACCTCTTCGAGTTTCCTTCCCTTGCCGATCTGCTCCCCGACATAACGATTGCGGCTGTGCCTCGAGAGGCAGGTCACCACAAGGTCGCCGATGCCGGACAGGCCTGACATGGTCACCGGGTCGGCCCCGAGCTTCGCGCTGAGCCGCGATATCTCGGCCAGCCCGCGGGTGATGATGGCAGCCTTGGCATGATCGCCGAATCCCAGCCCGTCCGATCTGCCGGCGGCGATGGCAATGATGTTCTTGACCGAACCTGCAATCTCGACACCGATCAGGTCGGTGTTGACATAGACCCGGAAAAGGCGTGTGTGGAAAGCATCCTGCACCCGGCGGGCGGTCTCTTCTGAGCAAGAGCAGGCCACGACGGTCGTCGGCTGCTCGTGAGCGACCTCTTCGGCATGGCTCGGGCCGTAAAGAGCGGCGACCTGGGACGGAGTCAGTCCGGGCAGGGTTTCGAGCAGCACCTGGGACATCCTCTTGCCGGTCTTCAGTTCGATGCCCTTGGCCACGTTGACGATGATCTTGCCTTCAAGGGAAACGTCGGCGAAGGCCTCGGCGGTCTGTCGAAGCGCCTGGGAAGGTACCGCAGTCACCACGATCTCCGCCTCGCGGACGACATCATGAAGCCCTTCGACGACATGGAGCGAAGGAGGAAACATGACTCCCTTGAGGTAACGTTTGTTCTCCCGTTCCGCCTCGAGGGCCCGGGCGAATTCGGGCCGATGCGCCCAGAGGAGCACTTCGTGACCCTTGGATGCAAGCAGCACGGCAAGGGTCGTACCCCAGCTTCCGGCACCAAGAACGGCGATTTTCATGGGGGAGCGTCGGGCTTCAGGCATGTCGCCCGAAGGTCAGGCGGTTTTCAGTGCCCGAAAGCAGCCTCCTGATGTTTGCCCGATGGGTATAGATGATCGCTGCGGCCACGATGAGCCCGAATATGAGCAGGTGATAATCGAGGCTGTCATGCACGAACCATCTGGCGCCGAACACCTTCACGTAGTAGTCCAGGCCGCCGCCGAGTTCGAAGATGTACTTGCGGATGGCGATAATGAGCGGAAAGGCCAGGGCGGCAAGAATCGAACCGAGCGATACGTACCGGGACAACCACACGGCCAGCGCAAACACGCCCATCACCATCAGCATGCTCACCGGGGCGATGCCGATCAGCATGCCGGCGGCCGTGCTGACCCCCTTGCCGCCCTTGAAGCCGGCAAAGACCGTGAAAACATGGCCGATGACGGCGGCCATGCCGGCGATCAGGCTCAGGGCAACCTCATTGAGGTCCGGAAAGGTGCCGACAGGATGTGCCTTGAAGAAGGAGACGACATAGACCGAGGCTACCGTACCCTTGACGATGTCGATGATCGTCACGGCGAGACCGGTCTTCCATCCCAGCACCCTGAAGGCGTTCGTGCCTCCGGCGTTGCCGCTGCCGTACTGGCGGATATCGATACCCTTGAGCAGCTTGCCCGCAATGATGCTGCTCGGGATCGAACCGATAAGGTAGGATATAACGATGATGGACAGCAAAGTTTGCATACAGGTCCAGTTTGGATGATGAACTGACTTTCTCCCGCAGGGCGTCAGGCCCTGACGATCGTACCTATAATGTATGCATTTTCCTGCATCGACTTCAAATACGTCATGATGTGATCGACGCGATCCTTCGCCACGATCATCACCAGCCCGAGGCCGAGGTTGAAGGTACGACGCATGTCATCCTCGGGCACCGAGCCTTCCCTGCGGATAAGGTCGAAAATCAGCGGTTCGGGCCAGGACGACCAGTCCACCGAAAGGGCAAGGCCGTCCGGAACGATGCGCATGGTGTTGCCCATGAGCCCGCCGCCGGTAATGTGGGAGAGGCCCCTGACGTCCGGAGATCCGAACAGCGGCTCGATAACCTTCAGGTAGGAGCGGTGCCCCTTGAGCAGCTCCTCGCCGACCGTGCCTTCCAGACCGGCGAACTTCTCGTGCATCCTGCCTTCGAAAACCTTGCGCGCCAGCGAGTATCCGTTCGTATGCAGGCCGGTCGAGGGAAGGCCGATCATGACGTCACCGGCCTCGATCCGCGATCCGTTGACGATATGCTGGTGGTCCACCACACCGACGATCGTCCCTGCGAGATCAAAATCATCGGCATCGTAAATGCCCGGCATCTCGGCGGTCTCACCGCCGATCAGGGCGCAGCCGTTCTCGCGGCATGCCTTGACCATACCGGTCACCACGGAGGCCGCAATCCCGGGCTTCAGCCTGCCGCAGGCATAGTAGTCGAGAAAAAAGAGCGGTTTGGCGCCACAGACGAGGATGTCGTTGACGCAGTGGTTGACCAGGCAGGCGCCTACCGTGTCGTACTTGCCGAGTTCGACGGCTATCTTGAGCTTGGTGCCGACGCCATCGATGCTGCTGACCAGCACCGGCTTCGAATACTTCGAAAAGTCAGGCTGGAAAAAGCCCCCGAAAGCGCCGATGTCGGTCATCACCTGCTTGGTGAAGGTCTGGCGAACCTGGGGTTTGATGAGCCGGACGAACTCTTCGCCTGCGCTGATATCGACTCCTGCCTTCTTGTAATCCATTGTCGTTCTTTTTTTGATCCTGTAAATACCCCTGAAGCCCGTCAGCTTCCTGCCGGCTTCTCGAAGATGCCGCACTGCTCGCCCGAGAAAAACTCGCAGTGGAGCGCCGACACGGCAGCCGCGACGTCATGCTCATCGACGACCACTCCGACGTTGATCTCGGAAGCGCCCTGGGAGATCATCCTCAGGTTGACGTTCCGGAGCGAAGCGAAAATCCTGCCGGCAACCCCTTTCGACATGCGGAGGTTGTCGCCCACGACGCTGACCGTGGCGACGTGATGCTCGAGTTCGACATCGCCTATGGCACTCAGGGCATGGATGAGCGGTTCGCTGACGCTGGAGTCGTCGACGGTCAGCGAAACCGAAACCTCGCTGGTCGAAATCATCTCGACCGAAACGCCGAAACGTTCGAATACGCCGAACAGCTCGTTCATGAACCCGTGACGGCCGAACATCCGGTTCGAGCGGACGTTGACGATCGCCTGCCCCTTCTTGACGGCAATCGATTTGACCAGCCCATCGTAGCTCATGCCGGAAAGCAGGGCCGGGTCGTCGGTGATCAGGGTACCCTTCGAATCGGGATGCCAGGTGTTCAGGACGTAGACTGGGATGTTTTTCCTGACAGCCGGTGCGATCGTGTCCGGATGCAGCACCTTGGCGCCGAGATACGCAAGTTCGGCAGCTTCGGAAAAGGTCATGATCCTGATGCTCCTGGCTTCAGCCACAAGGCGGGGATCGCAGGTCATCACGCCGTCGACGTCGGTCCATATCTGGATCGAATCGTCGTGCAGCCAGGCCCCGAGAAGGGCCGCAGAAAGATCCGAGCCGCCCCGGCCGAGGGTGGTGGTCTTGCCTGCTTCGGTCGAACCGATGTATCCCTGGGTCACGACGATCACTCCCGAATCGAGTACCGGCCTGATGAGCCCGGCGACCTTCGCCTCGCAGATCTCCTCGATCGGCCTGGCGAATCCGTATCGGTCGTCGGTGATCATCACCTGGCGAATGTCGAGCCACTGGCTGCGGTGCCCCTGCTCGTTCATGGCGGCTGCGAACACGGTGGTCGAAAGCAGTTCGCCGAAGGAGCAGAACATGTCCTTCGAGCGCTCGGTCAGTTCGCCGACGATCTCGATACCCTTGGACAGCATTTCGAGATGCGAAACGTACGCATCGATCTTTTCGGCAAGTTCGGCCCTGAGCGCTTCTCCCGTGATCAGTCCGTCGACAAGCTCCAGGTGATGTTTCCTGACCTCGCCGACCCTGGCGAGCGCCTCTTCGATCCTTCCTGCGCCTGCCGCCTCGGCTATCTGTATGAGTTTGTTGGTGATGCCGCTGCATGCGCTGAGCACGACGAGGGGAACTCCCGTCCTCCGCTGCCCGGCAACGATGGCGATCGCCTGCTGCATGGCCTTGGCCGTGCCGACAGATGTCCCGCCGAATTTCATGACTGCCATAACCTCAATCGAATGAATTTGTTTCGCGATCGTTTTCCGGTCCGGATTTCTTATACTGCGAAAGTGGAGCGTTTCCTGAACCCTCAACACCGGAAATCCTGCGCACCCTCATGAACGAGAGCACCATATCCGCAACGCAGTCGGGAGCCCGGCATCGCCACTCCGGAAAAGCAGCCGTCACCCTCCTGCTCTCAGGACTCATCCTCGTCCTCGGCGCATGCCAGAGCACGCGTTCTCTCTCCGATCGCATGGAGAGCAAATATAGTTTAAAAAAGAGAAAATCATACATCTCGTGCACCCGCCCCGAGGGCCTTTCCGGATGCCCGCTGCCTGTTCAGGTGCCCGAGCGCAACTACCAGCGGATGCTCACCTGGATCGATACCGCCAAAGGCATCAGATACCGGTTCGGCGGCACTGCCCCCGACGGGTTCGACTGCTCGGGATTCGTGCAGTACCTGTTCAGCATCTCCTACCAGATCCAGCTCCCGCGCACCTCGACGGACCTTGCGCTCCTGGGTGAAATCGTGCCGCGCAGGGCGCTGCAGCGCGGAGACCTCGTCTTCTTCAGTTCCGGAGGTGATTCGATCGACCATGTCGGCGTGTTTCTCGGCGATGAGCGTTTCGCCCATTCTGCCTCGAGAGAGGGCGTGCGCATCAGCTCGCTCCGACAGAGCTGGTATGAGACGCACTTCGCCTTCGGCACCAGGGTCATCAGGGTCGAATGACCGGGGAATCAGGGAACGCTCCGAACCGTTAAATTCGTATCTTCACAAACACAGGAGTATCAAGCAACCCTTACTGAGCCAGCGTCAATGCAGCCGCCGAAAACCCATAACCATATCGAACTGTCATTCGAAATCGACAGCGACCTTTACGAGCTCTACATCGCGGTGCTTTCAATGGAGGGCATCGAATATTTCCTCGAAGAGGATCGCAAGCTCCTCGCCTATCTCCCGGAGTGTGATTGGAACGAGGAGAAGGAACAGGCCATCCGCAAGCTCATCCAGGATACCTTCGGCACGATTCCCCACTACACCGTATCGTTTATGGCGGACCGGAACTGGAACGCCGACTGGGAGGCGCACCTCCAGCCGGTGGAGGTCTCGGAGCGGTTCCTGATCGTGCAGCAGCAGAAGGAGTACACCCTGAAACCCGGCCAGATCGCTATCGCCATCAACCCGAAGATGTCTTTCGGAACCGGATACCACGCCACAACCCGCCTCATGCTGCGCCAGATGGAGGAGCTCGAGCTCGCCGACAGGAAAATCATGGACATCGGCACCGGTACCGGCGTGCTGGCCATCGCTGCCCGCAAGCTGGGCAACAGCAACCCGATCCTTGCCTTCGACAACAACGCCTGGGCGGCCGAGAACGCCGTCGAGAACGTCGAGGCGAACCAGGCCGCTGAGATCAGGGTAGAACTGCTCGATGCCGAGGAGGATCTGGCGGCCAACCTGCAGGAGGGATACGACCTGGTGCTGGCCAACGTCAACAAGAACGTCATCGACCGCATCCTTCCGGTCATCCGCAAACATGCCCCAGGCGCCCTGGTCCTGATCTCGGGCGTTCTGGTCTACGACGAACCCTGGCTGAAAAAACTGGTCCGCAGACTCGGTTATACGATCAGCAGGACGGTCTATGAGGACGAATGGCTGTCGAGCCTTCTCGAACCCGGAGCCTGAAAAACCCTCACCCGTTTGTCCAGATGGAAAGAGTTGCCTGCATCGACGTCGGCACCAACACAGCTCTGCTGCTGGTTGCCGACCTAGACCCTGGATCGTTCCGCATCCTCCCGGTCGAACATCGCCAGACCATCGTACGGCTCGGCCAGAAGGTCGACGAGGGAAAGGTCATCAGGAGAGAGGCCATCGACCGCCTGGTCGCCTGCCTGTCGTCCTATGAAGCACGCTGCCGGAGCCTCGGAGTCTCGAATATCGTCGCGGCCGGGACGAGCGCCCTGCGGGACGCGTCGAACAGGGACGAGGTCACCGGTGAGGTACTGCAGGCAACCGGCATTGAACTTCGCTGCATCAGCGGCCGGGAAGAGGCGGATCTCACCTTTTTCGGTGCAGTTGCCGGCATGGAAGGAGTTCCGGCCCCCTTCACGGTCATCGACATCGGCGGCGGGAGCACGGAGATCATCATGGGCTCGACCTCTTCGGTGGAGCGCTCGGTGAGCATCGACATCGGGTCGGTACGGCTGACCGAACGATTCTTCACCACCCTGCCGCCGGCGCCCGGGCAATTCGAATCCGCCCGCGCCGAGATCAACCGCCTGCTCTCGGCAAACCTCGCCCCGTTTTTCGCATCCAGGCAGGAGCTCTTCGGCGTGGCCGGCACCCTGACCACCATCGCCCAGGTCAGCATGGGCGACCTCAGCTTCAACCCCGAAAAAGTCCATGGGTTCAGGCTCCGGTTCGACCATGTGCACCGTCTGCTGGAACGGCTCCGCACGATGTCGCTGCAAGAGATTGTCGCCCTCGGCATCCCTGAAGGACGCGCGGACGTCATCCTCATGGGCACGCTGATCCTGCACCAGTTCATGCGCCTGCTCGGCGTCGGCTCGGTGACGGTCAGCATCCAGGGGCTTCGCTTCGGCATGGCCCAGAAGGAGCTGCTCCGCCTTCGCAACCAAGGCTGAACTAAGGCTTTCGGCAGACAAGGCAGGCCAACCCGCCCGAAGCGTCCCGCGTAAAAAACAGAAACACCTCGCTGCTCTCCCTGAGCCGGAACTGCTTCCTGAGCTGTTCCGGGGAGAGCGGAAAATCCCGGCGCTGGATAGCCGCTCCGCGGATGCCGAGGCGCTCAAGTTCTCCCCTGAAGGCCCTGGGCTTGAAGGGCAGGCACTCCTCGACCATGAAGCTCCTTCCCGGAAAAGCTTCGACAAACCGCTCCGAGGTGAGGTAGTCGACGGTATGGTTCAGGAACCCAATTCCAAGGCTTGCCGCAAGGTCCGCGCACAGCCGCGCCTTGATGATGGCTGCATCCGGCTCGTAGAGCCAGCGACCGACGCTTGATGCCACGACTCTTTCCGGTGAGTTTCCGTCATGCGATCCGATCTCGAAAACGCCGTCACCGAGACAGGCCGCCCGGAGCGATGGCGACCGCCCGGCGTCATGCCCGCGCTCAAGCATCAGCAGGATCTCCTTGCACTCCCCGCCGACCGACACCACCATGATCGAAGAGAGCGCCGGCAGCCTCTCCTGCAGACCGGCGGTTTCGAGTGCGGGGGATGCCTTGATGCACACCCGGGGCGCTTTCCTGAGCATCAGGTCGTGCAACCTGACCACGTCAGGGCTGGCGGCCTCGAGCCCGATGGAGCGGCTGCCCTCTTCGCGCCTTGCGGGATCGACATACACCCAGTCGAACGCATCGTCCTGAAATCCGGCAAGGATCTCCGCGCAATCCCCGCTCCTCGCCTCGACGTTCGTTATGCCCAGGGTCCGTCGGTTAACTGCGGCGAGTTCGGCAAGCACCGCATCCCGCTCGCAATACACAACATGATCGAACCTTCGGGCAAGGAAAATCGAGTCGATCCCGAGCCCGCCGGTCAGGTCGATGAGGCTCCTCCCCGACATCTGACCGGCCTTCCATGCCGCAGCGCGTTCGCCGGATGACTGTTCGAGGGAAAGCCTGGTGTAGAGGAGGGGAGAGCCGGAAAGGGAGGGCAGCTTCTGCACGGCCTTTTTCCTGCAGGCTATCTGTTCGGCCATGGCACGGACCGGCAGCCCGGGCCTGCCGTTGAACCTCATGGCGAACTCCGCGGGATCCTCCCGGGCATGAGACGCCATCAGCTCCTGCGCATCCTCTTCCTGGAGGGCGCGCAATTCATCGGAGGTCATCCCTTCGTTCCTTCTGCGATCCGGTTGTGCTGGTCAACCAGCTCGCGGCGGAGTGTCTTGCCGATCGTCGATTTGGGAAGAGAGGTTCGGAACTCGACGTGCTTGGGCACTTTGTAGGCTGCAAGCTCCTGTTTGCAGTGCAGTTTCAGCTCTTCGACGGTGAGCTGGCACCCTTCGCGCAATACCACCCAGGCTTTGACGGCCTCGCCCTTGCTTTCGTCTGGCACACCGGCGACACCGGTTTCAAGCACCGAAGGATGCATGGCGATGACCTCTTCGACTTCGCGGGGCCAGACCTGAAAGCCACTTGGTTTGATGAGATCCTTCTTGCGGTCGACAATGAACAGGTACCCGTCATCATCGAGATAGCCTAGGTCGCCGGTGTGCAGCCAGCCATCGCGAAGAATCTCCGCCGTCTCCTCCGGGTTCTGCCAATAGCCGGTCATGAGCTGGGGAGCGTGCATGAGGATTTCGCCGACTTCGCCGATGGGAAGATCTCCGCCGTCCGAAACATGGTCGATGATGCGGATTTCCACATCGGGCACGGGAACGCCGACCGCGCCCGGCTTGCGGACACCCATCACCGGGGTGCAGACCGAGGCGATCATCGATTCCGTCAATCCGTAGGCTTCGATGATCCTGGCTCCGGTGAGATCTTCGAACCTTTTCTGGGTATCGAGATGCAGCGGCGATGCCGCAGAAACGATCAGCTTGATGGACTTGAGGAGCGACTGGTCCCGTTTCAGCCGGGGATGCGCCGCAAGGGCGTTGAAAAGTGTGGGCACACCGGGAAGCACCGCAGGCCGGAGTTTCCTGATGGTGTCGAGCAGGTCGTCCAGGTCCTTGGGATTCGGCACCAGCGCGAGCGGGAAATTCCTGATCAGGCCTGACGTCATGATGCCGACCTGGGCATAGACATGGAACAGCGGCATATTCAGGATCACGATGTCGCGGCGGTCTTCAAGCACCACCCCGAACCAGGAGGCGATCTGCATGCCGGAGACAATCAGCGCCTGGTGGCGGCCGATGGCACATTTGGGCTTGCCGGTCGTCCCGCCAGAAAACAGGAAAACGGCCGGATCGTCATGGGTGACCGTGACGTCGGGAGAGGGACTTCCCGCATTGGCCGCGATCATGTCCTGCATCTTCAGGTCACCTTGAACCAGGGATATCCGGTGCCCCCCCTTCGCCTCCTTGAGCAGGGTGAAAAGAGCCCGCTTGATGGGAGGAAGGTACTCCTTGATGCCGGTCGTGATCACCTGCTTCAGCGACGTGCTTCCCCTGAGCGCATTGAGCTTTTCGTAGAAAAGGGTAAGCACGACGGCGGTTACCGCCCCGCACTCGGTCAGGGCATAGGCCAGTTCGTGCTCGGTGTAGAGCGGATTGACCGGTACGACGATGCCTCCGGCTTTCCATATCCCGAACTCTGCGATGATCATCTGGGGCGAATTGGGCATCAGGAGGGCAACCCGCTCACCCTTGCGCAGGCCGGTCGCAACGAGGGCCGCCGCAAACGCGCTGCTCTGCCGTTCGAGTTCGCCGTAAGAGAGCGAAGCCCCCATGAACAGGAGCGCCGCTTCGCCGGGGCGTTCGTGTGCGGCCTCGCGTAGGACGTCGAGCAGGGTTGTTTCGGGGTACGGCTTGAGGGAGTGGGGAACCCCCCTGTCGTATTGGCGGTGCCAGGGTTTTTCGGTCATATCGCTGAATTCGCGGAATTAGAGGGCCCTTCGGACCCGAAGGTCCTGAAACAAACAGGAGGCGGCACCCTGAGCTTCGCGCAATATAAGAGTTTTTATCATCGTCATGCACTGACTTCCTGAGCTACCACCTCGCAGACGGCGGCTGTGAGCCGGGAAAGCTCGTCGTCGCCGACGACGAATGGGGGCATGAGATAGACCAGGCGCCCGAAAGGCCTGACCCAGACTCCCCTCTCCACGAACCGTTTCTGGATCGAGGCCATATCGACCGGATTTTCGAGTTCGACGACACCGATCGCACCCAGCACCCGCACCTCGCTGACCCCCTTCATGGCAGCGCAGGGTGCAAGCCCCTCCCTGAGCCGACGCTCGATACCCAGGACGGCGGAACGCCACTCCTGACGAAGCAGGAGCCCGATGCTCGCGACACCCACGGCGCAGGCCAGCGGATTGGCCATGAAGGTCGGCCCGTGCATGAAGAGGCCGGGATCGCCGGAAGAGATCGTCTCCGCGACGGGGCCGCTCGAGACCGTGGCGGCCAGGGTCATGTAGCCTCCGGTCAGGGCCTTGCCGACGCAGACGATGTCCGGCGTGACGCCTGCATGCTGCATGGCGAACATCTCTCCTGTCCTGCCGAATCCCGTGGCGATCTCGTCGAACAGAAGCAGCACCTCGTGCTCAGTGCAGAGCGTCCTGAGGCGCTTCAGGTAGTGGGGCGAATAGAAGCGCATGCCTCCGGCCCCCTGGACGATCGGTTCGACGATCACGGCGGCGATCCGGTCCGCGTGCGCTTCGAGCTGGTGCCGCAGGTCGTCGATAGCCTCCTCGCGCCACGGTTCCCCGAAACCGCAGGCCGGTGCTTCGGCGAACAGCTGTTCGGCCATAACGCCCCGGAACAGGCCGTGCATGCCGGCTACAGGATCGCAGACCGACATGGCCATGAAGGTATCGCCGTGGTAGCCCGACCGGACCGTGAGCAGGCGCTGCTTTCCCGGCCTGCCCGCCGCCTGCCAGTACTGCAGGGCCATCTTGACGGCAACCTCGACCGACACCGAGCCCGAATCGCAGAAAAAGACCCGGTCGAGCGGTTCGGGCAGAAGGCCGACCAGCAGCCGGCCGAGTTCGATGGCCGGTTCGTGCGTGAGGCCGCCGAACATGACGTGGCTCATTCGCCCGAGCTGTTCCGAAACGGCGCGGTTCAGCACCGGGTGGTTGTAGCCGTGGATGGCCGCCCACCAGGAGGACATCCCGTCGACGAGGCGACGCCCGTCCTCCAGCACGATCGTCGATCCTTCGGCGCGGGAGACAGGATAGACCGGCAATGGGGCCGACATGGAGGTGTAGGGGTGCCAGAGATGCCTCCGGTCGAATTCAAGGTCCATCATGTGGTGAGAGGCTTCCGGTTTTCAGATGTTCAGGAGTGCAGCTGCGTCAACGGGATCGAAGCCGTCGGCACGGAGGTCGACAAGCGGCGCGCCGGACATGCCGTAATGCGTCAGGCTTCGTTCGATCACCCTTCTGGTGTCTTCGGCGATCGCGGAGTCGAACTCCCCGAAACGGTTGTACACCACGCCCCTGACCTGGATACCTCTCGAAATGCAGGCTTCAAGCGACAGCAGCGTATGGTTGATGCTGCCCAGCCTCGGCGAGGTGACCAGCACCACCCCGTAACCGGCGTCACGAAGAAAGTCGGCGAACAGCAGTTCGCCGTTCAGGGGCACCAGCAGCCCGCCGGCGCCTTCGAGCAGCACCAGGTCATAGCGCTTCTGCAGCATGAAGGTTGCGCGCCGTACCGTCATCAAGTCGATCTCCCGGCCCTCCATCGCTGCGGCCAGATGCGGCGAGGCCGGGTGCCGGAACACGTAAGGGCAGGTGGTGCCGTCGAGGTCGACATCCTGCAGCCCAATACCCATGATCTCCCGGTGCACGGCGATATCTTCGGAAATGCCGTCGATGCCGGTCTGTGCGACCTTCTGGGTGATGGTCCGCACCCCGGCACCGGCGAGGGCCCTAGCGAGATGGCCGGTGGCCACGCTCTTGCCGATTCCGGTATCGATGCCGGAGACTGCGATCACGCGCCCTTTCACAGGTCCCTCTTTTTGAAGCAGCAGTAGACCGGACGATAGGTCAGGGTGACGCCGGTTCCGGTGGAGTACGACGCACGGTATCGACGCAGGAACTGCTCGTAGCGGACCCGTGTCCAGGGATCTCCGGCGAGGCCGTTCACCCCGGTCTCCCTGATGTGGAGCAGCACGGATTCCGGGGATGCGAATTCGAGCCTGCGCTCCTCCTCGATGATGCCGACCTTCTCGAACGATTCACCGGCGAGCGCCTCGATCTCGGCTACGGTCAGGTAGGGCAGCGAAACCGCTTCAAGCCTGGCGATCTCCTGCATGTTGCCCGATCCGAAGGTGCTGAAGGCGAGCACTCCTCCAGGGCGGAGCGCAGCGCCCATCCTGCCGAAAAACGCGCCGAGGTCATGCAGCCACTGGACGGTCGCGTTCGAAACGACCAGGTCGAGCTCACCGGGCAGCGCTTCGATGCTCTCGATATCACCATGCAGGAATCGGCACTCCCCCACCTGATGCCCGTCGATGGCCTGCATGACGAACTCGCGGCTTCCTGCCACCAGGTCGTTGGCGAAATAGGCGCCCGCCGTATGGGTCGAAAGCAGGGCCGAGGTGAGCATGCCCGATCCTGCGCCGACTTCGAGCACCCTTCCGATATGGGCAGGGATCCCGGCGCGGCCGATCATCTCTACCAGCTCCGCAGCCATCAGCCTCTGGATGACCGCACTCCGGCGGTAGGTATGGAGCGAGCGGCCGAAACGGCGCCCGACGAGCTGCTTGTCCGGAAAGAGGTTCATGCGAGCACCTCCTCCCATCCGGCAAGGTGGAAAAAGGGGAAATGGGGCATGTCGTCGATTCGGACCGTCTCCGTTCCCTGCCAGGCGGCATGCTGGTTTTCCGGATGGAAGACCAGGTCTCGCCCGCCGATCACCGCCTTCGAGAAGCTCCAGGAGGAGGCCGGCTTCGCCTCCACCAGGTCAACGGCTTCGGCGATCGAACGAAGCTCCTCCTGCTGCTCGGCCGAGCTTCGGCGAGAGCGAACGTCGTCGAGGCGCGGATCGCGCTCCGAACCGGCAAACATGCGACGTTCGAACCGGGTTCTGGTCACATCGGACCAGCTGTCGAGGGTACCCCGGAAGATCTCCGGCGGTATGCCCCTCGTCGCGTCGACCGGAAACGGCGTCCCGTTGATGGCTGCGGCGCGGCTGATCCCCTCCAGGCCTGAATGCAGCGCCGCCCAGACGCCGAGGGACCATGCGACCAGGTCTACCGAGCGGTAGCCAGCCATGACGGCAGGCAGCCATGCCGGCAGGGTGAAGTCGCGGTAGTCGTCTACCGCGATGAGGTCATGGCGCGACTGGTCGGGCGTGGACGACGTTATCCACGCTGCCGTCCTGCGGTCCATTCCCCAGCCGTTGAAGAACAGCAGCAGATCCTGCCTTCCGTCGCGTACGATCCACTCGGCCTTCATGACCGGCTCCGTTTCATGGCTGCGGCAAGGGAGTCGATATCCTCCGGCAGGAGGTCGGCCCTCAGGGAAAAGCGGAGCCGCGCGCTGTTCTCGGGTACTGTGGGAGGCCTCACCGGCAGGGCGTGGAATCCCGCCTCGCGCAGCGAGGCGGCCATGCCGACGGCGTTCCGGTCCTCGCCGAGCACTACCGGCACGATGTGGCTTTCGCCGGGCACCTCGAATCCTGCCGCACGCAGCTCGCAGCGCAGCCTCGATGCCAGCCCGAGCAGGCGCTGTCGCTCTTCACGCATGACGAGCTGCTTCCGGAACGTCGTCAGGCTCCAGCCGAGCAACACCGGAGGCAGGGCCGTCGTGAAGATGAGCGTGCGCATGGTGTTGGCGAGGTACTCCCTGAACAGGCTGCGCATGACCGCGAAGGCGCCGGTGGAGGCGAAGGCCTTGCCGAAGGTCCCGATGAGCATGTCGATGCCGTCGATGACGCCGAGCGCTTCGCACAGGCCGAGTCCACGGTCGCCATAAACACCGACCCCGTGCGCCTCGTCGACGATCAGCATCGCCCCGTGGCGCTTCTTGAGCTCGACGAGCCTCCGGAGATCGACCAGGTCGCCGTCCATGCTGAACACCGACTCGGTGACGATGAACACCTGCCGGTAGCGGCCGGCGCAAGACTCGAGCTGCTCCTCGAGGTGGTCGAGGTCGGCATGGCGGTAGCGGCGGTACTCGGCTTCGGCGATCCTGATACCGTCGATGATGCTGGCATGGTTCAGCCGGTCGCTGAGGATCAGGTCGTGGCGGTTGCTCAGGGCGGGAAGGATGCCGGTATTGGCGTGGTAGCCGCTGTTGAAGACGAGCGCCGACTCGCTGCCGTATTCGCGGGCAAGCGCCGACTCGAGTTCGCCGTAGAGCGGATGGCCTCCCGTCAGCAGGCGCGAGGAGGAGCTGGTAAATGAAAGGGAGCCCGACTCCCCTGCGCTGGCCAGCCCGGCCAGCCATGCGGAGCGGAGTTCACGGTCGGCACCGAGGCCCAGGTAGTCGTTCGAGGAGAGGTTCAGCAATTGCCTCCCGTCCACCCTGATGTGCCGCCCGCCGCCGCCGAGATCGGGCAGCACCCTGTACCGCTGCTTCTCCTTCAGGGATTCGAGCTCCCTGGTGATCTGCTCCTCGATGGGCATCTGCCGGCTCTCGCCGCTGCTGTCACCGAACGTCATGCGAACATGGAGACCTGTTCGGCAAGTACCCGGTCGGAGGCTGTGTCGCGCCCCCGGGTCGTCAGATAGCCTCCCGTCAGGAAGCCGTTCGCGCCAGCGAGCATCAGAAGTCCCTGGAAATCCTTCATGAGGGTCTCCCGTCCTGCTGCGAACTTGATGATCCTGTCGGGATGGACGAGCCGGCAGATCGCGAAGGTCTTGGCGATTTCCGGTATGGGCACCCCTTCCTGCTCCTCCAGCCTGGTACCCTTGATCGGCACGAGCACGTTGAGCGGAATGACGTCGACATCGAGCTCCCTGAGCTTGAAGATCAGCGCAATCCGGTCCTGCATGCTCTCGCCGGTACCGATGATGCCGCCGCTGCAGACCGAAACGCCCTGGGCCCGGAGACGTTTGATCGTCTCGATCCGCTCGTCGACCGTATGGGTGTCGGCGATGAGTTCGCCATAGCGCTCCGGGTTGACCTGCAGGTTCATGTTGTAATGGAGGATGCCCCGTTCCACAAGGGCTGCCACCTGCTCGTCGCCGATCATGCCGAGATCGGCGCAGACCTCCATTTCCGGGAGCTCCCGGTGCAGAAGGTCGATCATGCCGAGCAGCCGTATGAACTCGGGATTGGTCTTCATGTACCCGTACCCGCTGGTCACGATGCCGAAATGCCTGACCCCCTGACGGTAAGCCTCGCGAGCGGAATCGAGCACTTTTTCGTCGTCGACGAGTCCGTAGACGTCGATCGTCGCGCCGTTGTGGCTCGATTGCGCGCAGAAGCTGCAGTTCTCCCCGCAACGGCCCGATTTAGCGTTGATGATCGAGCACGCATGCACGGCGCCGTTTTCGGCAGCGTGGCGGTTCTTCACCTTGTTGGCAAGCGAAACGAGGTCGAGCACCTCGCTGTTCGGAAGCCGCCCGAGGGCGGAGGCGAGTTCAAAGTCGATCGATCGTCCGGTATCGAGCACGACGTAGGCTTTTTCGACGTCGGGATGCAGTCTGGATGTCATGCGGGTCTGGTTTGGTCGTTTATGGATTGGAGATGGGCCTCCCCTGAATTGACGGCGGTTACCGTACCCTCTTCGTTTTCCAGGAGGAGGTGGCCCTGCGGCGACAGGCCGGCCACCGTGCCGGTCAGAATCCGGCTGAACTGTTCGATGCGGACCTGCTTTCCCTGCAGCCATGCGTGGCGCTCAAGGAGGGGCAGCAGGAAACCGAGATCCTCGCAGCCGAGCCATTCGTCGTAAAGGCGCTCGAACCGGTTGAGCACCGCGGCCAGTATGCGTGCACGGGAACAGGTGGCGCCGGTCTCGATGGCAACGGAGGTGGCGATCCCCTGAAGATCGTCTGGCACCGGATCGAGGTTCACGTTCACGCCGAAACCGACCACCACGAAGTGGGTGAAATCAGGTTCGGACTCCATTTCGCACAGGATGCCGCAAAGCTTGCGGCCGCCGGAGAGGATGTCGTTCGGCCACTTGATGAAAGCGCTGAGTTCCGGGCACTCGGCTTCGAGCGCGCCGTGGATGGCCGCGGCTGCAACAAGCGGAATCTCGGGGACCCGCACCGAAGGAACCTGCGGGCGCAGCACGATCGAGCAGTAGAGGTTGACCCCGGGAGGCGACACCCATGCCCTTCGCATGCGGCCTCGTCCGCCGGTCTGGCTGTCGGCCACGACAACCGTGCCCTCGGCTGCGCCGTCCCTTGCCAGGGCACGGGCATGGAGGTTGGTCGAATCGGCCGTCTCAAGGAAGACGAAGTTGCGCCCGAAGGAGTTCGTCCCGAGGAGCGGCTGAACCTCTTCGGAGACCGGAGAACCGGTCAGGCCGGCAAGTCGGTAACCCCGACCACTTACCGCCTCGACGTCGTAGCCTGCCGCCCTGAGCCGGGCGACGTGCTTCCAGACTGCGCTCCTGGTGATCTGCAGCTCACGGCAGAGCAGGCCGCCGGAGACAAATCCGTCATTATCAAGCAGCGTATGAAGAATTCTGGAAGTAACCGGGTTCATTGAAGTTCAGGTGTGCGGAACGGAAACAGCAGGTGTCAGTCGGGCTGGCCCGCAGATTGTAAACCTGAATTTAGCATCCGGTTGACAACTATGCAAGAAGGATGGGGAATCCGTGACGCATGACGGACTTCAAGGTGACGTGTTACGGGTTACGTGTCACGTCCTGCGGAAAGTCATCTCTCGGAGGCTGTCAGCCTTGTCTCGTAGCTGGATCGGAACTGCTGCAACCCCTGGAAGATGCCGAAGGCGATCTTTGTCTGCTGCTCGCGGTCGCGTAGGATCTTCTCCTCGTCAGGGTTGGAGAGGTAGCCCGTCTCGACCAGGATGCTCGGCATGGACGGGGTCCACAGCACCATGAAGCCTGCCTGCCTGACGCCGAGGCGATTCTCGTTCCGGTAGCGGTCGAGTTTCCTGACGACATCCTGTGCAAGTTCGGTGGACTGGGTGGCGAAGGCGCTCTGGGCCATGCTGCTCATGATCAGGTGTTCGTCAGTGAATCCCTTGTAGTTCTCACGGTAGTTTTCCTCGCGGGAGATGACGGAGTTCTCGAACATGGCAACATCGAGGGCTGCCTGGGTTTTGTGCGGCCCGAGGAGGTAGACTTCGGCACCGTGGACGCGGGTGACCGTCGGCGTGGAGTTGCAGTGGATGCTCACGAAGAGCTTGCCCCCGAAGCGATTGGCGATCTTGCCGCGTTCGTTCAGGGGAATGAAGCGGTCGTCCTTGCGTGTGTAGATAACCTTGACATTCGGCCAGCGCTGCTTGATGAACATACCGAGATCGGTGGCGATGTTCAGTGCGACATCCTTCTCCTTCGTACCCCTCGTGCCGATGGCTCCAGAGTCCTTGCCGCCATGGCCGGCATCAATGACCACGGCATCGAGCTTCCACTTGCTGACATCGCGACTGAGCTGCTGCTGGATCTGCCGTTCCTTTTCGGTCCGGCGCAGGGCCTCGACATCGACGTCGCTCATCACATAGAGCAGGTACCCGTTGCTTTTCGGATCGTACTGGAAAGCGGATGACCTGAGCATGATGGACCCGGTGTTGAGCGCGACGGTGAACTGCAGCGCTCCGCCTGGAAGCTGGACCGGAGTGATCGATTTCACCACCCCGTCGGCAAAGCTCTTCGTCAGGCGAGACAGGTTCCCGGTCGCCTTTTCGATGGTCAGGTAGGCGTTCCCGTTCTCGTCGGGCCTGAGGTATGAGGTGACGCTCTGCCCACCGGAAGCCACCAGGCGGACAACGCAGCCGTTGGCCAGCGTCTCGACCTGAACATCTTCGATCACCGTCGGCCCTGAGGCCGACTTATGCAGGAAGCCGGACTGTGGCTGTTCAGGTTGCGCAGAAGCTCCCTGTCCGAGAATGCTGTCGGGGAGGAGCACGCCGATGGTGCGGTACGAACCGCCGGATCTGCGGGCGGAGACTGAAGCGCGGATCCGCCCTGAAGGGGCATCGTAGGAAAGATCGCGATCGAGCCAGAGCGAAAACATCCGGCAGGCCTGGGTTACCGGCATGAACAGGCGCCCGTGAAATACCGTTGGCGTAGAGGAGAGCTGGAGCACCCGCTTTTCAGAACCGGCACCGGCAGGGTTGATCAGCGAAAAAGTGCTGCCCGTCGTCAGAATGCAACTCGATCCGGGAGCACCGAAACCTTCGTCTATCTGCATCTGCTCCCCGTCGAAAACAGTCCGGAGCCTGAGGGCTCGGGACATCGAGCCGACATCGACCAGCATGGCGTCGCCATCCTTGATGCTTTGCACCTTGATGGTGTAGCCCTGGCCGGCACCTGCCGAAACCTGCATGAAGACGGAGGATGCCGCCGGATCTGCGATGGCGATCCTTGATATGAGCAGGATGAGAAGCGAAAAAGTGCCCGACAGGCGAAAGAATGGGGATTTGGATCTCTCTGGCATTGATTTTTCAGCTTGCAGTGGTCGTCGATTCAGCCTTAATAATACTAATAAATATCGTTGCCCCCAGCACCGTTCGCCGTTTTTACTCCATACGCCGGTTACAGGCAGAATATCCTTCAAGAAAGCCTTAATTTGTTTTTTACCCTGCAAGCCCTATCTTTTCGGACATCGTTCGAACTCTGCAATCCCAAAGCATCCGGGATCAACCCAATGGCTTCCAAAAGCTCAGCGCCGTCAGCCAGGAACAGGACACTCATCGTGGTCGAGTCCCCGTCAAAGGCAAAGACCATCAACAAGTACCTTGGTGACGACTACACGGTCTACGCCTCGATCGGGCACATCAAGGACCTCCCGAAAAAAGAGATCGGCATCGATTTCGACAATCACTACGAACCTCGTTACGAGGTCATCGCCGGAAAGGAAAAGGTGGTGAGGCAGTTGAAAAAGCTTGCCGGGGAGGCTGACCGGATACTGATCGCCACCGACCCTGACCGCGAAGGAGAGGCCATCGCCTGGCACATCTCCAATGAGGTCGAATTCGCACAGAAACCGGTTTTCAGGGTGCTGTTCAACGAGATCACCAAAAAGGCGATCATCGAAGCCGTCAGCCACCCCCGCCAGATCGACTACCGCCTCGTACGTTCCCAGCAGACCCGCCAGGGGCTCGACAAAATCGTTGGCTACCGCATCAGCCCCTTCCTCTGGAATGTCGTCTACCGTGGCCTCTCGGCCGGAAGGGTGCAGTCTGTCGCCCTGCGCCTGATCTGTGAACGGGAAATGGAAATCGACGCCTTCAAGCCCCAGGAGTACTGGACGATCTCCGGTGATTTCGTCACCCCCGGGAAGGAGACCTTTCGTGCCAAACTGATGAAGGTCAAGGGGGAGAAACCCGAGATCACCAACGGAGAACAGGCCGAAGCGATCGCGGCGGCCATCCAGGGACGCCTCTTCGGGGTCAACGAGATCGTGCCGAAGGTGGTCCAGCGTCGCCAGCCCCTGCCGTTTACCACCTCGCTCCTGCAGCAGGCTGCATCCAACCAGCTCGGCTATGGTTCGCAGAAAACCATGCGGGTCGCCCAGCAGCTCTACGAAGGCATCGAAGTCGGCACCGAGGGCGCGACAGGCCTCATCACCTACATGAGGACCGACTCGACCCGAATCAGCGGCGAAGCGGTAGGGCAGGCACATGAGTACATCACCCGCATGTTCGGACAGGAGTACATCGGGCCCGGCGCTCCTGCGAAAGCCGGAAAAAACAGCCAGGACGCCCACGAAGCCATCCGCCCGACGACGGTCGCAAGGACGCCCGAATCGCTCAGGAAGCACCTTTCGGCCGACCAGTTCAAGCTCTATGAACTGATCTGGAAGCGTTTCATCGCTTCGATGATGGCGCCGGCACGGATCGAGCAGACACGTGTCGACGTCGAAGACCTCGAAAAGGAGTTCATCTTCCGCGCCACCGGCAACCGCACCCTTTTTCCGGGGTTCTTCCGCGTTTACGACGATCAGCAGGAGCTGGATTACGAGGCCCAGAAATCGACCCGCGACGAGGTCGAGAAGGAGCAGATCGTCAAGCTGCCGGAACATCTCTCCCTCAATGACGCACTCTCGCTCTCGGAACTCGACCGCCGCCAGAGCTTCACCCGGCCGGCCGCCCGCTATACCGAAGCGAGCCTCGTGAAGGAGCTCGACAACTACGGCATCGGCCGCCCGTCGACCTATGCATCCATCTTCTCGACACTGCAGGAACGGCGCTACGTCGAGCTGCAGAAGAAAAAGATCACCGCCACCGAGCTCGGAAAGGATGTGTCGGCGATCCTGGTCGCCAACTTCCCGGAACTGTTCAACGTGAAGTTCACGGCTGAGATGGAGGACGAACTCGACAAGGTCGCGTCAGGCGACGACGATTACGAAAAGGTGCTGGACGCCTTTTACCGACCGCTCGAAGCGACATTGAGCCAGAGAAAGGCAGAGCCCTTCATCCCCCAGAACCGCGACGCCGCGGTCTGCGAAAAATGCGGGAAGGGACGCATGATCGTCAAATGGACCACCAGCGGGAAGTTCCTCGGCTGTTCATGCTACCCGCAGTGCAAGAACATCAAGTCGATCGCAAACACAAAAGTAAAACCGAAAGAGACCGGCATCGCCTGCCCGACCTGCGGTGAAGGCAGAATGCTCCTGAGGAACGGACGCCTCGGGCCTTTCCTTGCCTGTTCGAACTACCCGAAATGCAACACCCTGCTCAACCTGAGCAAGCAAAGACACATCGAACCGATCAAGGCTCCTCCGGTAAAAACAGACCTTGCCTGCCCCAAATGCAGCTCGCCCATGTACCTGAGATCGGGTAAGCGCGGGCCATGGCTTGGGTGCTCGACCTTCCCGAAATGCCGCGGAAGGCTCTCCTGGACGGCCATCGAGAAGGAGGCCAGGGAGCATTGGGAGTCTGTCATAAAGGATCATCTTGCAGCCCATCCGTCCGTTGCGATCTGCATGGTCGACGGTTCGCCGGCGCCCATGACGCTTCCGATCGAGGACATCATCACCCGCGCCGAGGAGGCGGGGCTCATCAGCACCCAGTCGGAACAGGAGACGGAAGTCACCGCATAAGCAAAGCCAGCCGGTAGGTAAGGAACGAGGCCACCCAGGCCACGAGGAGCACATAGCCCGTGTAAGCCAGCACGGGCTTCCAGGCTCCAACCTCCTTCTTCATGACGCCGATCGAAGCGACGCACGGAATGTACAGGAGCACGAAAACCATCAGGCTCAGTGCGGTCGCCTGGCTGAAGCCCGGATCACTCCTGAGGATCGATGACAGATCTGCCGCCCCCTGGCCCGCATGCCCGATAGAATAGATCGTGCCGAGGGTCGAAACCACAACCTCTTTGGCTGCAAGCCCGGTCACCAGGGCGATGCCGATCCTCCAGTCGAAGCCTAGAGGCCGGATGAGCGGTTCAAGGAGCTTTCCTCCCCGTCCTGCGATCGAATACTCGAGCTGATCGGCCTGGGCACGCGTCGCCGCCGTAACCAGCTGCGCCGCCTTTGCTTCAGGCAAGGCTGCCGAGGTTTGGATACGGGCCTTGTCGCGGGTGAGCCTTGCATCGATCTCCCTGCTGTGGGGAAAGTTGCTGGCGGCCCAGATCAGCATGACGGCTGCAAGGATCAGCGTGCCGGCTTTCTTCAGGTACATCACCGCCTTCATCCTGGCCTGGAAAATAACCGATGCGATGGTCGGCCAGCGGTATGGAGGCAGCTCCATGACGAAGGGTTCCGAATCGCTTTTCAGAATGGTCGACTTGAGCATCCAGGCCGTCCAGAGACCGACACCGATGCCGAGGAGGTAGATGCCGAACATGACGTTGGCGGCCGTCGCAGGCGGGAAGAACGCACCGGCAAGCAGCACGTAGAGCGGCAGCTTCGCCCCGCAGCTCATGAACGGGATCGCCATGATCGTCGCCAGACGGTCCGAGCGGCTTTTCAGGGTGCGGGTGGCCATGATTGCCGGAATGGAGCAGCCGAATCCGGTCACCATGGGAATGAAGGACTTTCCGTGCAGGCCGAAACGGTGCATCACCTTGTCGATCACGAACGCGGCCCTGGCCATGTAGCCGGAGGCCTCCAGGAATGAGAGTCCGATAAACAGCAGCACGATGTTCGGCAGGTAGACCACCACCCCGCCGACGCCGGCAAGGACTCCGTCGACAATGATCGATCTGACGAGCGGATCGGGTAGCAGCGGCGCCAGCGACCTGCCGGCGAGCCCGAAGAGGAACTGGAGCCCCTTCGTCAACGGCGCCCCGAGCGTGAATGTCATCTGAAAAATGCTCCAGACAACGGCAAAGAACACCGGAAGACCGAGCCCCCGGTTCAGCACCACCATATCGATGTGGTCGGTCAGGGATGCCTTTTCAGCATTCGGCAGGCTGACGCACTCCTGCATCGCCCCGCGGATGAATGCATGGCGGTCTTCGGTGATGAGGAGCTCGGGGTCGGTACGGTGCATGCGCTCGCACTCCGTGATCGCTTCCTGCAAGGCGAGCTCCACCTTCACCCATACCGGATATTTCTGGACATCCTGATAGACCTCCCGGTCGTTTTCAAGCAGCTTGATGGCAAGCCAGCGATGGTTTTTTCCGTCAAGTTCCCGTTCGTGCGAAAGAAGTGCCGCTATCTTTTCCACGGCCTGCTCGACCTCAGGGCTGAAAGCCAGCTTGTTCTTGCCGATCTCGATGCTTCCGTCCGCGATCCTGAGGATATGGCCGAGGAGCGCGTCGATGCCCCTCTTCTGTCGTGCCGAGGTAGGCACGATATGGGAGCCGAGCAGCTTCTGGAGCTGCTTCACGTCGATCGATATCCCCTTCTCCTCCACCTCGTCGATCATGTTGAGGGCCACGAGCAGATCTACCTCCATCTCCATGAGCTGCACCGTCAGCAGGAGGTTCCTTTCGAGGTTGGAGCCCTCGAGCACATTGACCACGACATCAGGCTTCTCGTCGATGATGTATCGCCGGGTCACGATCTCCTCCGGGGAGTAGGGCGTCAGGGAGTAGGTGCCCGGCAGGTCCACGAGCGTTATCCGACGACCCTGGAAGTCCGTATACCCCTCATGTTTCTCGATGGTTACGCCCGGGAAATTGCCGACTCTCTGATGGGCGCCGGTTATTGCGTTGAACAGGGATGACTTCCCTGCGTTGGGATTGCCGGTCAATGCAACCGTGATGTCGTCCCTGCCGCTCATGACGCCCGCCCGAAACGCATCAGGGCATTCATGCGCTTCCCCTTGCCCTCCGGAGCATTATCCGATTCGATCAGGTTCACACCTATCCCTTCGGCCTCGGATTTCCTCAATGTCAGATAGAGCCCCTTGTACACGATCTCCACCGGATCGCCGAGTGGAGCCACCCGCAGCACCTTCAGGACGGTTCCCCTTATTAGGCCGAGGTCCATGAGGCGCCGCCTGACTTTTGGTTCCGATCCGAGTGCGTTGACTTCGGCCCGATCGCCGACATTGAGCTCTGTGAGTTTCATCTTCTTTTCTGACGCTGCCAAGGGTGAATAAATAAAATTAGAATTAATATAAATAACCTGAGCATACAGAAAAAGGTTTCCCGCATCCTCAATGGTGCCGACTTTTTTTCTCAGGATGACAGGCCGGTCGTGCCGTGGTCAGCCGTGCCGGATCTCATGACCGGCAAAGGGCGGCCAGGCCATGGTCCTGCCCCCGATCAGGTGGGCATGGATATGACCGACGCTCTGCAGGGCATCGGGGCCGTTATTGAAGACCAGGCGATAACCGGAATCCAGCACGCCGGTCTTTTCGGCGACGGTGCGCGCCGCAAGCAGTATCTGGCTGGCAATCTGTTCGTCGTCTGCCGACAGGTGGCTCAATGAAGCGATATGCTCGAGCGGAATGATCAGCACATGGATCGGGGCGGCCGGGTTGAGGTCCCTGAAGGCCATGACGTAGTCGTTACGGTAAACGACCGTTGCCGGGATTTCGCCGGCGGCAATCTTGCAGAAAATGCAGTCAGGATCGTATCGGGGCATGCTGCCTTCCGGTTAGGTGTTTCTGGTTATTTTTTCAGTGCGACGGAGATGGTGGCGCTGCCGGCACTGCTCACGACAGCGATCGATATGTTCCCTTTCTGCCCGGTCACGCTGCCGCCATTGCCGACGATCATTGATGAGGCCTGATAGCCATGCTCCTTGAGCAGTGCAGCATATTTCCTGATGGCATCCGGAAGGAGCTCCCCTGCCGCGATTGACCAGCTTTCACCCTCTTCGCTTTCCGTCCTGGTTACAGAATGGATCGATCCGAAGGAAAAGGGGGGAACCTCGACAGGAACGCCGGAAGGCCATCCGACTCCGCCGGCAATGATTTCGACGGTCCGGCCTGATGTTTCGATGGTGACGCTCTGCCCGGCATACTCGTCGCCGGAGGCGTTCCTGACGGATGGTTTGAGCGTTTTTGGGTCGCGCTCTTCTGCCCCCTTCCTGCAGCCTCCAAGCACAAGGAGCAACGTGGGTATCATGAAAAGAAAACGTCGCGACAAACTGGGCAGCCCCGTATTCATCATGGAGGTTCGAGAGTGAAATGGGTTCATGAATCGGCTCCGGCAATCAGCATAATGTAATGAAAATAGTTGTGCCGCTCATCGCCGTTGATCAGGGTCGTCAAGGGCCCACACCCCCGTTCGAGCGCCATGTAGCGGCCATCCCTGATCCTGCAAGCATCGCGAAGAGGGCTCCGGCCAGAAATGTTGAGGAAACGCCGAACTGCTGCCAGAGCAAGCCGGCCAGAAGGCTGGAGAACAGCAAGGCGACACCGTTCACGAGATTGAAGATACCGAATCCCGTGGCAAGCATCTCCGAGGGCACTCTTGCTGCAACCATTCTGGAGAGAACTCCCTGGGTGAAGCCCAGATGAGCGCCCCAGAGAAACACTCCAACCGCCAGGCCGGGAATCCTTTGTGAAACGGCGAGGACGAGGTTTGCGGCCACGAGCAGCAGGATCCCGGTCGCGAGTTGCCCCCTTGCGCCATAACGGTCGGACATGATGCCTGCCGGATAGGATACCCCTGAATAGACCATGTTCATCACCACCAGGACCAGGGGGACGTAACCGGGCGAAAGGCCGGTATGAAGCGCTTTGAGGAGAAGAAACGCATCGCTGAAGCGTGCGAGGGTGAAGGCTCCACCGATGAAGACGACGATCCAGTATGACGCCGGCATGCCTGAAGCACCGGAAAGGGAGATCGATGTCGCCTCTTTCTGCTTTATTCGCTGCGGTGCCTGAGTCTCACGCAATCCAAAGGCAAGCAGCAGCATGCACAACAGGGCCGGAATCGTCCCTGCCCAGAAGACCGCCTTGATCTCATTCCGGAACAGATGCATCAGCAGTACCGCAAGGAGTGGGCCAAGAAAGGCCCCTGCGGAGTCCAGAGCCTGACGCAGACCGAATGCCGCCCCACGCATCCCGGGGGGCGACAGTTCGGCAACAAGGGCATCTCGCGGGGCTCCACGAATTCCCTTGCCGACCCGGTCGACGAATCGGGCGGCAAAGACCATTCCCATCGAACCGGCAAGAGGAAACAGGGGCTTGGAGAGCGCGCTAAGCCCGTAGCCGAGCAACGCGAGCGGCTTTCGTCGTCCCATGCGGTCGCTCCAGGCTCCCGAAACCACCTTCATCAGCGATGCCGCAGCTTCGGAGAAACCCTCCACGACACCTACGCTCAGCATCCCGGCTCCAAGTATGGTCGTCATGAACACCGGCAACAAGCTCAGCATGAGTTCGGAGGAGACGTCCATGAGCATCGACACGAGACCGAGCACCCAGATGCCGGCAGGAAGCCGCCTGACATTTCCGGCAGATACGTTTTCACTGTCCATCGACAAAAGCCCTCCTGATGCCGCTGCCTGAAGAGGAATTGGCTGCTTGAGGGGAAATCGATCCCTATGAAATGCCTACTGAGTTTTGATCGAAAGCGTTCCCGGTCACGAACGGAAGCTTGTCAGCGGAACCGGGCTGGATGGTGAAATCGCCCCGGCCGGACGGTCGTGAAGCCCGTCATGGCCGGAAGGATTCAGAAATGAGGAGTTCAGAGCGAGACGCTGATCTGCTTCTCCTTTTCGGCGAAAAGCTTCGCGGCGAGGAACTCCCGGTTCATGCGTGCGATGTTCGTCACGGAGATCTCTTTGGGACACTCCGCTTCGCAGGCGTATGCGTTGCTGCAGTTCCCGAACCCGAGGCTGTCCATGGTGGCGACCATGTTCTGCACGCGTCGCGCAGCTTCGATACGGCCCTGTGGCAGCAGGGCGAGATGCGAAACCTTGGCCGAGACGAAGAGCATTGCCGAAGCGTTCGGGCAGGAGGCCACGCAGGCACCGCAACCGATACAGGCAGCAGCATCGAACGACGCATCAGAATCGGATTTCGGCACAGGGATGGTGTTGGCATCGGGAATGCCGCCGGAGTTGACCGAAACATAACCTCCCGCCTGGATGATCCTGTCGAACGCGCTCCGGTCGACGATCAGGTCCTTGATGACGGGGAAGGCCCCGCAACGCCACGGCTCGACGAAAATGGTCTCGCCGTTCCTGAACGAACGCATGTGCAGCTGGCAGGTGGTCGTCCCCTTCAGCGGACCGTGCGGCCGGCCGTTGATGTAGAGGCTGCAGGTTCCGCAGATGCCTTCGCGGCAATCGTGGTCGAACGAGACCGGGTCAACTCCTTGAGCGATAAGATGCTGGTTGAGCTGGTCGAGCATTTCGAAAAAGGAGCTGTCTGGAGAGATGTCATCCACATTGTAGGTGACCAGCCCGCCTTTGTCAGCGGCGTCTTTCTGACGCCATATCTTCAGGGTGAAAATCATGATCGCCGGTTATTTATAGGAGCGTTGAGATGGTATCACCGCTTCGAACTGAAGCTCTTCCTTGGTGAGTGCCGGTGCCGAACCGACGCCTTTGTACTCCCAGGCGCCGACAAAGGCAAACTCATCGTCGTTTCGCAACGCCTCGCCGTCGGGAGTCTGGTACTCCTCGCGGAAATGGCCTCCGCACGACTCCTTTCTCTGGAGGGCATCGCGAACCATGAGCTCGCCGAGTTCGATGAAATCCTGGACGCGCCATGCCTTCTCCAGCTCGGGATTGTACTCTTTCAGACCGCCCGGAATCCTGACATCGGCTGCGAATTCCGCTTTCAGCTCCTCGATCAGGCTGAGGGCCTTCTGCAGTCCGGCTTCGTTCCTCGACATGCCGCAATATTCCCACATGATCTTGCCGAGCTTCCGGTGGAAATGGTCGACCGACTCCTTGCCGCTGCTGTTCTTCAGGCCGGCCAGGCGTTCGCTGACGCTCTTGACCGCCGCTTCGAATTCGGGCAGGCTCGTGGAGATAGGCGGCGTATGGATCTCGCCCGAAAGGTATCCGGAAATGGTGTAGGGAAGCACGAAATAGCCGTCTGCGAGCCCCTGCATCAGCGCAGAAGCACCGAGGCGGTTGGCACCGTGATCGGAGAAGTTGCACTCGCCGATCGCATAAAGACCCGGCACGGTCGTCATCAGCTCGTAGTCGACCCAGAGACCGCCCATGGTATAGTGGACCGCGGGATAGATCATCATGGGAGTCTTGTAGGGATTGTCCGCAACGATCTGCTCGTACATCTGGAACAGGTTGCCGTAGCGTGCGGCGATGGCTTCGCGACCAAGGCGGTTGATGGCGTCGCTGAAATCGAGGTAGACGGCAAGTCCGGTGCTGCTCACTCCATAACCGGCATCACATCGTTCCTTGGCCGCCCGGGAAGCGACGTCCCTCGGCACCAGGTTACCGAATGCCGGGTAACGTCGTTCGAGGTAGTAGTCGCGCTTCGACTCCGGGATATCCTCCGGCTGGATCTTTTTCTGGCGAAGCTTTTCAACATCCTCCTTGTCGAGCGGAACCCAGATGCGTCCGTCGTTGCGAAGGCTTTCGCTCATGAGGGTCAGCTTCGACTGGAACTCTCCGTGCACCGGGATGCAGGTCGGATGGATCTGCGTAAAACAGGGGTTTGCAAACAGGGCGCCCTTCTTGTATGCGCTCCAGGCCGGGGTAACGTTTGACCCCATCGCGTTGGTCGACAGGTAGAATACGTTGCCGTAGCCGCCTGTCGCGAGCACCACTGCATGGGCAGCATGCCGTTCGATCTCGCCGGTCACCAGGTTTCGTGCGATAACTCCCCTGGCCTTGCCGTCGACGAGCACAACATCGAGGATGTCCCTCCGGTTGTAGAGCTTGACGGCCCCCTCGGCGATCTGGCGGCTCAGTGCGCTGTAGGCTCCGATGAGCAACTGCTGGCCCGTCTGGCCGCGAGCGTAGAATGTCCTCGACACCTGCGTACCGCCGAATGAGCGGTTGGCCAGCAGGCCGCCGTACTCGCGGGCGAAAGGAACTCCCTGCGCCACGCAGAGGTCGATGATCTCGGGGCTTATCGATGCAAGCCGGTAGACGTTCGATTCACGTGCCCGGTAGTCGCCGCCCTTGACCGTGTCATAGAACAGCCGGAACACATTGTCACCGTCGTTCTGATAGTTCTTGGCGGCGTTGATGCCGCCCTGTGCCGCAATGCTGTGCGCACGGCGCGGGGTATCCTGGTAGCAGAACGCCTTGACATTGTAGCCGAGCTGACCGAGCGTGGCAGCCGCAGAGGCGCCGGCCAGGCCTGTCCCGACCACGATGATGTCGAGTTTTCGCTTGTTGTTCGGATTGACCAGCTTGCACCCGGCCTTGTATGAACTCCATTGTTCTGCCAGCGGCACGGTGGGTGCACCTGCTTTCAGGTTAATCATGTACGGTGGATGTTTGCGGTGACGTTCATTGAAATCGGTATGCGGTTGACGGCATTACCTGAACAGCATGAACCTGACAGGTATGACCATGAACCCGCCGGCTACGATGATGGCATAGAGGATGCTCACGACCTTGATGGTCCCGATATATTTGTTGTGGTTCATGCCGATGGTCTGGAAGGCGGCCTGCACGGCATGGTTCAGATGGAATCCGAGGAAGAGGAACCCGATCATGTATATGGAGGCGTACCCCTTGTCGGAGAAAAGCAGGAGCGACCTGTGATAGAAGTCGTGCCGGTCGATGCCGGCCGGAGGCGCCACCAGGCCGATCTTGACGAAATAGAAATCGATGAAGTGGAGGACGAGGAAAATAAAGACGATGATGCCGCTATGGATCATGTACTTCGAGAGCGGGGAGGTTTCGCTCTGGCTCTTGTGCTGGTATCGCACAGGCCGTGAAACCCTGTTGCGGATGGTAACCAGAACCCCGAAGGCCATGTGCAGCAGGAATCCGCCGAAAAGCACAACCTCGAAGAGCCTGATCACCGGGTTGGTGCCCATGAAGGCCGCCGCCGCCGAGAATGACTGCCCGCCGTCGTCGGCAAGAAGCAGCAGGTTGATGCCGAGATGAACGAGGAGAAACACAACCAGAAATAATCCGGCCAGGGCCATGATCACCTTGCTGGTTATGGATGAAAAACGAGTACGCGCAGTGCTGTCCATAATCCTGTTGGTTACGATAGGAAAGAACAGTTCACGCTAGGGCTGAAAAACATGACGCAAAGCTAACCCCTCTTCCTGAAACTTCCAAGATAATTCGAATAACGATTGTTTATGAATGCCTGAAAAACCCCTCGCCTGATACCCCGATCCTCACCGCATCAGCAGACCGGAGAGCAGGAATCGCGCGGAAAAACAGCGGTGAATAACTCCTGGTCACAGGATGGCAACCGCCCTGACAGGTGAGGCATCCGCACCGGCGAGCGGAAGAGGAAGCACCGAGATCATAAAGCCGGATGCCGGAAGCAGATCGAGATTGGTCATGTTTTCGACAAGCAGGATCCCCGCCTGGAGAAGCCTGCGGTGCACCGGATAGTCGTGAGACCCTGGCGGATCGAATGAGGGGCAGTCGAGCCCTACACCCTTGAGCGGCATGCCGGCAAGCAACCCGGCAGCATCTTCATCGAGCACGGGATAACCACGATCATATCCTTCCTGCCCCCAGAACCGCGACCAGCCGGTCAGGATCAGCACGAAATCGCTTTTCTCGAACTGAGGCACGAAACGCTCAAGCGTGCCGCGGCGGATGACGCCGTCGGGGGACTCCAGAGCATCGACGAGCGTTCCCGGGCCGAAAAAGCGGCAGGGCTCGAAACACTCCAGAGAAGGGCCCCCTTCGATGATATGGGAGGGCGCATCGAGATGCGTTCCGGTATGCGTCGACAGGCGGATCGTATTCTCGGCATAGCCATCCCCGGCAACGGTTGCGACGGGATGCAACTCGGGAGCCGGGGTGCCCGGCCATACCGGCATGACCGGCGTTATCGGATGGCTCAGGTCGACAATCCGGAACGGACCCGGCAACCCCCTCGCAGACAGGTGCGACGTCATCTGATCGGTACCGAAAGGCCCAGTGTAAGCAGGTTTGAATCGATCCCCTCGTTCGGCTGTCGTAGTCCGGCGCAGGAGAGATGGCGAAAACGGTAGCCAAGGTTCAATGAAAGCATTTCCGACATGTCGATCCGCGTCCCGATGCCGATCTGGGTCAGGAAATTAATGCCGGAACGACCCTGCTCCGGGGTATCTATGCCGAGGTATGCAGGTCCGGAACCGATTTCAGACACCACCGTCACCGATCGCGACAGAGGATGCAGATACCGGAGAAAAACATCGAGGCCTGCCTCGACGCCCTTATCCGGCTCTGCGACGGCATTCGCGAACGGCTCGAAAGCAAGCTGTATGGTTCCCTGCCGGGGGTTCATCCCGAAAACGGAATTGATGTCGAAGCCGAGTCGCACATAGACTGGATATGCCCGGAAGGTACCCTGTTCCCCCCAGGCATAACCCGAGCCGACCGCGACCTCATCGAGAAAGACCCCCTGCCTCGAAGTCCCGCTCCTGGAGAATGCGGGCGTGGCAGGATGTGGCTGGCCTGCCTGCATCACGATGGGCATCAACAGGAGCAGGAGCGTAAACAGCACGATAAACGGTGATGTTGTTTTCATTGCAGGATTATCCGATGACCGATGATACAAACACGTCGAAATTGGTGCCGGAATACCGGAAGCTAAGCCTGAAGAGCACCTGAGGATGCAACCCTCCCGACAACGAACTCCCTGACCGCATCGACGGAACGGAGCCTTTCGCAGTCGCAGAATATCTGATGGTCGGTCTTCTCGAACCAGAGGACCGATTTTTGCCCGGATGGGGTTGAAATGGCCTGCATGACGAGCTCGGCACTCTCCGGCATGACGATGCTTTCCCTCCTTCCGTGGATGACCAGCACAGGGGCGCGGACATCGATCATGACCGGCAGCGTCGCCGTCACCAGATCGAACAGCGAGATGATCGAACGGGTGGGAGCCCACCTGTAGTTCTGGGGAATGATTGAATTGTGCAGGTCAGCGAAACAGGGGCGGAGGTCCCATCGGGGAACCAGCATGCTGATCAGGTTGGCCATAAAGTGCCATGGGCGGCCTGGGGCAAGCGGCGAATAAAGCCGGATGGGAGGAGTGGCCAGTACCAGCGAATCAATCAGGTCGGGATAGCGCGCCGCAAGGTGCAACGCAAGCAGTGAACCCATGCTGTGGCCGATAACGATCAGCCTGCCGTCGCTGCCGGCAAGGGCGCTCATTGCCTGTTCGGCATCTTCGAGCCAGTCCTGCCAGGTCACACCGCGCAGGTGTTCGGGAGATGCCTGGCCGTGGCCGCGAAGCAGCGGCGCGGAAACTTCGAGACCCGTCTGTCCGAGGGGCTCGAAAAGCTCACGTACGCTGTCGAGGTTTGCCGTGAAACCGTGAAGAATCAGCACACCTTTCAGGCGCCGACCGCTCCGGTCATCGATTCCCTTGATCGTCATTCAGGACACATGCGGTTGTTGCCAGATAAGATAGTCGCCAAACTGCCGCAACCCTTCTTCCGGTAATTGAAAGGATGAACTGCAAATATACAAGGGGCACATGAAAATTCTCTTAAATTGGCTATTTTTTCGGAAATGAACCTCCCCGGAAAGCACGGCGGCCTTCGTCGGCGCCGGTGCACCGGAAGCGCTCCAGATGCATGACTACCCAATGACGACCAGAACATTCATTGTCGCGCTCTTTGCGCTCCTTCTCCTCGGCCTGGGGGCCTGCTCGACCTCGAGGGGGCCGGTCTCCTCCAGAAGCACGAAGGGTCTCTCCCCTGAAGAGGCTTACCGCCTCGGAAAACTCAAGAACGAACCTTACGTCATCAGGGGAAAGGTCTATGTGCCGATGAGCTTCGACCAGGTCTACTCCTACGAGGAGACCGGCATTGCCTCGTGGTACGGCCAGGAGACCCTCGACCAGCATAACGGCCAGGCGACCGCGTATGGCGAAGTCTTCGATCCCGGCCTGCCGAGCGCTGCCCATAAATACCTCCCGCTCCCCATGCTTGTCAGGGTCACCAACATCGAGACCAACGACTCGATCGTGGTCAGGGTCAACGACCGAGGCCCCTTCGTGGACGATCGGGTCATCGACCTCAGTGCCGAAGCGGCCAAACGGCTTGGATTCTACAATAAAGGAACTGCACGCGTCAGGATCGAATCGGTCTTTCACTGACACCTCCCGCCGGACATAAAAAAAGGGAAGCCGGTTCACGGCTTCCCTGAAAGGTACGGTCTGCTGCTGTCGAGCTATTTCCGCATGACGGCCGCGTCTTCCATGAACTTCTTCAGGCCAGAGTCGGTGAGCGGATGGTTGACGAGCTGGCGAATGACCGAATAGGGTATGGTTGCGATATCGGCGCCGATCATCGAAGCCTCGATGACGTGCTGCGGATGGCGGACGCTGGCCACGATCACCTCGGTCAGGTAACCGTAGTTGTCGTACATGGTCACGATCTGCTCGACAAGAGCCATGCCGTCGGTGCTGATGTCGTCCAGCCTGCCGACGAACGGGCTGACGAAGTCCGCGCCTGCCTTGGCGGCGAGCAGCGCCTGGTTCAGCGTGAAAACGAGAGTGGCGTTGGTCTTGATGCCCTGCCGGGAAAAATGCCTGATGGCCTTGAGCCCGTCGATCGTCAGGGGGCACTTGACGACCACGTTTTCGTGGATCGCGGCAAGATCTTCGCCCTGGGCGATCATCTCTTCCGATTTGAGCGTGGTGACTTCGGCGCTGACCGGACCGTCGACGATGGAGCAGATCTTCGCGATATGCTCCTTGAAGTCGCTGTAGGTGAAGTTTGCCGGGTCCTTGACGATTTTTGCGATCAGCGAAGGGTTGGTCGTGACGCCATCTAGCACACCGAGCTCTTCGGCAGCACGTATTTCGTCGAGACTTGCCGTATCGATAAAGAATTTCATAATGCCTCCTCAGGCGGTGACGGTTTTTGCGTCGAGCAGGGCGTTGAAGTTTCTGGCCTTCCTTCCGGCCCAGTTGCCCTTGTGGTAAGCGTATCCTGCGATGATCGGGAATGCGACGGTGGCTTCAGCGAAAACCATCTGCTCATAAACCGTATCGACCTTGCCCCAGGAGCTGGCCTCCTTGAGGGTCGAACCGGAAAGCGCGCCGTCGCGCTCGTCGGCTACCGTGACCTGTACGGCATAGGTGTGCATCGAGACATCCTCGTAACCGAGCACCTCGGCTGCGACCACGATGTCCTGGGTGAAGTTCTTCGGCACGCCTCCGCCGATCATCAGGATGCCGGTCCGGTCGTTTTCGATCTTGATCTTCGTCAGTTCGCGGAAGTCCTTGACCGAGTCGATGGAGACGTGGCGGTCAGGGTTGTGCCACTGGTGGTGCACCAGGCCGAAACCGGCCGAGCAGTCGGAAAATGCCGGGCAGAAGATCGGCACGCCCTTCTCGTATGCCTTGTAGACGATCGAGTTTTTATCGAGGCCCTTCGCTTCGATGTAACGGCCCATCTCGACGATGAACTCCCGGGAGGAGTACGCGCCTGGCTGCATCGAGTTGGCGATGATGGCAGTGGTGTCGTCACAGATGCGAAGGTCGTCCTCGTCGATATAGGTGTCGTAGATACGGTCGATGCTGAGTTCCCTGAGTTCGGCATCGTCTGCGAACTGGCTGCCCTTGTAGTGCTTGAAGCCGAGCGCTTCGAAGAAGTCCTGGTCGACGATGTTGGCGCCTGTCGAAACGATGGCGTCGACCATATGATTGTCGATCATGTCGATGATGACCTGCTTGAGCCCGGCGCTGATGAGCGAACCGGCGAGGGTCAGGATGACGGCGCACTCCTTGTCCTGCTGCATCAGGTCGACGATGGATGCTGCTCGGGCCAGGTTCCTGGCCTGGAATGCCATGTCGGCCATCTGCTCGACCATCGGAACGACATTATGTTTTTTGATCTCGATATGCCTGATCGGCTCCTTCAGAAACTCCCTTTTCTTCGTCTCTTTCTGCATTGGTGACTCCAGTGGCGTTTTCTTTGCGGATATGCTTTGCGCGGATATAATAAAAAAAGGAGAGCAAGCGGACTATATCACACACTCACATTGCCGGATGCTGCTTCCTTCCGGACCTGACATGGTTGGGCAAGAGAATGTTGTATAGGACTTGCTCTCCTAAACGGGTTTTTTCCTTTGTTTTCATTGGCTGTGCAATTAAAAACAAGTCGTCTAATATAGTGCTCCCGGTATAAAAAACAAAACCGCGCTTTTATCTTTGTGGCAACTGTTATAACTTCGTAAGCAAGTAAAAGCGCCTCTCAAAAAAACCGCTCCGCAACCCGATTGCTGCATTGGCAGGACTGCCGTCCGCCTTGCATCTCCAGCCGTCGCGACGGTTCTTTTTTTATGGCGCAAGCAACCTGCCGGCCGTCAACACCCCGGGTGTTTTCAGGCCGGGCCACGAAAAACGGCGATATGTCGACACAACGGATTCTCAGCGGGATGCGGCCGACCGGCCAGCTGCACCTCGGCCACTATACCGGTGCTCTCGAAAACTGGATCGAACAGCAGAACCTGCTCCAGCCTGATGGAACTCGCGCCTACGAAACATGCTTCCTGATCGCGGACTACCACAACCTCACCACGTCGCTCGACACGGGCAGCATCTATGCCCATACGATCGACATGCTGACCGACTGGCTCGCAGCCGGAGTCGATCCCGAAAAGAGCCCGGTTTTCCGTCAGTCGCAGGTCAAGGAACACGCCGAGCTTTTCCTGATCTTCGCAAACCTGATCACCACTGCACGCCTCGAACGGAATCCGACGCTTAAGGAGCAGGTACGAGACCTGAACATGGAGTCGATGTCCTACGGGCATCTCGGCTATCCCGTGCTGCAGGCGGCCGACATCCTCCTCTACAAGGGCAACGTCGTGCCGGTCGGAGAGGACCAGCTCCCGCATGTCGAGATCACGCGTGAGATCTCGAGGAAGTTCAATGCGCACTTCCCTCACCCCGCGCTGGGCGAGGTCTTCCCGGAGCCGGCTCCGAAAATCACGAAATTCTCGAGGCTGGTCGGCCTGGACGGCAAGGCTAAAATGTCAAAGTCACTGGGCAATACGATCCTGCTGAGCGATACTCCTGACGAGATCGCCGGCAAGATGCGCAATGCAGTGACCGACACGCAGAAGGTCAGAAGAAACGATCCCGGCCGACCCGAAGTGTGCACGGTGTTCAGCTACCACCAGAAGTTCTCTTCGGCCGACGCGCTTGCCTCCGTCGAGGCCGGATGCCGCTCCGGCGCCCTCGGCTGCGTCGACTGCAAGAAAATGTGCTCCGCTGCGATCTCGGAGGAGCTGGCCCCCATGCTCGACAAACGCCGCCACTACGAAGCCAGGCCGGAGATGGTCCGCCAGATCCTGCACGAAGGCGAAGCCAGGGCCCGCGTGATCGCACGTCAGACCATGACCGAAGTCCGCGAGGCCATGCATCTCGGGGAGGTTCGCGAATGAGCCTTGAACGCAACAGGGCCGCCAACGGCAGCCCCAGGGCCTTCATCTTCGACATGGACGGAGTGCTCGTGGACAACATGAGGATGCATGCGCAGTCATGGGTCGACCTGTTCGCGGACTACGGCCTGACAGGTCTCGATCCGGAACGTTACCTGGTCGAAACCGCAGGCATGAAGGGACTCGACGTGCTCCGCTATTTTCTCGATCCTGCAATCTCTGCAGACGATGCCAACCGCCTGACCGAACTCAAGGATATTCTCTACCGGGTGATGAACCGCGAAGCCATCATGCCCATGGCCGGACTCGGAGCTTTTCTCGACGCTGCCGCCGATGCCGGTATCCTCCTTGGCGTCGGCACCGGAGCCGGGCCGAAAAACATCACGTATGTACTCGGCCTGCTCGACATCCAGTCCCGGTTCCAGGCCGTCGTCGGCGCGCACCAGGTGAGCCATGGCAAACCGCACCCCGAAACCTTTCTCAAGGCGGCGGAACTGCTCGGCGTGAACCCGTCCTCATGCATCGTCTTCGAGGATGCATTGCCGGGGGTCGAAGCCGCCTCCGCAGCCGGGATGCAGTGTGTTGCCGTCACCACAACAAACGCCCCCGAAGCCTTTGCAGGTTTCGATAACGTCATTATGACCATCGACGATTTTTCCAGGCTCCGGCCTGAAGCGCTGCACGAAATCTCCTGCAGCCGCAAAACAATCTCATCCAGGTAACCAGAGATGCGCGATTTCTTCATTCCTTTCATCAATGGTGCGCTGCGTTCCGCCGGCATAGAGACCGACAGGGAGATCCAGATCGAAAAGCCCTCCGACAAGAAATTCGGTGATTTTTCCACGAACATCGCCTTCCTGCTTGCCAGGGAGATGAGCAGGAATCCGCGGGAACTTGCCTCCGAACTGATCGGGCACCTCTCGTTCCCTGAAGGCACCGTGGTCAAAACCGATGTGGCCGGACCGGGCTTCGTCAACTTCCATCTCGACCCGGTATTCATCATGCGTTCCGTGCGCGAAGTCCTGCAGGCAGGCGACGCGTTCGGCAGCCGCAATGCCGGACTGGGCCAGAAGGCGATCGTGGAGTATGTAAGCGCCAACCCCACCGGCCCGCTGACGGTCGGTCGCGGACGCGGCGGCGTCCTCGGCGACTGCCTCGCCAACATCCTCTCGACGCAGGGCTACGAGGTCACACGGGAGTACTATTTCAACGATGCAGGACGCCAGATGCAGATCCTGGCGGAATCGGTACGGTTCCGCTATCTGGAGCAGTGCGGCCTTACGGTCGAATACCCGGAAAGCCACTACCAGGGAGACTACATCAGGGACATCGCCGGAGAGCTGTTCCGCGAGCACGGCGATTCGCTTGCCGGAACCGGCAACCTGTCCATCTTCAAGGAGACTGCCGAAGGCATCATTTTCGCATCGATCAGGAAAACGCTGGCACGGCTGTCGATCACCCACGACTCGTTTTTCAACGAACACACGCTCTACAAACCCGGCGAAGGGGGTATTTCCCCCAATCAGGCCGTCATCGACGCCCTTGACGGCAAAGGGTTCATTTCGAGGCACGACGACGCAACCTGGTTCATGACCACGAAGCTCGGACAGGAAAAGGACAAGGTGCTCATCAAATCGACCGGTGACCCCAGCTACCGACTGCCCGACATCGCCTATCATGTGACGAAGTTCAAGCGAAACTACTCGCTGATCGTCAACATCTTCGGCGCTGACCACATCGACGAGTATCCGGACGTCAACGAGGCGCTGAAAATCCTGGGTTACGACACCAGCCGCATACGGGTGGCAATCAACCAGTTCGTGACGACCACGGTCGGCGGCCAGACCATCAAGATGTCGACCCGCAAGGGTAATGCCGACCTGCTGGACGACCTGATCGACGAAGTCGGGGCTGATGCGACCCGCCTCTTCTTTATCATGCGCAGCAAGGATTCGCACCTCAATTTCGACATCGACCTCGCCAAGCGCCAGTCGAAGGACAACCCGGTATTCTATCTCCAGTATGCTCACGCCCGGATCTGCAGCCTCCTGAGGATGGCGTCCAAAGAGATCGGTTTCAACGGCGACGGCGCAACCGGGGAACACCTTGAACTCCTGACTCAACCCGTAGAAATCGAGCTCGGTTCGGCCCTGCTCGACTATCCGGAGGTGATCCAGTCATGCCTGCGCTTCCTCGAACCGCAGAAGATGGTCGAATACCTGCACGGCATCGCCGAGCTGTACCACAAGTTCTACCAGGAGTGCCCGATCCTCAAGGCTGACCATGGAGTCCGTACTGCGAGGCTGGAACTCTCCCTCTGCGTCCGTCAGGTGCTCAGGAACGGGTTTGTGCTCCTCGGCATCTCGGCGCCGGAATCCATGTAGGAGTCTGCCGTTTGCTCAGCGGTAAAGGCCGTTGGCGTCGATGTAGGCGGCAATTGAGGGGGGAAGCAGGCGTGCGGCCGACTGACCGTTTTTCATCAGCTCCCGAACTTCGGTTGCCGAAACCGGCATGTCGAAATCCAAGAACCGGGCCGGAGGCAGGATACCTGCCAGCGGATCTTTACCTGAAAAAGCGGCGTGACGAGAGAACACCGCGATACTGCAGAGCCCGGGTATTGCGTCCGAAGAGTTCCATCCCGGCATTTCCCGATAGCTGTCCTCGCCGACAAGCAGCACCAGTTCGGGATTCCCGGATTCCTGCCGGAGATGGCGGAGAAGATCGATGGTGTAGGATGGCCCGGGACGCTGAAGCTCCCAGTCGCTCACCGTCGCAAAATCACCAGTGCTGTTGATCTCGCAGGCAAGCAGCCCGGCCATCTCTTTACGGTGGCTGTCGGAGGCGTCCGCAGAGGATTTGAAGGGGTTTTTCGATATCGAGATAAGCAGGCGGTCAAGCCCGAGTTGCTCCCGCGCAAGCAGGCAGAGGGCAAGGTGGCCGTTATGGGGCGGATCGAACGACCCGCCGAAGACACCGAGACGCAAGGGTCAAACTCCGGTCAGGGGGTGGAAAACTTCTTGAGCACCTTTCTGTAGGTCCCCTCGACCTTCTCCTTTTTCTCCGGAAAATGGAGCTGGTACTGCTCGATTGCCTGCCTAGCCTCGAACCACTTGCTCCGCTTCACGGCCATCTCGATCTTGCCGATCCACGCAGGTTCGTTCCAGATGGTGTCGGTGTATCCGGAGATGACCTGCTCGTAATACATCGACGCCGGGCGGTATTTCTTCAGGCGGGCGTAGTGGGATGCGATGGAATACCTGTTGTGGGCGAGCTTCTCGCGCATAATGGGGATCGCGGCGTTGCAGTATTTGACCGGAGACTGTTTCGACAGCTCAGCCATGGCTTGCTCATATCTGGCCTTGTACTGCGCGTTGTCCGGCCTCAGCTTCAGGAGTTCCCTGTAGGTCTCGACATCGCTGGCGACTTGTGTTGTATTCTCTGGAGGATACTGGTCGAGATAAATCCTGAACTCGTTGATTGCCTTGACCGTGTACTCCTGGTCGAGTTCGAAATTGGGCGAAAGTTTTTCGTACGATCTCGCAAGCTGGAACTGGGCATCCTTGGCAAACGGAGAATCAGGGGTCTGCTGCAGCAATCGACGATAGATCTCTGACGCGAGCAGGTACTGTTTCGTCTGGAAATAGGCGTCGGCAAGCGAATGGAGCACCTTGTCCTCGATGGGGGTCGCCCTGGTCGAAAACATCAGCCCTTCGAGCTTCATGATGGCATTGTCGTAATGCTTCCTGTCAAGATCTACCATCGCGAGACGATATTGCTCTTCTTTCGTCCCGGTCACGGCCGCCTGTTTCGACGAAGAGCATGCAGAGAGCAGCATGGTCAGGCAGAGTGCGAGGGGCAGGAACCTGCGGAATGACATCCCGGAAATCGTTTGAGACATGAGAACTTCCTTGAACCAGTGTTAATGAGTGCTTGTCGGCTGCGGCTGAGCGATCATTGCCTACCGCCCGAAAGCTTCGGCACCGGATATCGTCCTCAGTCAGGAATTGGCAGTAACCATGCTACCGGCCTGCGTGACGCCTCCTGCTTCGCAGTCCGACGACCGCCCGTCGCCAAAACCTTTTCGAGACAAAATCGGCCTTTGTGGAGCTTAGGGGAGTCGAACCCCTGACCTTCTCATTGCGAACGAGACGCTCTACCAACTGAGCTAAAGCCCCGAGAAACAGTGCTGCTGTATGATACTAATTTTCATACAGGCGACAAAGATAACCATTCCCCTGACACAAAAAAAGCCTGCACATGGCAGGCTCTTTTTCATATTCGCGGTCCCTGTTGATCAGGCAGTTTCAGATGAAAGCGATTTCCTGAGCAACTGCAACTGATGGCTGACGCTGCCGTCGAGGATCGTATCTCCGATCTTGACGGTAAACCCGCCGATCAGCGATTCGTCAAGAGACATCCTTGCCCGGATCTTCTTGCCGGTCCTGACCGAAAGCCCGTTGACCAGCTCCCTCGCCTGATCGTCGTTCAGCTTGACGGCGCTCTTCACATCAGCATTAAGGACACCGTTCCTCTCGTCCAGCAACGTGTTGAACTCGGTGACCACTTCGTCAAGCAGCTGGGCACGCTTCTTGTGCGCAAGCAGCTTGAGAAAGATTATCGTCTTGTCGCAGACCTTGCCGGCAAAGATACCCTCGAGGATACGCGATTTCACGTCGCCCTTGACCAGCGGGCTCTTGAGCGCCAGCTGGAGATCACGGCTCGATGCAAGAACCTCGCGGATCAACTGCAGATCTTCGGTAACCGACTCCAGAAAATTGGCGTCAACGGCAACCTCGAGCAGGGCTGAGGCATATCGACGGCTTGCGATTGCACTAGACATAGTACCGGAGTTTATTCAGTTACGCGATGCGGCTAATTCCTTGATCATATCATCGACCACAACTTTCTGCTTTTCAGCATCGAGCGTAGCCCTGATTATTTTCTCTGCGCCCCTGACCGCCAGATCGGCGACCTCATTCCTGAGCACTTCGAGTGCACGGCGCTTTTCCTGTTCAATTTCGTCTTTTGCCGCAGCAATCATCTTCTGTGATTCAATCTGGGCTTTTTCGGTAAGTTCCGAGCGAACCTTGTCAGCATACTCCTTGCCTTCCCTGATGAGGCGGTCTGCCTCAGCATCGGCCCTGGAAAGCAGTTCCCTGTTTTTCTTCAGGATCGACTCGGCCTCGTCCTTTGCGGAGTGGGCACGATCGATCGCGGACTGGATGCCCTTCTCCCTCTCTTCGAGCATCGAAACGATCGGTCCCCATGCCGTCTTCTTCAGGATGAGAAGAACGATCGCGAAGGTAATCGCCGTCCAGAATATGAGGCCCGGATTCGGATTGAGAAGCCCGCCCTCGAGCAGAATGATCCCTGACGTAAGCATGAACGCAGTCCTTTAAACAGTTTGTTAAAATACCGTCTGCAGCTCCCTGAAGATCCTGCAGACGGATTAAGCTATGGCAAGAAGCATTACTTCAGGGCGAGAAGAACGCAGATAACCTCACCGAACAGAGCAACACCCTCGATAAGAGCAGCTGCAATGATCATCGTGGTACGGATGTCCGACGTAGCTTCAGGCTGACGGGCAGTGCCTTCTGCTGCAGAAGCAGCGATGTTTCCGATACCAAGACCTGCACCGATAACTGCCAGACCGGCGCCGATGCCAGCACCTAAATAACCCAAACCTTCCATCTTTAAATTGCCTCCGTTTAGTGATTGTATAAAGCGAATGCTACCTCTTGTAGCGGTTCTGAAAAATCGATTGCAAACCTGAAGATACCATTTCTTTTCAAAACTTCAGCCCTCCGGCACACCCCTCAGTGATGGGCTCCCTCGAGCGCATGTTCATCGTGCCCCCCCTCGTGGGCAGTCGCCAGTCCGATAAACAGGGCTGACAGCATCGTGAAGACGAACGCCTGCAGGAACGCGACGAAGAGTTCAAGCAGATAGATGAAGATGGCGAACGGAACCGATACGGCCATTGCCACGATATAGCTCTTGAGAATGAAGCTGATGAAAATAAGGCTGAGAATAATGATATGACCCGCCGTCATGTTTGCGAAAAGTCGGACGGTGAGTGCAAACGGCTTGGTGAACTGGCCGATGATCTCGATAGGGACCATGATGATCCAGAGGGACCAGTGCGTCCCGGCGGTAAGATGCTGAAGATACCCCTTGACACCATGCGCCTTGAACGCGGCAACCTGGGTAATGAAGAAAGTGAAGATTGACAGCGTGAGCGTAACGTTGACGTTGCCCGTGGCTGTGGCGCCATACGGGATCAGGCCGAGAAGGTTGCATACAAGGATGAAGAAGAATACCGAAAGCAGGAACGGGAGGAATTTCTCGTAACCCTGCCCGATGTTCGACTTGGCCACATCGACCCTGATGAAGTCGACCAGCGCCTCGATGACGTTGGCGATGCCTTTGGGAGCCTGCCTGGCGGAAAGTTTCTTGACGCTTGCACCGGCGGCGCTTGCCACGACGAGCAGGATTGCCGAAGCCAGCCAGATCATGACGACGTGCTTGGTGATCGAGATGTCATAGCCGCCAACGGAGAGGTGCGGAAGATGAATCTCGCCGAACGGTTCGAACGCGAACGTACTGTTGTCGAGAATATGGTGCATGATAACGTCGCCCGGCTTCTCCTCGCCTTCGGCTGCCGGGGCGGCTGCCGAGGTCGCGACGGTTGCCGGGGCGGCTGGAGCCGCTGCAGTCACACTCTCCCGGACCGGGGCCTCCTCCTTGCCGGAAACAGCAAACGCATGGCTGTTCAGGCTCAGAAGAACAGGCACGACCAGTGCCAGAATTCTCGAAATCGCTTTTACTCGCATAACAGGTTACCCGTTTCTAGCAGCGTTTTTTTTCAGTTGATTCTTTTTTTGGTAGCCGAGTATCTCGACCACCAGATAAATGCAGTAAAAGGAAATGAACGAAACCACGAAGTCGATCGGCTTGACCATGTGAAGCAGGTTGATCACCAGCACGAGTGCCATGATGACCAGAAGCCTCAGTGTCAGGCCACCGAAAACGATCAGGGTGAAAATCCGCGATTCCCTGTCAAATGCGTACTCAAAGAGCAGATACCCGATAAGGGCGTTGAGGGCGACCATGACCCAGGCCGTAAACACCGTCGGCAGGTCGAGAGGATATTTCGTATATCCCCAGTAGATAACCCCCCATAAAATGACGGTCAAGATAAATAACTTTATCAGAAAATCAAACAAGGGCTTCATATCTCGATCTTCTTTTCGTGATTTCAGATACCTCAGGAATGGCCTCGGCTGTTGCGGTTCGCCTTCTGTACGGTTTTCATGAGCACCAGAGCCATGCCGACCATGCCCACGAGCACACCGGCAAGCAGCAGCAACGGAGAGGTGTTCAACTGCGTGTCGCCCCAGTAGCCGAGAAACACGAAAAAGGCGAAACTGGTCGCAATCTGTACCCCGATGCCAAGATAATCGGACATCGCCCGTGCCGACCTGCCGAACTGGTCCGTGAATTTATCCTTTTTCCCGTCATTGTCTAACATGGTGATCCTCCTTTCACGCTGCGTTGAATCCACAGCCGACAGTCGAACAGCGCCGTTATCACAGCTTCCCATGCTCCTCGAACACGCTCCGATAGACGTTCCACGTCGATTCGATGAGCGTTTCGGGGCTGCTGTACTTCGGCACCCAGCCGAGCAGCTCCCTGGCCTTCGCCGACGATGCGAACAGACAAGGAGGATCCCCGGCACGCCGGGGGGCGATCGTGGCTGGAATCGGCCGGCCGGTCACCTTGCGCGCATGATCGAGCATTTCGAGAACGGAAACCCCGTTTTCGCTGCCCAGGTTCACCGAAAGGCTTTTCCCCTGCTTCATGACATATTCGAACGCTGCCACATGGGCTTCGGCAAGATCGGAGACATGCACGTAATCCCTGATGCAGGTACCGTCCCTTGTGGGGTAATCGTCTCCAAAAACGGAGAGCCCGGCCCTGACGCCGAGAGCCGCCTCCATGACGATCGGCAGAAGGTTCTCCGGATTGCGTTCCAATCCCCGGATCCTGCCCCGGACATCGAACCCGGCCGCGTTGAAATACCTGACCGATGCGAACCGGAGGCCCTTGAGGCGGTCGTACCATTCGAGGATTCGTTCGACCTCAAGCTTGGTGAACCCGTAGTAGTTCTCCGGCTCTCTGGGGTGATCTTCATCGATGGGCAGATACTGGGGGGAGCCGAAAATGGCCGCCGTCGAGGAGAACAGGAGGCATCCGATCCCGTATTTCACCGCCTGGTTGAGCACCTCGACCGTACCGCAGATATTGGTGAGGGAATAGGCTTCAGGGCACTGCATCGACACCCCGGCCGCCTTGAGGGCAGCAAGATGGACGCACCCGTCAAATCCCTGTTTCATGACCTCTGCCAGCTCGCCGTCATGGAGGATATCCCCCTGCACGAAGTCGGCGTCGTCGAAAAGATTCTCCCTGCGTCCGGTAGAGAGGTTGTCGAACACCGTAACGTGATAGCCCCGGTCGAGAAACTCTCTCGAGACGTGACTCCCGATGTAGCCTGCTCCTCCGATAACAAGAATCTTCATGGCCGGATACGGTTTATCGTTTCGTTGAATGATCAAAAAGATAACACATAAGGAGTTAAAATGTTATACTTGCAGCAATACAGCTTGCATCTGTTTTTGAAAATACCCTATTTTTAGGCATACCCCTCTTGCAGCTACCGGTCTACCGGCTTCAATAGTGAAATATTCAATGCGTAAACCGTTCATACTTGCACTCATCCTCATCCTCTCATCCTGCAGCTTCGGGCCGTCAGGTGGGGACAACAGAGGTAGCGAGCAGGCCGACAGCACGTTGAAGGCCATCAACAAGAGCCTTGAGCTGGTCAACCAGAAACAGGGCATCGTCTCGGTTTCTACCCAGGAAAAAGAGTCCATGCACAGTATCGCCGATAACAGGCGCATCCAGAACCGGATCACAGGGAACATCCTGCTGATCGACTCGGTAATGAACGACAGCAGGGACCGGCTTCTCAATCTTGAACGGTTGCTGGGCAGCCACCGCCGCAAAATTACGGAGCTCGAAGCGGAGATCACCGGGATGTCAAGGACCATCGAGACGAAACAGCAGGAGATCGACAGCCTGAAAACATCGCTTGCCCGCTCCAGCAGACTGGCGGCAAGCCTCCACGACAGCCTGCGGACAGGTTACGTGCTCGCCGCTCCCCAGGACAGCCTGGCAAAATGGAAGATCATCGAGAAGGATGGCGGATTCCTGGGTATTTTCGGTTCTTCCTGGCGTATGAGCGGACATATACCGCTCAAAAGGTTCTCGCGGGTCAACCGGCTGAAATCATACCGGATCGTCGTACCCGCAAAGGCCGGCAAGTTTTCCCTCATGACCCTGCACAACCGCAACTCCTATTCGATCGCCAGGGATAACGGCAAGAACTCAGACTCAACCCGTCGCGGAAACGACTCTTCGGTCATCGTGATCAAGAGTCCTGAAGAGTTCTGGGCAGCCTCGCAAATCCTGGTCATCAAACTGCCCAAATAAGCCTCCGTGAAACCGGCGCAGGAAGAACTGATCCTGATACACCCCGCCATTTTCAGCGGTATGCCCGGAGTCGTCGCATTTCAGACAACCCGTCGCGGCGGGTTCAGCGCCCGGCCCTACGACTCGCTGAACCTGGGGTTGCGCACGCAGGACGACCAGCTCCATGTCCGGAAAAACCTCGAACACCTCTGCGGCCAGATGAGCCTGCGATCAGGAAGCGTCGTTCTCACCGACCAGGTCCACGGCACCTCCATCCTCAGGATCGACCATCCCGGCCATGTCAGCGGCTATGATGCCCTCATCACCGACACACCAGGAATATATCCCGGTATCGTGACGGCTGACTGCTATCCCGTGCTGCTCCATGACCGGGAACATCGCGCGTCAGGGGCCGTGCATGCCGGATGGCAGGGAACCGCAGGTCATATCGCAAAAAAAACCGTCGAAGCCATGGGGGCCGCTTTCGGTACCCGCCCGGAGGCTTGCGTTGCATGGGTCGGCACGGGTATCTCGTCAGATTGCTACGAGATCGGAGCAGAGGTGGCCGGCCGGTTCGATGAACGGTACCTCAGGCCTTCTCCATGCGGTGAAGGCAGATACCTGCTGGACCTGTCAGCGGCGAACCGCGACCAGCTCCTGGCTGCCGGAATACCGGCGAATCAGATCGAATGTTCCTCGTGGTGCTCGTCGAGAGACCGTGATCTGTTCTTTTCGTACCGGCGCGACCATGGGCAGACCGGGCGGATGCTCAGCATGGTCGGCGTCAGGCCTTCTGCCTGAGCCCGCGTACAGCCACGATCATCGTGCCGGGCTTTTCTTCGAGTCCCTTGAGCAGGGCGAGTTCATCCCCGGAAAGATCATCCGAAACGACATCGTAGCTGGAGAAAGAGAGCAGGGTTTTTCCGAGCTTCTGCTCGAGAGAGCGTATCTCATCGAGTTGCTGAGGCGTCAGTTTTGACAGGCTGGACAACATGGCGAGCCTCCTTTATTCAGCATCCCCTTCACCGGAGCAAGACGATGTGGAATGCGGTTGTCATTTCCCCTACTCCCGTACGTGGTGAACGGGATGCGAGTGAGGGACCTTCTCCAAGTTAAAGAGTTATTCCCCTTCTCGCAATCCCGGTTTTCCCCAGTTTCGGGCCGGGTCTCAATCAGCACAGACACTCTTCCGTCCATAAAGATCATGTCCCTTCCGGCTGATCTCCTCACGGAAATCGGGATGGGCGATGCTGGCCATGGCCTCGATGCGCTGCCGGAGATTCTTTCCGTAAAGGTTGACGATACCGTACTCGGTCACGACGTACTGCACATGAGCCCTGGTGGTGACCACCCCTGCGCCCGGCCTGAGCTGCGGCACGATCCTCGACTCCCCTTTGGCCGTGATCGACGGCAACGCGATGATCGGCTTCCCGCCAGGCGAAAGGGCCGCTCCGCGGATGAAATCCATCTGCCCCCCGACACCGGAGAAATGCTTGACCCCGATCGAGTCGGCACAGACCTGCCCGGTCATGTCGATCTCGATGGCGCTGTTGATCGCCGTGACCTTCGGGTTCTTCCTGATCTCGCGGGTGTCGTTGATATAGTCAGAGCCGAACATTTCGACGCCAGGGTTGTCGTTGACGAAGTCGTAGAGCTTCCTGGTACCCATCAGGAAGCTGGCCACGATGATCTCGTTATGGGTTTTCTTGTAGCGGCCGGTAATGACCCCGCTTTCAACCAGATCCACTACCCCGTCGGAGAACATCTCCGAATGTATACCGAGGTCCTTGTGCCCGCTGAGCGCGACAAGCGTAGCGTCCGGAATGGCGCCGATCCCCATCTGCAGGGTTGCGCCATCCTCGACGATCGAGGCGATATGGCTTCCGATCTGCCGCTCTGCCTCGCTCAGCTCGTGCCGGGGAACCTCCGGCAGGGGATCATCAGTTTCGACCAGCGAATTGATCTTGCTGACGTGGAGCAGGCCTTCGCCATGGGTCCTCGGCATGTTGGGGTTGACCTGGGCGATCACGTGCCTGGCCGTATGGACGGCGGCCCTGGTCACGTCGACCGAGACACCGAGCGAACAGTAGCCGTGCCGGTCAGGAGGCGAAACGTGTATCAGGGCGACGTCGAGAGGCATGATGCCGTTATAGAACAGCGACGGAACGTCGCTGAGAAAAATCGGGATGGCATCCGCATCGCCGCACTGAACTGCCGATCGCACGTTCTTTCCGACGAAGAATGCATTGTGCCTGAAGCTCTCCTGGTACTCAGGCCTGACATAGGGGGCGGCGCCCTCGGTGTGCAGGCTCACGATCTCGACGTTCCTGAGGGCATGAGCCCTGCCGACCATGGCGTCGACCAGCCTCGCCGGGGTTGCTGCGGCCGTCTGGAGAAACACCCGGTCTCCGGATTTGATGGCCATGACGGCTTCCTCAGCCGATATCATCCGATAATGCATGCAGAATTCCTCTTGTTTTATGGCTCGGTTGACGCAGGAGCAGTGCCCCGCTGACAACGCACGCTCGTTGAGCTTTCCGGGATAAGGCCCCGGTTGCAGGTAATTGAATTCAAGGAACAGGGTGGAAAGACGAAGGTTGTAGCAGCGGAGCGCCAGTCGCCTTTACGAATGGCGCTCCGTCGTGCAGGCCTGTCTACGGTAACGGCAAGTTGTTCTTTCTGCGGAGATAGGCCGGGGTATCCGGCTGACCTTTCTGGATCAGTTCTTCATCGCCAGGCATGACCGCGCTTCGCGCGCCAGCGCCCTCCTGCCGGGAGCCTTCCGTAGGCTCGTGGATGGAGAGGCTTTTCCTGATGTAGGCAGGAATCCTGAGGTCCTCGACTGCAGCCTCGGCATAGGATGACGGCTGTGTGGGCCTGACAACACCCGGACCGGGCGCCTGCCTGGGAGCCCTGGTCTCCTTCACGCCGGTCTGAACCGTGCTGCGCGGCTCCTCCCCGGGCTCTTTCCTCTTGAAGCCTGTGACGATCACCGTTACACGGATCTCGCCGGACACCTGGGGCTCGTCGACATAGCCGTTGATGATCTTGGCCTCGCTGCCGACCTGCTCCTCGATGAAATTCATGGCATCAGACATGTCACGCATGGTGACATCACCGGTAATGTTGACCAGAACGCCCTTTGCGCCGCGGATCGAAATGCCGTCCATGAGCGGGCTGCTGATGGCGTCGGAAGCAGCCTTGAGCGCGCGGCGCTCTCCGGCTGCGGCCGCCGAGCCCATGACGGCGTCCCCCGCACCCTGCATGATGCTCCTGACGTCGGCGAAATCGACATTGACGTGGCCATGGCGGGTAATGATGTCGGCGATCCCCTTGACGGCCCGATAGAGGACGTCGTTTGCCATGTTGTAGGCTTCGGTGGCGCTGACCCCCTCCTCTGCAATGCTGAGGATCTTTTCGTTTTCGACAAGGATGAGCGTATCGATGTACTTTCTGAGTTCGGAGATGCCGCCGTCGGCGATGCGCGCCTTGATCTGTCCCTCGAAGCTGAAAGGCCTGGTGATCACCCCGATGGTGAGAATGCCCATGTTTCGGGCGATCGACGCGACGACCGGTGCCGCTCCGGTGCCGGTGCCTTTTCCCATCCCGGCTGCGATGACGACGAGGTCGGCGCCCCGGAGCTGGGTAGCGATGATCTCACGGTCATCCTCGGCGGCCTGACGGCCCTTGGCCGGATCGGCGCCGGCGCCGAGTCCGTTGGTCGCCTTCTTGCCGATCTGGACCCTGATGGGCGCTTTCGAATTCAGGAGCGCCTGGCGGTCGGTGTTGAACACGACGAATTCAGTGCCGCTGATCTTCCTGTCGATCATGTTGTTGACGGCATTGCCGCCGCAACCCCCGACCCCAACGATCTTGATGCAGACGCCGCCACCCTGCTCGCTGTCGAACAGTCCAGGGTCAAGTTCAAATGCCATGATATCGGTTCCAGTTTATCGTGTCTGTTGTCGTTGTCTCTATAATTGGTCCCAGAACTTCTTCAGGCGGTCGACCAGCTTTTTCCCCCCCTGGGCCGATTCGGCATCCTGCTCCACCGGCTGGTGCTCGACGACGGGCTCGAACTCCTTCGGGGCTTCCTGGACGGGCTGCTGCGGGACAACGCCATGGTCCTGGTAGAGGTTGTTCTGGAGGGAGTGGGCAACCAGGCCCATGACGGTCGCATACATGGGGTTGTTGACCGCATCCTTGATCCCCCCGGAAACCCCTTCCGGATATCCGATACGGACATCGAGGCCCAGGATGTCCCTCGCCAGCTCTTCCGTGCCCGGAAGCAGCGATCCGCCCCCGGTGATGATCGCACCGGCGTTCAGATATTCGTAGTACCCGGATCGCTTGATGATGTCTCTCGCCAGCTCGAAAATCTCCATCATGCGAGCTTCGATGATCACGGTCAGTGAGCTTTTCGGGAACGACTTCCGGGGACGGCCCTCGATTCCGTCGATCATGATCTCCTCCTCCTGGCCGAGCAGCTTCGAATAGGCACAGCCGTAACGGATCTTGACCTCCTCGGCAACATCGTTCAACGCCTTGACCCCGTAGGCGACGTCATGCGTCACATCGTTGGCCGCGACCTTGATCACTTCGGAATAGCGTATCGCCCCGTCGATGTAGATGGCCACCTCGGTGGTGCCGCCGCCGATGTCGATCACGACGACGCCGCTCTTCTTTTCACTCTCCTTCATGACGGCAAGCCCTGACGCCACCGGCTCGAACGTCATCGTGCTGACTTCGAGTCCCGCCTTTTCGATGCACTGCTTGATATTGCGGATCTTGGTGCGGAGACCGACGACGATGTAGGCGCTGCCTCTCATGGTCGTGCCTGCCATGCCGATCGGATCGAGCACCCCCTCCTGGTCGTCGACGATGAACTCCTGCGGAATGACATGGATGATCTCGTGGTCGATGTCGAGGTAGCGGATGTTGGTCTTGGCCTTCTCGAGGAAGCGCTTGACGTCGGAGTCGTTGACGATGCCCGACTGGTTGACGCTGATTTCGGAATTGCTGTAGATGCAGTGGACATGCGCACCGGAAATACCGACGTTGACGCCCCTGATCTTTATCGACGACTCACGTTCGGCGTCTGCCACGGCTTTCCTGATGGCATCGACGGTCTTGTTGATGTTCACGACGGTCGCACGCTGGAGCCCTTCGGAATTCGATCGGCCCTTGCCCAGGACATTGAGCTTTCCGAGATCATCCTTTTCCGCCACAACTACGCATACCTTGGTGGTGCCAATGTCAAGTCCGATGACAATATCGCTTTTCAGCATGATTCCTGTTCAATGATGTTCAATGGGGAGACGTCTGCAAGGCCGGGAGCTGGCTCGGTACTGCAGGAGCAGGTGCGGTCGGGGCCTGCTGAGATGGTCCCGCGACTTCCGGCTCCCTGGCGAAGACTCTTTCGCGGAATCGAATATCGACCGACTCATAACAATCGAGCCCCTTTTTTGCAATAACCTTTTGCCAGAATATCTCGAATTTTTTCAATTTTTCCTTGAAGTTGCCATCATTGCCTATAATAAATCGGATAGGCGAACCCGACACGAGAAACCATGACTGGTTTCCGGGCGAAAGATGGATTTCCCGAAGCATGAGTCCGGCGTATTCCGTCTGGGTGAATGCCTCGATCATGCTGTCGAGCAGGCGCTGGTCACTCTCGGCCATCCGCCAGACTCCGCCGGTTACCGGCACCGCTCCCGAGATGCCATAGACAGGCGGCAAGCGGTGATATCGTGCGGAAACCCCGTTGTCGGGAAGCAGGATGCCCTCATTGTCGACGATCATCGGCCTTCCCTGGAACACGGTCATCGCGAGCGGCTGGCGCTCGGTTATGGTCACCCTGATGATCCCGTTCAGCTCCCTGCCGATCCTGATCCCCCTGATGTACGGTTCGGAAGCGAGCGCCCTGCGGATCTCCTCCTCTCGAACCTCTCCGAGCTTCCTCCCGGTGAACTGGGCAAGCGAACCCTCGATCTGCTTACGCGACAGCAGGTTGGTGCCGCCGACCACCACCCTCGTTACCGCAACCTGCTCTTTCCACAGCGATGCCCGCCATGCAAGCATGGAGATGCCCGCAACGAGCATCAGCAGGAAAAAGGTGAGGACCGGCACCGAGCCGAGCAGCCTCCCGGCCTTCCCTTTCGGTGATCCGGGGCCTGAACGTTGCGGATCGTCCGGTAGCCGAAGCCGGCCGTCGTCGCGGCCGATGTCATCATCTGAATGAGCCATGGCTTGCGTTCAAGTTGTATCCTACAAGGACGAGACCGAGTTCGAGCTCCACGCCGAATCTTTCTTTCACCGCCTCGCGGGCCAGGTTCGCCAGTTCGAGCACATCGGCCGACGATGCGCCGCCGTGATTGACGATGCGGTTAGCCTCGGTTTCAGAGAACGACGCCCCCCCATGTCGCCTGCCCCTCAGGCCGCAGGCGTCGAGAAGCTCCCCCGCGGAAGCGCCTGCCGGGCAGGATGATGAAGGAGGATCAAGAAATACTCCTCCCGAGAGCGCGTCCTGCCGTTCCGGCTCAGGCGAAGCGTCCCGGCGGAGGACTCCGGCGCCATCCTGCGCGAGCCTCCGTTCCCTGCCGGAAAGCTTCCGCAGCCTGAACCCTGCCCCGAGGATCACATCGCTCCCGATCCTTCCGGCACTGATGCCGGCATGCTGTTCGCCGTTCTTCAACCTCCTGACCCGGCCGTTCCTCAGGACGTCGACCCATTCGAGGCACTCCCCAGGCAGTTGGCCGGCCTTGCCCTCCATCTGCAGCAGCGCACCGCCGACAGTACCCGCGCCTGCTCCGAAATCACCGAGACCCGAAAGAGAAGCCTGAGATGCCCGGCCGGTCAGCGTCGAGACCGGAACCCCGGCATCCGCCTCGACCGTCTCGCCGTCGATGACCAGCCGGTCGAGGAAATGGGTCGCGATGACCGTACCCCGGAATCCGCTTTCGTGGACCAGGAGTCGGCTCCCCCTGCCGAGTATCAGAAACGGGAAACCATGGTCCCGGAAATAGCCGAATGCCTTGCACAGGTCGTTGCGGTCGCGGGGCTTGATGAAATAGTCAGCCGTCCCCCCGATGCGGAGGCCGGTGTAAGGACCCAGAGGCTCGGCCACGGCGATCGGGCCCCTGATCAGCCGGAACAGTTCCTGGGTCGATATCATCGGTCGTCCGGACTCCCTGCTCCGGCAGTGCTGCTGCATTCGGCCGCGAACCGGGTGGCCGTCTGCGTGATATCGCCGGCCCCCATGAACAGGATGAGGTTTCCTCCCTCGGCAAGAGGACGAAGGGCTGAAACAAGCTCACTCCTGTCGGCGATGAAAAAAACGTTCTTCGCTCCGGCCTTTCTGGCCGCCTCCGCGACCAGTTCACCGGTCACCCCCGGATAGTCTGCAGGCCGCTCGCGGGAAGGGTAGATGCCTGCGACATAGACCATGTCCGCCCTCGACAGCGACCAGCCGAACTCGTCAGCGAACTCCACGGTTCTCGAAAAGAGATGCGGCTGGAAAACCGCAACGATGCGGTGCCCTTTCCATCCCTCTTTTGCAGCCCTGACCGTTGCCTTGACCTCGGAAGGATGGTGGGCATAGTCGTCGACGACCAGCAGGCCGTCGGTGCCGGAGTATTTGATCTGGAACCTCCGTCGCATGCCGCTGTAACGGCCGAGCCCGGCGATGATGCGATCCGGTTCAAGCCCCATCTCGAGGCCGGTCGAAAAGGCGGCCAGGGCGTTGAGTACGTTGTGCCGTCCCGGGACTCCGAGCCTGACACCTTCGTAACGCTGCCCGAAAGCCTGCACGGTGAAACGGGCGCCCGACTCGCCGAGCTCGATGTCGAAAGCCATGACGTCCGCCGGTTCCTCGATGCCGAAGGTGGTGCAGCGGCGGTTGAGGCGTGGAATGAGCCTCCTGACCTCCGGCCAGTCCACGCAACAGATGACCCGTCCGTAGAACGGAACCTTGTTGGCAAACTGGGTGAAGCAGGAACGAAGCTCGTCCATGGTGCCATAGGTATCCATATGCTCGGACTCGAGGCTGTTGACCACGGCGATGGTCGGCGTCAGCTTCAGGAACGCCTTGTCGTACTCGTCGGCCTCGATCACCATGTATTTGCCCTCACCGACCACGGTGCTCCCCTTCAGGTAATCGGAGACCCCTCCGATCATGACGGTAGGAGACTCGCCGGCATCGATCAGCATGGTGGCGATCATGGCCGTGGTGGTGGTCTTGCCGTGGGTACCCGAGACACAGATCCCGTATTTGTAACGCATCAGCTCGCCAAGCATCTCGTCGCGCTTGATGACCGGGATACCGAGCTTTTCGGCCGCAAGGATCTCGACGTTGCTGTCGGGCCGGACGGCGGACGAAAAGACCACGACGTCGCTTGACCCGACCTGCTCGGCACGGTGCCCCTGGTACACCACGGCGCCATGCTCCTTCAGTTTTTCGGTCACCTCTCCAGCGGCGAGATCGGAGCCGCTGACGGCAAAACCCGATTTCAGGAGCAGTTCGGCAATGGCGCTCATGCCCGCTCCGCCGATGCCGACGATATGCACGTTTTTCGTTTTTCCAAGTTCCATCGATGAGGACTCCTTACAGTTTTGAAAGCGCGATGATTCTTGCGGCCAGTTCGGCAGCCGCGCCCGGATGGCCAGATCCCCTGCTCGCCGCGCCCATGCGACTGAGCTCCGCTCCGTTTTCGAGAAGGTCGAGCACCTCCTTCAGGGAGCTGTCGTCGCCGAACCGGCTGTCGTCGATCATGAGGGCCGCTCCGGTCTTGACCAGGGCGAGGGCGTTGTGGCGCTGGTGATCCGCCGCCGCGTAGGGATATGGCACCAGGATCGAGGGTTTGCCGAGATTGGTCAGCTCTGCAAGGGTAGAGGCCCCGGACCTGCAGACCACGAGGTCGGCGGCCGCATAGGCTGGCCCCATCTCCTCGATATACGGTGCAACCCAGAGCGAGTCCGATGGCGTGAACGCTTCCCTGACCCGCGGGTAGTCGAGGGCCCCGGTCTGCCAGATCAGGTTGACCTTGCCCGACAGGTGCGGGAGGAAACGGAGCATGGCGTTGTTGATCGACCTTGCGCCGCGGCTGCCGCCGAACACGAGCAGCGTGGGTCGCGAGGGATCGAGGCCGAAGGTACGCCTCGCCAAACCAGGATCCTGCGGAGAAAACGACCTTGCCGGATTGCCGGTGACGAACACCGATGCACCGGTTCCGAAGAACCTGCGGCTCTCCGCGAACGAAAGATGCAGCTCGGTGGCCCTGCGCGAAAGGAGCCTTGTCGTCAGTCCGGGAAAGGCATTCTGTTCCTGGATCAGGGTTTTCCTGCCCATGAGCTGCGCAGCCAGCAGCACCGGCGCGCTGACATAGCCGCCGGTGCCGACCACCACGTCGGGCCTCTCGCGTCGAATGAGGGCCGCCGACTTCAGGAGGGCAGACGCGAAATCGGCAAGCACGCCGGCATTTGCAAGAAGATCCCGCAGCGAACGCCCGCGCTTCAGGCCCCTCGAAGGCAGGATGTGCAGGCGATATCCGAGGCGCGGAACCTCGGTCGATTCGATGCCCGAAGCAGTTCCGGCAAAGGAGACGGAAATCCGCGGATCGGCCTTCTGCAGCTCCGAGGCCATGGCGATTCCCGGATAGAGGTGTCCACCCGTGCCGCCTCCCGCGAACAGCACCTTCATCGCCCACCTCCCTCTTCGGGCGTCGGGATCTCCTCCGCTGTCGACTCAGCCCGGTTCTTGTAGCGGGAGATGCCGACCAGGACGCCGACTCCGAGCGAGTTGAACAGCAGCGCCGTACCGCCATAGCTGATGAAGGGAAGCGCCACGCCGGTGGTCGGCAGCAGATGGCTCGCCACGGCGATGTTGACGAAGGCGAAGAGCGAAATGGCGATCGTTATGCCCGCTGCGACAAAGCGCCCGAAGCTGTCAGGAGCGCGTTTCGAAATGACGATGCCGCAGACGAAGAATCCCGCGAACAGGAGCAGCACCACGATCGACCCGATGAATCCGTACTCTTCACCGATGACGACGAATACGAAATCGTTGTAGGAGAGCGGCAGGTAGAGTTCGCGTTGTTTGCTGGCGCCGACGCCGAGGCCGAGGAGCCCTCCGTTACCGAGACCCAGCAGTGCCTGGTGGACCTGGTAGCTCAACTGCTTCTGGTCGGAGCTGAAGAACGAGACCAGGCGCGCCACGCGATACGGCGCCGCCACGGCGAACACCGCGCCGATCGGCACGATCAGCGCAGCCGTCGAGAGGAGGTGCTTTATCCTGACGCCGCCGATGAACATCAGGATGAATCCGATTATTGCGATCAGTGACGCCGTGCTGAAATTGGGCTCGAGGGCAACCAGGGCTACGACCGACATCAGGAGGATCAGCAGCGGGTAGTAACTGTCGTTCAGCTCCTTGATATACTGCCGCTTCTCGCTGATCAGCCTCGAAAAATGGAAAATGATCGCATACTTGGCAAGATCGGAGGCCTGGAACTTGAACGGGCCGAAACCGAGCCAGCGGGCGGCCCCGTGGATCACATGAACGAGCTTGAGCAGCAGCAGGGTGGTCAGCAACCCGATACTGACGAACAGAAGGAGCTTGCTGAGCTTCATGAATACATGGTAATCGATGGCGCCGACCAGCACGATCAGCGCCATGCCGGCCACGGCGAAGGTGAGCTGACGCCACAGGAAGTACTGCGGGTCCGAATACTTCTGTTCGGCCCAACCGGCTCCGCTGCTGTAGACCACGATGATCCCGATGCACATCAGGAGCGCCACGATCAGCAGCAGCAGCTTGCCTGCGATGCTCTCGCCGCGTCCCGCTTTCCTGACCTCCAGCGCCTCCGTGACGACCGGCGCCAGTGACATGTCGCCTTCGCTCATGATGAAAGCTCCCTGACGAGTTGCTTGAACTGTTCCCCCCGATCCTCGAAATCCCTGAACATGTCGAAGCTCGAGCAGCCTGGCGAAAAGAGCACGGTCGAGCCTGGAGCTGCGATACGTGCTGCTTCGGAGACCGCCTCCCTGAGCGTCCCGGCGGTAACCACCCGGACGATGCCGTCGAATGCCCTGACCAGCTTCGTCCGTGACTCCCCGATGGCGACGATGCATGCAACCTTTTCCCTGACCAGCCCGGTGACTGCCCCGTAATCGTTGCCCTTGTCGCGGCCTCCGGCAATGAGCACCATGCCTGCCGGAACGGCCTGCAGCGCCTGGCGCATCGCGTTGACGTTCGTTGCCTTAGAATCGTTGATCCACTCCACTCCGCACGCAGAGCCGGCGAACTCCTGCCGGTGTTCGACACCTCCGAACTGCGCGAGCGCATCGCGGATGGAACCGGAAGAGACGCCGAGCGCCCTTGCCGCAGCAACCGCCGCAAGGGCGTTGTACAGGTTGTGCTCTCCGCGGAAACTCGGCTTGACGAACTCCCCTGCCTTCATGACCGACTCCTGCACTTCGCCGCTCCGGGCGACGATCGAGCCGTCGAGCAACGTGACGCTCCCTGCATCTCCCTGCCCGATCGGGCAGTCGTGCATCCCGAAACGCACAACCCTGAAAGGCCAGGATCCGGCAACGTCGAAATGGGCCCTGAGCATCGGATCGTCGTCGTTGTAGACGAGGGTGTCGGCCGCTCCCTGGTTTGCGTGGATCCTGAACTTCGCACGGGCATACGCATTGATGTCGCCGCCGTAACGGTCCATATGGTCCGGGGTGATATTGGTCAGCACGGAGACCTCCGGCCGGAAGGTGACGCACCGCTCGAGCTGGTAGCTGCTGAGTTCGAGTACGACGATATCCCCGGGCTCCATCTCGAGCACCTTCGACGCAAACGGCACGCCGATGTTGCCGACGCTGAACGCCCGAAATCCCCTGGCCCGGCCCTCGTTCTCGCAGATCAGGTGGAGGAGCGTGGCCGTGGTTGTCTTGCCGTCCGTGCCGGTGATGCCGACGATCCGCGCCGGGCAGAACCAGGAGGCCGCTTCGATCTCGCTGTACAGCGGAATGCCCAGCCGTTCCATCTCGATCAGCACCGGTGCCGTCAGCGGGATGCCCGGGCTGACGATGCCGAACCCTGCCTCGAATGCCTGCTCCGTATGCCCTCCCTCCTCGAAAGGGATGCCGAACCTGCCGAGCCGGTCACGGCCCTCCTGCGGAATCGTGCCGTGCTCGCTAACGAAAGGACGGGCGCCGGCCTTCAGCAGCAGCTCAGCCGCAGCGAGCCCGCTTTTTCCGGCGCCGAGCACCGACACCGACCTGCCTTGAAGTTCTTCCGGTTTCACCTTATCTGAGTTTCAGGGTCATGAGACTTGCAAGAAAAAACAGGATGGTCACGATCCAGAACCTGATGACGATCTTCTGTTCGGGCCACCCCTTCATCTGGAAATGGTGATGCAGGGGGGCCATCAGGAAAATCCGCCGCCCTTCGCCGAAGCGCATCCTGGTGTACTTGAACCAGGCCACCTGCAGCGAGACCGAGAGGGTTTCGAGGAAAAAGACCCCGGCCAGCACCGGCAGCAGCAGCTCCTGCTTGATCATGAGCGCGATGACCGCGATGGCGCTGCCGAGTGCCAGCGAACCGGTATCTCCCATGAAGACCTCCGCGGGGTTCGAATTGAACCAGAGAAACCCGACGCAGGCCATGACGATAGCCATGCTGACGATGGCGATCTCGCCTGCGCCGGGGATGAAGGGAATGCTCAGGTACCCGGCATAGACCGCGTTACCGGCCAGGTAGGCGAACGCGCCGAGGGCAAACACGACGATCGCAGAGCTTCCTGCCGCCAGCCCGTCGAGGCCATCGGTCAGGTTCACCGCATTCGAGACCGCCGTGATGATGAAGATCACCACCGGGATGTAGAGCACGCCGTAGTCAAGCGTGATCTTCTTGAAGAAGGGCACGGTCGTCTTGGAGAGCAGCACGGCGAACGACGGGTCCAGCCAGGTGTAAACCCCGACCAGCAGGCCGAGCGTGATCTGCCCGATCAGCTTGTACTTGCCGGCGAGCCCTCCCTTGATCTTCAGGACCACCTTGCGGTAGTCGTCGATGAAGCCGATGACCCCCATCCAGAATACGGCGAGCATGATCAGCCACACATGCGGGTCGTCCAGCTTGGCCCAGAGCATAGTCGACACCTCGACTGCGAAAATGATCAGCAGGCCGCCCATGGTGGGCACATCCCGCTTCCTGCGGTGCTCGGGCGGCGCCTCCGTCTTGACCGGCTCGATGAAGCGAGCCTTCAGGAACCGGATAAATCCCGGGCCGGCAAGCAGGGTGATCAGCAGGGCCGTGATGGCCGCGGCGCTCGCCCTGAAGGTAAGGTACTCGATGACCCTCATGCCATGAGGGTTGAAGACCTCCTTGATATATCTGAGCAGATAGTAGAGCATAAATTCGGTTACTCCCCTGATTTGGCCCTGATGAGCGATTCGGCGGCAATTTCAAGCCTCATGCCCCGGGAACCCTTGAACAGCACAGCGTCACCGGCCTGCACGTACCCGGCCAGGAAGCGGTTCAGTTCGTCCATATTTTCGTAATGGCCGAGGCAGCTCGTGCCGGCATCCGGGCAGCAGAGCCTCGACATCTCTCCGTAGGTGCAAAGCAGATCGACAGGCACCTGCTGAATATACCTGCCGATGGCCTCATGTTCAACAGCCGACGTATCCCCGAGTTCGAGCATGTCCCCGATCACCGCGATCTTCCTTCCGGGGCACACCAGGCCGGCAAGCGTGTCGAGCGCGAAGCGAACCGAATCGGGATTGGCGTTGTAGGTATCGTTCAGCACCACGATGCCGCCCCCTTCGAGAAGCTCCATGCGTTTCCATCCCTTCGCGGGCACCAGTGATCCGAGCCCTTCGGCGATATCGGCGGGGCTGACGCCGAAATGGCTGCCGACGGCGGCTGCCGCCAGGGCATTGATGACGTTGTGGCGGCCGATGAACTGCATCGATACCGGCTGGCGTCGCTGCCCCGAGCAGAGGCTGAAGGAGATCCTGCCGACACGATCGGTCGAAACCGCTTCAGCCCACCAGTCGTTGCAACCATCCGGGGCAGCACCGTAACAGACCCGTCTGGAGATGCTCCTGCCGGCATCACGGAGCCTCGGGTCGTCAAGGTTGACGAAGGCCGTGCCGCCATGCGCCTCCAGATAGCCGAACAATTCGGCTTCAGCTTCGGCAACTCCCTCGAGGCTGCCGAAGAATTCGAGATGCTCGTGGCCGATGTTGGTCAGCAGTCCATGTGTCGGCCTTGCTATCCCCGCGAGGAACGACATCTCCCCTGGATGGTTGATGCCCATCTCGACCACCGCGATGCCGGTATCGCGCCTCATCTGCAGGAGGGTCAGCGGCACCCCGAGGTGGTTGTTGCGGTTCCCCTGACTCATGTGGACGGAGAACTTCGTCGCCAGGACGACGGAGATCATCTCCTTCGTGGTCGTCTTTCCGTTGCTCCCGCCGACGCCGATGACCGGGATGTCGAAGCGTTCACGGTACCGTGCCGCGAGGGTCTGCAGCGCAGAGGCAGGATCTTCGGCAACAAGGAAGCGGTTTCCCGGATCGGTGAATTCATGGCCCTTCGCATCGAACCACTCGCGGGCAACCACGGCCCAGGAGGCCCCTTTCGCAAACACCTCTCCGATATACTGGTGCCCGTCAGTCCGGTCGCCCGGCAACGCCACGAACACCGCCCCGTCTACAACCTCACGCGAATCGATCACCACGACCGGGTCGGGAAGCGCGTATCGCGCCCCGGCATCTGCGGCCACGATCCTTCCCGCGAGCTCAAAATCCCCGTAAATCAGCGCTCCCTTCATGCATGCTCCTTTGAATCGCCAGCCTGCCCCCTCTTTTCGAGACAGGCGGCGAGAATGTCCTGGTCCGAGAAAGCGTGTTTCTTCCCCGCAACCTCCTGGTATTTTTCATGACCCTTGCCCGCGACCAACAGGATGTCCCCGTCACCAAGCCCTTCGACCGCGCGCCGGATCGCCTCGGCACGGTCGCTGACCCTGAGATGCGCCCGACCCGCCATGCCTGCCTCGATCTCGTCGAGGATCGCCTCCGGGTCCTCGTCCCTCGGGTTGTCCGAGGTCAGGATCACCCGGTCGGCAAGGTCGGCCGCAATCCGGCCCATCTCCGGCCGTTTCAGCCGGTCCCGGTTGCCTCCGCATCCGAACACCACGGTCAGGCCCGCCCCGGCTGGGGTAATCGCACGCAGCGCCTCGAGTGCCTTCTGCAGGGCATCGGGCGTATGCGCATAATCGACCACCCCGCAACGGCTACGGTCCGGGCTCCAGAACCGCTCCATCCGCCCGCCTACCGCTGATGCTCCAGCCAGCCCCCGGATAACCGTCGACGGTTCCAGGCCAAGGCCGACGCCCACGGCAAAAGCTTCGAGCAGGTTCATGACGTTGAAGGTGCCAGGCAGGGCCACCGTCACCGGGATCCGCTCTCCACGGAAACAGATCGTCGCCATCGAACCATCCACGTTCATCGAGGAGATCTCCGCCGCGATTCGCCTGTCGGGAGTACAGGCTGATGCCGCCCCCTCGATCGAACAGCAGAGCACCCGATCCGTGGAAAGCGCTCCGGCCATGAACCCGGAATGCGCATCGTCCGAGTTGACCACCGCGAACCCGTCCGGCGTCAGCTGATCGAACAGGAGCCTCTTTGCCGCTGCATAGTGCTCCATGGATTCATGGAAGTCGAGGTGCTCCGACGTCAGGTTGGTAAATACGGCAGCCCGGAAACCTATTCCATGCACCCTTTTGAGCACCAGCGCGTGGGAAGATACCTCCATGACCGCCGCACGGCATCCGGCGTCGAGCATCCGGCGGAACAGGGACTGCAGGCCGTGTGCTTCGGGGGTCGTCCGTTCGAGCGTGATCTCCTCCTCCCCGATGCGGCACAGCCCGGTGCCGATGTATCCGGCAGGGATGCCGGCCGAATTCAGCATGGAAGTGACAAGCCTCGATGTGGTCGTCTTTCCGTTGGTGCCGGTAACACCGACGATAAGGAGTTTTCCGGAGGCGTCGCCGTAGAATGTCCGTGCCACGTCCGCAAGGGCTGCCCGGGCATCTTCGACCAGGATGTACCTCGCCGACGGAAGGCACTCCTGCGGATACTCCTCGCAGACCACCGCCGCCGCTCCCGAAGCCACGGCCCCTGCTATGTGCCGGTGGCCGTCGGTCCTGAACCCGCGCACGGCAACGAAGAGCGCCCCCGGCAAAACCTCCCGCGAATCGCAGGTCACGATGCTGACGGCAATCGAAGCGGCATCGGCAACCCCGCGGCTTCCCAGAAAGCCGCCGATACCCTGCTCGATCTCTCCAAGCATCACCATCGCCGTGGTTCCATCATGACACTCCTGATTTCTGTTTCAATGCGGCCGCTGCGCCAGGGTCAGCCTGACGACCTGCTTGCTCTGCACCTTCGAGCCCGCTTCAACGCTCTGCTGGAGAACGAGTTCGTCCGGGTTGCCCGCAAATTCGACGCCGAGCCCGTTCCATTTCAGGAGGCGCTCAGCCTCCCGACCGGTGAGTCCCTTGAGCTCCGGAACCGCGACCGTTGCGATCCGTTCGAGATTCGATTTCTCGGTAGAGCGCATGGCCAGCCGCTGCTGCATTTCTCGCGAGCAGGCCACCGAACGGCCGCAGATCCTTGAAAAGACCGGTGCGGCGACTGCCGCCGCATAATACGCCGTCTGCGGCTCATCGACAACGACAATTGCAGCGTACTGGGGACTGCTGACGGGGAAGAACCCGACGAATGTCGACAGGTAGGCATGCTGCCCCTTGTAGCCGCCAGTGTACTTCTGTGCCGTTCCCGTCTTTCCGGCCACCTGGATACCCGCGACTGCCGCCGAAGTGCCGGTGCCCTTTTCGACCACGGCGCTGAAGTATTCCCTGGCCATGTACCTGGCGGTTTCAGGCTTGACGGCCTGCACCACCTTAACCGGTTTGTTCTCCCTGACCGGCTGCCCTTCGCGGTCAACGATCCTCCTGATGACATACGGACGCATGCGGACACCGTCGTTGGCGATGGTCGCGTATGCCTGCAGGATCTGCAGCGGCGTCGCCATGATCTGGTATCCATACCCCATCCAGGGCAGCGTCGTCCGGTCCCAATCCTTGATCTCCTTCAGGATGCCCCGTGACTCGCCGATGAGGCCGACTCCGGTCTTCTGGCCGAACCCGAGGTCATGTGCATACCGGTAGTAGGTTTCCGGACCTACCTTCATGGCCGTGAGCGCAGCGACCACGTTGCTCGAGTGCATGATCGCCTCCTGGAACGTTATCCTGCCCATCGGATCGTGGTCGACGATCCTTCGATCATAGAGCTGGACCACGCCGTTATGGCCGTCCACCATCGTCTGGGAGGTGTAGTGGAGCGATTCGGTGGCCGCCGACGCCATGACAACCTTGAAGGTCGAGCCCGGCTCGAACATGTCGGTCACTGACCGGTTTCGCGTATCCTGGCTGGTCACGTTCGCCCGCTGGTTCATGTCGAATCCGGGATAATTGGCCATCGCGAGGATCTCGCCGGTCCTCACATCCATGACGATACCTGCGGCGGCCTTGGCCTTGAAGTTCATGACGGCGCGTATGATCTCGTCCTCGACGATGCCCTGGATGTCGGAGTCGATGGTCAGTTCGACGTCGCTGCCGCTCAGCGGCGGAATCTGGTCGGCATCGGGGGCGGGATACCTCTCGCCCGTCGCGGAGCGCTGGAAGATCGTCGTTCCGTCCCGTCCTTTCAGGTCGGCGTTGAGCTGCCGTTCAAGTCCGCTGATCCCCTGGTTGTCGCGATCAGTGAAGCCGATGATCTGGGACGCGATGTTCAGGTAGTAACGCTGCTGCTCCCGCTGGAACCTGAGGCCGGGCATCTTCAGGCCCATGAGGTCCGAAGCCGTCGCAACCGGCACGTTCCTTTCAAGCCAGACGAACCGTTTCTTCGACTGGAGCAGCCGCAGATACGTGAGCCGGTTCCGGCCGAACCGGGTCGCAAACCGGGTTGCCAGCTCCTGGGGATTTTTCACGTGTTGAGGGTCGGCATAGAAGGAGATGCTTTCGATGCTTTCTGCAAGCTGACGTCCGTTCCTGTCGTAGATCCTGCCTCGCCTTGCATTCTCCGTGACCACGCTCTCGTACTGACGGCTCGCCATCGCCTTGTATTTCCTGACGCTGATGACCTGGATGCTGAGCAGCTTGAACACGATGGCAACGAAGAACAGCGCCATGAACAGCCCCGTCAGCCCCAGTCGCTGCCCGAATTCCCGGTCGCTGGAGCCAGTGCTGCTCTGTGGTGATGGTTGCCCGTTCATGAAATCAGTCGGAGAATCGATGGGTTGTCAAGGCTCAATGTCGACCGGAGGTTCGGCCGACGAAATCAGGCCGAGGGCCTGGGCATATCCGGATATGTTATGGATGCTCTGGAGCTCGCTGGCCTTCAGCTCCTGCGAAGTCCTGATGCTGGTGCTGATCCTCAGCTGCTCCCGAAGCCGCTCGTTCTGCTTCGCCAGCTCCTTGATGGAGAGGGTGTTGTGTATCTGGAACAGGAACAGGACCGTGGCCGCGATAAGGTACAAAAAAGTCCTCAGGCGCAAAATGGCGCCGATGTCGAAGATATCCTCCTGGGGCCGTGAAAAGGAGGCTCGTGCCGGTTCAGGAGGTTCGGGAGGAAAGATGCCCGTCGGGCGTTCGCCCAGCACATCGATCCCGGCATACTCCACTTCGACGGCCGGGGGTTCGGTCCGGCCCCTGAAAAGCCGCCCGGCATTCCCGGCAAGGCCGGCGAACGACTGCTCGAATCTTTTTGCGGTAAGCACGCTGCTCCTCCTTCTAGAGTTTTTGAACGACCCTGAGACGGGCGCTTCTCGATCTGGGGTTACGTTCGATCTCCCCGTCTGATGCCTGCACGGCCTTCCTGGTCACCGGGATTGCCCTGGACTTTACCAGCGGCTCCCTGATCCCCAGCCCTTTCGGCCCCCAGTCTTCGGCTGCCGTCGATGCAAAAAACCGCTTCACGATCCGGTCTTCGAGGGAGTGGTAGCTGATGACGGCCATCCTCCCCCCCGGCGAAAGCGCTGAAAATCCCTCTTCGAGAGCCCGGCTGAGGACGCCGAGTTCGTCGTTCACCTCGATCCGCAGTGCCTGGTAGATCCTCGAAAGCGTCTTGACGGCAAGGTCCTTTCTGGGGCAGGCCCCCCTGACGACGGCCGCGAGCTCACCCGTCGTCTCTATCCTGGCTACGCTCCGGGCGGCTACGATAGCCCTGGCGATCCTGCCGCCGAGCGGCTCCTCCCCGTATCGGCGGAAAAGCCGGGCAAGCTCCCTTTCATCGTAGTCGTTCACGATGTCCGCCGCCGATTCAGGTCCATCGGGGTCCATCCTCATGTCCAGAGGACCGTTGCGAAGGTAACTGAACCCCCGCTCCGGAGTGTCGATCTGGAACGACGAAACACCGAGGTCAAGCAGGATGCCCATGACCGGCAATCCTTTGCCCTGCCCCTGCTGCGCCGACTGCGCAACCTCTCCGACGGTACTGAAATTTCCCCTGACCAGCAGGGCCATATCCCGAAACGCTTCGAGCTTCCCGGCTGCAGCCTCGAGCGCGTGGCTGTCCTGGTCGATCCCGATGAGCAGCGAGCGCCCTTCCTTGAAGCTTCCGGCCAGACGTTCGAGGATCAGCCGTGAATGCCCGCCGCCGCCAAGCGTGCCGTCGATGTATATTCCGGGGCCGGTAACAAGGAGCGAAACCGTCTCCTCAGGGAGGACCGGTGCGTGATACCCGTAAGGTTCCATGTTGTCAGACGTACCGGCCTGCAAGCAGGGGGAACCTGCCGGCGTTTTCACGAAGCAACTGATCGAGCCTTCCCGGCTCCCAGACGATCATCTTGACGTTGGCACCGATGATGACCGCATCCCTTTCGATTCCGGCATGGTCGAGCATGTCGCGCGACAGGGCGATCCTCCCGGCACGGTCCAGTTCGGCCTGCTCGAGCCGGGCATAAATCATGGTGGTGAGGAGACGTTCCTCCGGATTGAAATCCGAGAGCTTGAGCAGTTACTGCTCCTTTTCGGCCCAGACGGATGGTTCGTACATCTCCAGTGACCCGTCATCGGCCTTGAGCACGTAGAGCACCGGAACCTGCACGCCTGCAGGCCCTTCTCCTGCATCCTTCTGCAGGAGGATCTTTCGACGGAAGCGGGCCGGCACAAGCAACCGGCCTTTCTCATCGACAGCATGCTGTTCTCGTCCGATGAATCCGGGCATATGCATCCCAATTTTACCCACTTTTCCCCACATTAATGTACTGAAAAAGGATTTCCAAAAAAAATGGTACCATCTAAACTGGAATGGGATGAAAAACAACCTGGAGAAATAACATACCCGACCATGCCGACACCTTCCCGGGAAACCGTCATCGACGGGTACAACCTCATTCACAAGCTCTGGCATCCGGGCAAGGGAGCGACCATGGCGCCGCTCCGCGAACACCTGGAAACGCTGCTGTCGGCATACCGGCAGGCGGCGCGCCGCCATGTGACCGTGGTCTATGACGGCGGACCCAGGCATCGCTCCCTTTCGAGCAGCGGCGCCATCGAGGTGGTATTCAGCGGATCGGGCGCCACCGCCGACAGCAGGATCGTCGATCACGTCCGAGCGCTCCAGTCTCGCGCCGCACTCGTCACCGTCGTCACCTCCGACATGGAAATCCGGCGCCACATCATCGCCTGGGGCGCCTCATGGACGAGTTCAGAAACGTTCATCACCGAGCTTGAAAAACTGGGCATCCGGTCGAAGGAGGGTTTCGGGAAGAAAAGGCCCGACGAGGCCGCCTCGGTCAAACACAGCACGAATCCCCTCAGCGACGGGGAGGTGGCACGATGGATGAAGCTGTTCGGCGGGTCCGGATGAGCGGAACATTCCCCGGCTATTTTCTTCGGACAATTTGTTATAATTGGAAAATGGTATTTCAGCAGACCTTTAACCGACGAGCGTATCATGCCCGACCGCAGTGCCATCCCCAACGATCACCGTCGAGAACTTGACGAGTGGAGAGGAAAGATCGACGCCATCGACCGGCAGCTGGCCACCCTGCTCTGCCAGCGCTTGCGCTATGCCGGAAACATCAGCGCCGTCAAGTCGAGGATCGGTGAAACCGTCCTCCAGCCTGAACGTGAAAAAGAGGTGCTCGCCAACGTGCTCGCCATGGTGGAGACTCCCCTGATGGGACCTGCGATCGAACGCATTTATCACTGTATCCTCAACGAATCGCGCCTGCTTCAGCATGAATGGAACAGTGAAAAGCAAAGCCTTTCCTCCCGCTAAGACACCGCCTTCCACATGCCCCGTCGCTCCGCATCCCGCAGGCCCGGCCCACTGACGACAAGCGCGCTCGTGATCCTTGCCGTCACCACCCTGTTCATCTTCATGCCCGGCATCAACGCCGTCCGCCTCTCCGGCGAGACGACGACGGTCAACATCCATCGCGGCACCGGCTTCCGGCAGATCGTCACCAGGCTCCAGGAGGCGAAGGTCATCCGCTTCCGCTGGCCACTGCTGCTTGCCGGAACGATCTTCCCTGAACTGCACAAGATCAAGCCCGGCAGGTATTCTGTGCCTGCGTACCTTTCGACATTCGGGTTGCTGCAGCATTTGCACTCGAGCCCACAGGACGAAGTGCGGCTGATGATCCCGAACGGAATCGAAGAGACCCGGATAGCGGCCATCGTCGCCGCGAACCTCGACATAGACTCGACGGCCTTCATGTCGGCGTCAAGGGATCGCACCCTGCTCTCTTCACTCGGCATCGAGGGAAAAAGCACCGAGGGTTACCTGTTCCCGGGCACCTACAATTTCCCCTGGGCCAGCACCCCGCGCGAGGTGATCACGTTCCTGGCCGGCAGGCTCAGGAGCTGTTATGCTGACAGCCTGCGAGAAGAGGCCGTCCGGGCAGGCCTCGATGAACGCCGCCTGCTGACGATCGCATCGATCGTCGAGGCGGAGACCCCGATCGACAGCGAAAAGCCGGTCATCGCGAGCGTCTACCTGAACCGCCTGAAGAAAAACATGCGGCTGCAGGCCGATCCGACCGTGCAGTACGCCATTCCTGGCCCTGCGAGGCGACTCTATTTCAAGGACCTCGCCATCGAATCTCCCTACAACACCTATCTCCATGCGGGCCTGCCCCCCGGTCCCATCTGCAATCCCGGAGCGGCCTCGATCCTGGCCGTCCTCAGGCCGGCAAACACCGCCTTCATCTACTTCGTCGCCACCGGACAGGGGGGCCACTCGTTCTCCTCGACGCTCGCGGCACACGAAGAGAACATCCGACGCTACCGTGCGGCCATGCGTTCCCGCCAGGGTGCGGCAGTTCAGCCCGGGCTATGAATGAGAACGCAGAGATTATGTATATTCACTCAATCCGTTGATTTTTCACCAACCAACTTCACCAGGGAAATGCAGAAAAAGACGTTGTCCGACATATCGTTACAGGGAAAAAGGGTCTTGATGCGTGTCGATTTCAATGTTCCTCTCGACCAGGACAGGAAGATCACCGACGACAAGAGGATCATCGAGGCGCTGCCATCGATCCGCAAGGTGGTCGAAGCCGGCGGGCGGCTGATCCTGATGTCGCACCTCGGCAGGCCCAAGGGCAAGGTAAACCCAGACTTCTCGCTTGCACCGGCGGCACGGCGACTCTCGGAACTGCTTGACACCCAGGTGAAGATGGCCGGGGACTGCATCGGCAACGAGGTCATGCAGCAGGTGCTCTCACTGCAGGACGGCGATGTGCTTATGCTCGAAAACCTCCGGTTCCATCCGCAGGAAGAGGCAAACGACCCGGATTTCGCCCGGGAGCTGGCCTCCCTCGGGGAGATCTTCGTGAACGACGCCTTCGGCACCGCCCATCGGGCACACGCCTCGACGGAGGGGATCACCCACTACGTCCAGACCGCTGTCGCAGGCTACCTTATCGAAAAAGAGCTTCGCTACCTCGGAAACGCCCTCGACCATGCGGTCCGGCCGTTCGTCGCCATCCTGGGCGGCTCGAAGATCTCCGGGAAGATCGACGTCCTCGAACAGCTGTTCAACAAGGTCGATACGGTGCTGGTCGGCGGCGCCATGGTCTTCACCTTCTTCAAGGCACAGGGCATGAACGTCGGCAATTCGCTGGTGGAGAACGAAAAGCTCGACCTCGCGCTGTCGCTCCTCGAACAGGCGAAGGCAAAAGGTGTCAGGCTGCTGCTCCCTACCGACGTGGTCGTTGCCGGCGAGATTTCAGCGGAGGCGCCCTCCCGCATCGAACCGGTTACCGGCATCTCCGACGGCATGATCGGCCTCGACATCGGACCAGAAACGATCGTGGCTTACACGAACGAGATCCTCGGTGCAAAGACGGTGCTCTGGAACGGCCCGATGGGCGTGTTCGAGATCGACCAGTTCGCTAAAGGGACCTTCGCCGTTGCGCAGGCCCTGGCCGACACCACCGCGGCAGGTGCCGTCACCATCATCGGCGGCGGGGACTCCGCTGCGGCCATCGCCAAGGCGGGTCTCGCTTCCGAGGTGACCCACGTCTCGACAGGCGGCGGAGCGAGTCTGGAATTCCTTGAAGGCAAGGAGCTTCCCGGCATCGCAGCCCTCAATGACCAGGCCTGAACCGAAACGGCTGGTCCGCAGGGATGACCTGCACCCGGGAATGGGGTGCAGCTGAGAGGAAGCGCCCCGCCACATCCCCGATGCCGAACCGCCATGGAGATCCCTGCTGAAACGATCCTGGGGAAAATCAGGTTGAGAGAAGAGTTACAAACGACGATGATATGAGCAGATTCGGCGAGACATACAGCCCGGGCGGATTCCAGGTGATCCCCCCGGCCATCAAGACGATCATCCTGGTCAACGTGGGAGTCTTCCTGCTGCAGATGACCCCTGCAGGCGAGATGCTGACGCAGCTTGGCGCACTCTGGCCCGTCGGGTCGCACAAGGTCGGGGGCTACGGCTTCCAGTTGTGGCAGCCCGTGACCTACATGTTCCTGCACGGCAGTTTCACCCATCTCTTCTTCAACATGTTCGCCCTGTGGATATTCGGAGCCGAGATCGAAAACTACTGGGGCACGAGGCACTTCACCACCTACTACTTCATCTGCGGCATCGGTGCGGCGCTCATCAACCTCATGGCGACCATCGGCGATCCGTACCCGACCGTCGGCGCCTCGGGGGCGATCTACGGCGTGCTGCTGGCGTTCGGGATGATGTTCCCGGACCGCTACATCTACCTCTATTTCCTGCTTCCCGTCAAGGCGAAATATTTCGTAGCGGGATACGCTCTCATCGAATTCATCTCCGGTTTCGGAAGCCAGTCCATGGGCAGCGGCAGCAACATCGCTCACTTCGCACACCTCGGCGGGATGCTGATCGGATTCATCTACATCACGTTCAAACGCAACGAGTGGAGCGTCAGGCAATGGATGAACCGCCTGAAACCCCCGGGCCGCAAAACGCCTGATGGGCCGGCCCTCTACACAGGTGGCAAACAGGGGGGAGAGGCGACAGAGGAGGAGATCGACGCGATCCTCGACAAGATTTCGAGCAGGGGCTACGAGTCCCTCACCGCCGAAGAGAAACGGAAACTGCTGCAGGCCGGGAAGCGATGACCCCGGCCGCCGCGCCGAAGAGCATATCGCCGATGAAAGCCATGAACCACATCCTTGACCACGCGAAGCGCGAAGCCGCCTCCATCCTGAAGGACCGGACCCGGACCCGGCGCCTGCTCGATACGACCCTGAACACGCTGCTCCGCAGGCCCGGGGCCATCGAAATGAAAGGGTTGACGGAAAAAATGCAGGCCGCCTCGAGAATGGTGCGGCTCTCGGTTAAGAGGGAGTACCGCGAGCTCCCATGGCAGAGCCTGGTGCTGATCACGGCCGGATTCGTCTATTTCGTCACGCCGGTGGACGCCATCCCCGACTTCATCCCCATGCTCGGGTTCACCGACGATGCGGCGATCCTGATGGCAATCTTCGCCTCCATATCGAGCGATCTCGAACGGTTCATCGAGTGGGAGCGCTCTCTACCGGAGGGTGCGGCAGAAATTCCGGAAGCCCCGAAACCCGATGCTGCCCCTGAAGCCTGAGCCTCCCGCATTTCCGAATCCTGCAGGATCCTATCAGTCGACTCCCTCGCCATCCCTTTCGAAGCAGGCCACCGTCTCAATGTGGCTGGTCTGCGGAAACATGTCAACCGGCTGGATCGAGGTCAGGCGGTACCCCTTCGCCGCGATCTCCCTGCCGTCGCGCGCAAGGTTCGACGGATTGCAGCTCACGTAGACGATGCGCTCGGGAGCGAGCTTCAGCATGGTATCGAGCGCTTTCGGGTGCATGCCTGCACGGGGCGGGTCGGTCACGATGACCCTGGGGGCGTCGTAGGGCGCGAGCTTCTCCTGCATGGCATGGAAGTCCTTAAGGTCGGCCTGGAAGAAGACGGCGTTGCCGATGCCGTTGCGGTCGGCGTTCATCTGGGCGTCCTGGATGGCGCTCTCCACCACCTCGATACCGATCGCCTGACGGCAGTGCCTGGCAAGGTAGAGCGTGATGGTGCCGGTGCCGCAATACAGGTCATAGACGGTGTCGCCGGCTCCGATGCCGGCTACCGCGAGGATCTGGTCGTAGAGCGCTTCGGCCTGACGGGTGTTGGTCTGGAAGAAGGAGTTGGCGGAGATCCTGAAGTCGAGCTCGCCGAGCCGCTCGGTGACGAACCCCTCGCCGCTCACCAGATACTCCTGTTCGCCGACGGCTACCGTGTTCCTCCTCGCGGTCACATTGTTGAGGATGGTCATCGCCTGCCCGGGAAGGGCCTCCTCGAGCTTCGCCCTGAACCCCTGCATCAACTCCGGATCGTACCATGACGTGACCAGGTTGACCATGAGCTGGTCGTGCCGTTCGCTGTAACGGAGCATGAGGTTCCGCAGGTACCCTTCGTGGGCTTTCGCCGCATAGGGGGCAAGACCACGTTCGATGGCGAACTCCCTTGTGGCCGCAAGTACCCTGTTCATGCACTCCTTCGCCAGGAAGCAGGTCTCGAGGTCGAGCACCTTCTCGAAGTTTCCCGGCGCATGGAATCCGAGTGCGAAACTCTTCGGCTTCAGGAGCTCCTCCTGACTGAGTTCATCAGGGAGGAGATAGCGCATGTTCGAACAGGAGAACTCGACCTTGTTCCGGTAATGGAACGGCTCCGGAGCGGCCAAGACCGGCCGGACATCCGGATTGTCGAAGCCGCCGATGTGCACGAGGGCATCGGCAACCTTTTTGCGCTTGTACTGCAGCTGTGCCTCGTAACCGACGTGCATCCATTTGCAGCCGCCGCAGGAGCCGAACACCGGGCAGACCGGATCGACTCGATCTGCCGAGGGATCGAGCACCTCAAGGCACAGCGCCTCGAGGTACCGCTGCCTGACCTTGAACACCCTGGCGGATACCCTGTCGCCCACGGCGAGCATGCCGGTAACCAGGACGCCCATGCCCTCTTCGGTTTTTCCGAAACACTGCTCCTTCTCTGCCGGGTCGATGATTGTCAGCTCGACGATATCACCCTTTCTGTACGTGTTGTCCACTGAATAATCGTTTAATGCTCAAAAGAAAGCGCAGGTCAGCTGTCGGCGCCTGCATGGGAATCGTTTCGGGAGGCGGCTCCTGCCAGGAGCGCGGCGCCGAACACGCCGGCACTGTCGCCGAGCACCGGCGGCAGGACAGGAATGTCCAGTGATCGGTTGAACACCTGCGCGGCGATGGCCTCGCGGGCTTCCGGAGTATAGAGTTGCCGGATGTTGCCCACACCGCCGCCTATGATGACGATGTCGGGATCGATGATGTTGATCACCGCGGCAAGGGACTTGCCGAACGATGAAACGAGCCGGTCGATGGTCTCCCGTGCAGCCTCGTCGCGTCCGCATGAAGCGGCGATCTCCCGGAGAGGCAGACGCCTGCCGCTTCGGGCTGCATACCAGGCCTCGAGGGCCGGACCGGAGATCACGGTCTCGACACAGCCCCTGCGACCGCAGTAACATGGGGCATGTTCGCCGGGAACCGGATTGTGGCCCCACTCACCGGCGATCCCGTGGGCGCCCCGGACGATACGTCCGTCGAAGACGATTCCCCCGCCTACTCCGGTGCCGATGATGATGCCGAACGCCGTTGCCCCCGGCTTCATCATCTCGTCACGCCCGGCCCCCATTCTCGATTCGGCGAGCGCAAAGCAGTTCGCATCGTTTTCGATGGCCACCTGCATGCGGAGGACCTCCTTGAGATCCTTTCCCAGCGGCATGCCGTTCAGGCAGGCTGTATTGGAATTCTTCACCACACCGTCAGCACCCTCGGTGCGTCCCGGCGTCCCGACGCCGATCATCTCCGGCCTTGGGATGCCGCTCTTTTCAGACAGGGTTTCGACAAGGTCGGCGATCTGCATGAGGATATGGCCATAGCCGCGGGACTGCCCGGTCTCGACCCGCTCCCGGATGACCGGCCGCATCGAGTCGTCGAGGATCGCCCCCTCGATCTTCGTCCCGCCCAGGTCGATGCCCCATCGCCAGCTCATTGCAGCCGGCCTGTCCGGCGAAGAGCCTCGCCATGAACATAACGCTTGAGCAGCCATGCCCAGATCGTATAGACCAGAAGGGCGCTGCCGATGCCGATCGCAATGCCGCCGAGCACATCGCCGGGATAATGGACGCCGATATAGATTCTCGAATAAGCTACGAGCGCACCGTAGAGTGCCATCAGGAGAACGAAGGCCTTGTCCACCAGGGCGCCCCCCCGGAAATAGATCCAGACGGTCGTCACGACGGCAGCAGCGTTTGCTGCATGTGATGAGGCCATTGACCAGGAGCAGGTCTGGTTGACGAGCAGGCGAACCCCCTGGAGGGCAAAGCAGGGTCTGATGCGTTGGAAGAGCGGCTTCATGATCCCGGAAGCCGTGAAGTCGGCGAGGCCAACAGCCAGCCCGGCGAGGAGGAGGAGGAGAAGGCCCTCCCTTCCTCGCCTTACAAGCATGAATGCCGCTGCAAGGAAGAGGAGGTGGGCCGAAAGGCGCGGTTCGGTCAGGAACGTCATCAGGTCATCGGCTGCAGGATGCACCAGTTGCCGGTTTATCAGCCGGAAAAGCCAGATGTCAGCCTGCTCGATGGGACCCATGGCCAAAAAAGTTACTTCCTCCCCCCTTTCCTGGACTTCTGCGGCGCCTTGACGGCGGCGACCTGGAGGGCCGCGGCAGATTTTTCCTCCGGAGTGGTGGTAGAGTTGATGTAGTACTGCTGCGCAACACTGAAGATGTTGACCATCAGATAGTAGAGACCAAGCCCGGCCGGCATGTTGTTGAAGAACAGAAGCATCATGGCGGGGAACATCCAGGTCATGACCTTCATCTGTTCGTTGGTCTGGGTGGTCGGCGTGATCTTCTGCTGCACGAAAACGGTCACCGCCATCAGGATCGGGAACACCGCGATATGATCGCCATAGAGCGGCAGCTTGAACGCGAAGTCAAGCACCGAGTCGGGCACTGAAAGGTCCTTGGCCCAGAGAAAGCCATGCTGGCGGAGCTGTATCGACGAACGGAACACGTAGAACATCGCGAACAGCAGCGGCATCTGCAATACCGTCGGCAGGCATCCCCCGAGCGGATTCACGCCGGCATCCTTGTAGATGCGCCCCAACTCGCTCTGCAGCTTTGCGGGGTTATCCTTGTACTTTTCCTGGATCTCCTTCATGAGCGGCTGCAGGGCCGACATCTTCTACATCGACTTGGTGGAAGCCAGGGAAAGCGGGTAGGTGACCGCCTTGATCAGGAAGGCGAAGATGATGATGATCAGGCCGTAGTTTCCCACGTAGCGGTTCATCAGGTTGAAGATCGGCAGGATGATATATTCGGCAAACGGCCTGGTAAGCCAGTCCCATCCGAAATCCATGATCTTCTCGAGACCGACGTTCAGCGACTTGACCGTATTGTAGTCCAGCGGTCCGGCGTAGAGGCGGTAATGATCCTCCACAACGCCGCTGCCGGAAGGCAGGTTCATCTTGAGCGCGGCGACATAGTTCTCGAAATTGTCGACCCCCTTCCTCGAACCGCTCAGGAAGATCCCGTCGGTCGTCCTGGTCGGAATCAGTGCCGCCACGAAGTACTTGCTCCTGATGGCTACCCACTGCGCCTTGCCGGACTCCTCTTCTCGATACACCTGCTTGTTGTCCTTGGCGTCGAGCTTCACGATGCCTCCTCCGAGGTAGGCGCTCGACAGGGCGTTGGTCGCCTCGTCATCCGTATTTTTCTCGGAATAGACAATTCCGCCATCCCACGCAACCTGGTACTGGTTTCCGGCGATGGTCGAACCGAAACCGGCAAGCTTCAGGTCATAGTCGATAACGTAACTGTCTCCGGTGAAGGTGTAGGTGACCTGCATGCTCCTTGAGCTGTCGACGTCGAGCGTAAATCCGACTGAAATTTTCTCTTTGCCGGTAACCGTCCGGACAGTATCGACCGTCAGGCTCCGGAAGTTCAGGTCCCTCGTGTCGATCCGCTTGCCGTCGCTGCTCAGGAACAGCATGGAGAGCGCACCCTTTTCACGTGATTTGACGAGGTCGAACGGTTTTTTCGAACCGTCGAGATGCTTCTTGAGGACCAGGGACTTCAGGGTCGCGCCCTTCGAGGAGAGGACGGCCTTAAAAAGGTCGCTTTCGATGGTGACGAGTTTCTCCGGACCTGCGGAAGCCTTCGCAAACGACCCGAGACTGTCCGCCCTCGAAGCGGCCGATACCTCTGCCGGAGCAGCCGGTGCGGGTTGACGGGTTACAAGCTCCCTCTTTGCCGCCGCCTGTTCTAGCTCCACCTTCTGCTGGGGTTTCATGAACTGGAGCCAGACAATCATGATCGCAGCGATCAGGGCAAACCCTATCACCGAATTTCTATCCATTAGTGCAAATCTTTAGAATTACCTGCAAATGTGTTTTTTCCCGGAGGAACGGGGTCATACCCCCCTTTTGAAAACGGATTGCACCGGAGCACCCGCCAGACGGTCAACCACGATGCATAGAAAAAATTATGCGTGCCGTATGCCTGAATCGCGTAATTGGAACATGTGGGATGATACTTGCAGGATGGCCCGAGCAGCGGGGAGAGAAAAGACTGGTAAAACCTGATCAGAAGGATCGGAACTGCGTTGAAAAATCGCCGGATGGTATTGCCGTTCATAACACTTCTGTCGGGTAGTCGGCGCAGTCCGCCATGTTCATGATCATCGTTCATCACCCTCCGAAGCACTCCTTGCAGCCGTTTTCGCGAACGATTGCAACATGGTGCGCATCTCTGTCCTGAACACAGGGAGTGAGGGAACCGCCTCCCTGCTGCCTCGATACAGGATGGCGATGAAGGTGACCCCTTTACCGCCATCCTCAGCAGGAGCCATGCCTGCGATCAATTCGAGCAGAACGGGCTTTTCCAGGCGATAGGCCTCGCGCATCAGCCTTTTGATCCTGTTCCGCATGACCGCTTTCGGCACAAGTCTTTTCCCGACGGTAAAAAGTACCCTTACCGAAGCGCCACTGCCTGCTCGCTGAGACCCGACGGAAGCGCTCATCATCATGAGATTGCCGCTTTTCAACCGGCGCCCTTTCGCAAACAGGAGGGACAGATTGTTTTTCCCCCGGGCTATTTCATGCCTCGGCAGGGAATTGTCATGCTTTCCTGTCAGCATGGAGATCTTCATGCGATACCGTCAGGAGCGGACTCAACTGCCCTGGTGGATCGCGGTATTCAATTTTATTTCATGTCGCTGCTGACGGTCAGGGAGTGGCGGCCCTTCGCTCTTCTTGCTGCCAGGACCCTCCTGCCGTTCTTGGTCGACATCCTCTGCCTGAAACCGTGCTTGTTACGTCTTTTCCTGTTATGGGGCTGAAATGTCCTTTTCATTGCCTCGAACTCCTCTCAAATGGATTAATTAAAAATACAGGACTTGAAATTTATCATTTATCTCTCTTATAAGCAAACAATAGCTCCCGAAAAGAGTTTTACACAGGCATGCCCGGACAGGTTATCCACAATGTTGACAACTTGTTGATAAAAAAAATCACCTCCTCACAAACCCCCTCCACTCCAAGACAGACAATGCGTCAACACATGTTGACAACTTTCCCGACCAAATCATACAACTGCAACTATTAAAACAAATTAGATTGTTGAGAACTGGCTGTCGGAGTCGCCCTGTATTCCCGTGCATTTTCGGCAAGCACGTTGTTTTTTATCCACCGAAAACACTAACTTGTGAACAGCAAATGTTGATGATTCATCATCCCAACGCCAGTCACCCTCGAATCCCATGCCCGATCTGACCCAGCAGGAAACCTTTCGCGACCTTACGTCCAGTACCATACACAGTAACGTGTACGCTGAGAAGATTTGGAACGCATGCCTTGGCCTCATCCAGGAAAACATCAACAACCAGGCATTCAAAACCTGGTTCCTGCCGATCAGGCCGATCAGTTTTTCCGGAAACGAACTGACAATCGAGGTTCCCAGCCAGTTTTTTTACGAATGGATCGAGGAGAACTACTCGGTTCATGTCAAGCAGGCACTCAAGCAGGCCATAGGGCCGGAGGCTCGACTGATCTACTCGATCGTTGTGGACAAGTCGCAGATGCAGCCGGTGACGATCGAGCTTCCGCACCAGAACACCTCCACACCTGCAGAATACGACCCCGTAGCCCAGTCCAGAAACAGCAACATCGAGGCCCGCAACCGCTTCAACAGCAACCGCGCGAGATTTGAGACCAACCTCAACCCGAAGTACACCTTTTCCACCCTGATCAGGGGTGACTGCAATTCGCTTGCCTTCGCGGCCGCAAAGTCGATCGCCCATAACCCCGGCCAGAATGCATTCAACCCCCTGGTGATCTACGGTGGAGTCGGACTTGGAAAAACGCATATGATGCAGGCCATCGGCAATGCTGTCCGCGAGAATCGCATCACCGACTCTGTCCTGTACGTCTCCAGTGAAAAATTTGCGATCGACTTCGTCAATGCGATCCAGAACGGCAACATCCAGGAGTTCTCATCGTTCTACAGGAACGTTGATGTCCTGATCATCGATGACATCCAGTTCTTTGCCGGCAAGGAGAAGACTCAGGAAGAGATATTCCACATCTTCAACACCCTCCACCAGTCGAACAAGCAGATCATCCTGTCGGCAGACAGGCCGATCAAGGAGATCAAGGGCATCGAAGACCGCCTCATCTCACGCTTCAACTGGGGCCTGTCGACCGATATCCAGCCGCCGGATTACGAAACAAGGAAAGCGATCATCCAGAGCAAGCTCCATCAGAGTGGCGTCATGCTCGACGGTGCGGTCATCGAGTTCATCGCGACCAATGTCACGCACAATGTTCGTGAACTTGAAGGTTGCATCGTCAAACTTCTGGCAGCCCATTCACTCGACAATCAGGAAATTGATCTCCAGTTCACCAAGTCTACCCTGAAGGATATCATCAGGTACAACACCAAGCAGCTCACGCTCGATACCATTGAAAAGGCAGTCTGCGCCTACCTGTCAATAACCCCGAACGACCTCAAGGGAAAATCGAAGAAAAAGGAGATCGCCGTCGGACGGCAGATGGCCATGTACCTCGGAAAAATCATGACCGACTCATCACTGAAGACAATCGGCCTCCATTTCGGCGGAAGGGACCACTCGACCGTCATTCACGCGCTGAACACCGTCGATAAAAAGATCGAATCTTCCAGCGAAGACAGGAAAAAAATCGAGGAGCTGAAGAAAAGGATTGAAATCATGTCGATGTAGGATGGGAGTGTGCACAACCTGTTGAATCAGTGTTGAGTGAATCTTGATTACCGCGCAGTTGTCAACATCCGGAGCATAAGTCAAAAATCCCTCAACAAACCCCCAACATCGGCACACCGGAGAAGCACACATGTTATCAACACGGCGAAGCAAGGGATCCGATGGTTCAAGCTTATAAAAAACAACAAGTTAATCGAAGCATTGATCCGTCTGTCAAGAATTCCACAGCGTCAACAACAACAACAAACTTTTTTATTTAAATAAGAATAAATAGATGTAAGCCGATGAAATTCTCAACTACCATCAAAAAGCTTCAGGATGCCGTAAGCAGGGTAATCCTTGCCGTTCCCTCAAAATCGCTCGATTCCCGATTCGACAATGTTCACCTTCAACTGCAGGACGGATCGCTTACCCTGTTCGCGTCAGATGGTGAATTGTCCATTACGGCAAAATGCGATGTTGTTTCCGACGATCGCGGAACCGTAGGCATCAAGGCAAGGACGCTTCAGGACTTTCTGAGGAGCATGTACGACACCGGTGTCTCTTTCGAAATCGAGCGTCAGCAGGGCGGAGAACACGGTACGGTGCATATTGCTACCGACAAGGGCAAATATCGCATGCCATGCATGTTCGGTGAACGGCCGGAAAGTCATGAACGGAACTTCGATATGTCGATAGGGCTTCAACCTTCCGAGCTGCAGGATGTAATTCATAAAACCCTTTTTGCCTGCAGTGTCGACGGAATGCGGCCTGCCATGATGGGCGTATTGTTCGAATTCGAGGCAAACACCATGACCGCTGTGGCAACAGATGGTCATCGGCTTGTCAGATGCCGCAAGACGACAACAAACGAGATAGCCGACAAACAGAAGATCGTCGTTCCGGCGAGGGCGCTTTCGATCATCCAGAGGCTTCTTCAGAACGAAGAGGTCAGTATGTCCGTGGATGCCGAGCGCAGAAACATCAGGTTCCAGTCCGAAAACGTGGAGCTTGAATCAGCGCTCATCGTCGAACCATACCCGAACTACGAAGCGGTCATTCCTGTAGAAAACGACAAGCAACTCCTTACTGATCGTGTCCAGATTCACGATTCCGTCAAGCGGGTAGGAAAATTTTCCAGTATCGGTGATATCAAGATCGTCATTAATGGAACGACGCTGAAGATCATGGCCGAGAATTCGAGTGAGGGAGAATCGGCACAGGAAGAGCTCACCTGCGCCTTCACCGGAGAAGAGATCACCATAGGATTCAATTCAAGGTTCGTCGAGGCGGCGTTGGCTCATATCGAGACGGACGAAGTGTTCATCGAGCTCAGCAGTCCTACGACAGCAGTCATTTTCAAGCCGAAAAAAGAGGAAAACCAGAATGAGCTCATCATTCTGGTCATGCCGGTCCGGATCAACAACTGACAGGACCAGAAGGGCCTTGAGACTCGAAAACATTAGAATCGCCAATTTCAGGAACCACAGTCTGCTTGAATTTGAGCCGGGCCCTTCAATAACTGTCATCCATGGAAGGAACGGTACGGGGAAAACAAGCCTCCTTGAAGCGGTCCATTTCTGTGCGCTTACCAGGGGATTCAGCGGTAACGCAGACAGGGAGTGCCTTGCTTTCGGGAGCGACCATTTTTCGATTAAGGCCCGTTTCGTCAGCGATCGGAATTCGACGACAGAGGTAAGGGTGCTCTATACCTCCGAGAAAGAGAAGCAGATTTTTGTCAATGAACAGGAAATAACGTCGTTTTCACGCCATATCGGCACTATTCCCTGTGTGACCTTCACTCCTCCTGAACTGTCCATTGTCACCGGTTCTCCATCAGAAAGAAGAAAGTTCATCGATTCCGCCATATGTCAGCACGACCGGCGGTATATGGCTGACCTGATCCAGTACAGAAGGGTTCTTCAGCAAAGAAACGCGCTGCTTGCTGGTGGCATGGACCATTCTTCAGGACTTGAAGGGCTCGAAATATGGACTCAGCAGCTTTCATCGCTGGCTGCATCGATCGTACTGATGAGGAGAGACTTTATCAGTCGCTTCAGCATCATGTTCAGGGAAATCTACTCGTGGTTTCCGGATGGTCAGGAGCCGTCAATAGAGTACCATTGTTCGCTTGGTGATAACCACAGTGGGGAAACAGGAACTGAAGAACTCTCTTCCCTCTTCAACGAACGCTATCGGCAACTCAGAAAGCAGGAAATACATCGAGGCCAGACTCTTGCAGGGCCGCACCGTGATGATTTGCGATTTTTCAATGATGGCCACGAGATTAGGAAATTTTCATCCCAGGGGCAGCAGAGAGGTTATCTTGTAGCCATGAAACTCACGTTGAACCGTTATCTCTTCGAGCTTCTTGGTGAAAGGCCGGTAACGCTCCTGGACGATCTTTACAGCGAGCTTGACGGAGAGGTGGAAGAGATGATCACCGGTTCGCTTGCTTCATGCGGACAGGTGCTCATCACATCGACAGAAATGAAATCCGGCAAAGGGGTTATCCCCTTTTCAATCGAAAGGAACATCTGAAGGCATGGCAAGAGGAAAACACCCACGTAACCTGAATGTGGTCATGGCCGAGATGTACCGTACAATCGGCATGACCGAGGCGTATGACCAGTTCAGGACGCTTCAGATATGGGATGAAGTAGTGGGAGAAGCAATCGCCAGAATAACTTCCGTAGAGCGGCTGACAGACGGCGATCTCTATGTTAGGGTACGGAACCCGTCATGGCGGATGGAGCTCAACTTCAGGAAAAAGGAGATCGCCGAACGATTGAACAGGCAGGTTGGCAGAGAGCTGGTCAGAACGATCATCTTCAGGTAGAAAAAGGCTGCACAAGAGATGCAGCCTTTTTCATGGCAGTTGGAAGTGTCATGGTCTCAGAGATTGCAGCTCAGGTGGTACATCTCGATCATTTTGGAAGCGAAATCCCTGCCGAACTGTCGGCATGCCTCGAACTCGGGCTCATGCGGCTGGAATTTTACGGTCTGATTCCTTTCAAAGAGTTTCATTTTGAGGTTCGTCAGGTTGTTCTCGATGATTTTCACACCTTCACCGCTCCATCCGTAGGAGCCGAAGGCAGCAGCCAGCTTTCCACGGTCACGAAGCGGGTTAAGCACGGCAAAGATGTTGTAGACCTGATGGACGATGTTCTGGTTGATGGTCGGAGAGCCGATGATGATGCCCATCGAGTGAGCGATCTTGTCCTCGAGTTTTTCAACCGAAATATTTTCAATATCGCAGATATCGACATTGAAATCGCAGGATGATCTCAGGCCTTCTCCGATCTCCCTGGCCATGATGGTGGTATTTTCATAGGCTGAAACATACGCGATCAGAATGCTTTTTTCGTTCGGCATGGCGATGGCGTTCTTTGCATACTTCTGCGAAAGATCGACATACTTTTTCCAGTTTGAACGAAGGATCGGGCCATGGCCCGGGCAGATGGCCAGTATATCGAGATCCCGGATCTTGTCGATGGCCTGCAGCATGTATTTGCTGAACGGCCGAAGGATAGCATCGAAATAGTATTTGAAGGCGTCGTCGAAATCTCCGGCCAGATCGTCATACATCGCTTCATGGCTGTAATGGCTGCCGAAAGAGTCACAGGTGAAAAGCACCCTGTCCTCTTCAAGCCATGTGTAGATCGTATCAGGCCAGTGAAGGTTTTGAGCTCCTATGAAATGGAGGGTTTTATTGCCGAGATCGAGTTTGTCCCCATTCTTGACGACAAGGTGCTTGAAGTCATGGCCCGTCTGGTCACGCAGGAACTTGATCGCATTGCCGCTGCCTACGACTGTTGCGTTCGGGGCTACGGTCAGAAGATTGTGAACGTTACCTGAATGATCGGGTTCCGTGTGGTCAACGATGATGTATTCGATCTCTTCAGGATTTACAACCTGTTTGATTTTATCAAGATATGCTGGCCAGAACTTGAGTTTCGTCGTTTCGACGATCGTTTTCCTCTCAGCGTTGATGAAGTAAGAATTGTAGGTGGTACCGTATTTGGTCTCCATGACGATATCGAAGGTGATCAGACCCGGGTCGAGCACTCCTATCCAGGAAACGTCGTCGGTGATGGGCAATATCTTGTTGTCGATCATGATGCTGGAAATGATTGTATTAAGCAAGGCGCAATAAAGTAAGACAAAATAAATCTTATATAGCGCAAATTAAGGATTAATGCGAAATAATGCGAAGTAATAATGGGAATATGATCAAAAAGGCGTTTCGTCACGATAGATCGACTCGGTTTCAAGGTGGCGGATCTCCCTGACGACTGAAATGCCTTCAGGAGAAAACGCAAACAGGGTATCGGCAGAAAAGATGGTGCTGAAATCCTGGGGCTTGAAAAAGGGAACGAATTTCTGAGCGAATTCGTCGAGCCTCTTCAGATAGAAATGCGTGTTTTCATCAGGTTGTTCCCGTTTCCACTCCTCTGCAGGGCGTCCCTTGTCAAGATAGGTTGAGGCGCTTCCGGTTCCGGAGACATAATAGGTCATGCGGTCACCTTTGGAGACCTCCAGTCCCTGCTTCAGGGCGATTTCATAGGTAATGGATTTCGACCTTTTTCCTGAGCGAACATCGGCGACATACTGGTCGAGCGATGTTTTCATGGATTCTGTCCTTGAAAAGTCCGTGATGACGAGCCGATGCTGCATGATATCGTTTCGGTATCGAATGTAAAGGTCATGCAGCCCCACGATGTCTTCCCGAAGCAGCAGGATGAACCCTTCCCTGACAAAATCCCTGCCGAATTTTTCGCCGCTCCTGCTGATGAGAGAAGAGCCTTTCAGCTTGAGCTTGTCGTTGTAGTCGAGAAGCACATAGTTTTTCTTCATGTAGGAGATCATCTTCCTGAACCGTCCGTCGAACCCGATGGTGATGCCAGGCGGCATTGTCTTTGAGACTTCATCGACAAGGGCGCGCTCCAGATCCTCTGATCGTATCTCCGGAGGAGGGATGAGGAATATGCCGTCGGTGTCGACTTCGATTACCTTGGAGCCTCTTGTTTCAAACTCCCTGATCATCATCTTGGCTATATCCTGGCCGTTGGTCGTTACGCGATCGGCTTCATCGAAATCATTGAAAATGCCGCTGCTGAAGCCAAGGTATCCATACATGGCATTGATGAGGATCTTGAAGGAGTTCTGCATGGCGTCGTAATTATCCGCAAGAGAGCGGTTTCCTTTCCGTAACTCTTCCGCTGAGCGGCTTTTTGCGGCAAAACGAAGGTCCTTCAGTTCCTTCAGGATCGCAGGGAATGTCTTCAGTGTGTCGGTTTTGGGGCAGATACCGCAGGAGAGCATGATCGACGGATAGAGCGACTCGACGTCGGCATAGACGATCGGGCCAAGGATGCCTTTAACGAAAACCTCGGTAAAGCCGCCGACATGTTGCTGACCGACCGAGGGTCTCGGAATCGATATCTTGCGTTTCAGATACTCCCTGACCATCAGCGCCTCGATTTTTGCTGCCGGACCGAGTCGTGACGCATGTGCATAGGTGTAGGGCAGCATTCTTGCGAGATTGAAGTTGCTGCCGGAAAGGAGTGTGGCGAGTTCCCTTGTTTCACGGACGTCGTCGAGGGCATATGCCAGGAGGATCTCCGGGTTGTTATCCCAGGTATCGGCAAGATCCTTGTAATCGACATATGTCCTGTTCGGAGAGGCGAACCCGAAAAATTTAGCGGCGGCCTTGAGTCCGTAGCTTGGAAGCGCGCGTTTTGACGTGTCGTAGTTCTGGACGAGAAAATAGGTGTCGATGACGTGCCTCCCGGGAATGTCGAAAAACTGGTAATCGAGGCTTCTTTCAGCGAATCGGATGGTTGCCGGGTAGGATCTGGGCACGAGTCCGTCACGACCTATTCTGAACGGGACACCGTTCAGCTCGCATCGACGCTGAAGGTACGGCAGATCGAATCCGAAGATGTTATGTCCTTCGATAACATCAGGATCCTTCTCGCGAAGGATGGAGACGAGCTCTTCAAGCAACGATTTTTCTGTTCTCCCTTTTGAATGGATGACATGTTCCCATGAACGGTTGTCGCTCAGCGAGACGATGATGATCGGGTCATTGCCGAAAGACTCCTTTTTGCTTGCCTTGCCGTCCGGCCTGTAGTACGTTTCGATATCGAGCTGAAGGCGATGGATATTCTCAAGCAGAAGTCCTTTGAACATCGTCTTTCCGCTCTGAAGGAAATATTGGGTTATTGCGTCTCCCCTGCTGTAGGTCAGGTGGCTGTTGGTTCCGTACGACACCTGCGCATCGTTCCCGGATTGGGTCTCCTGGTTCCCGCTGTTTGCCTGGTCGAGTGCTGCGCGATAGTTTTTCCAGCTTCTGAATATCGCCAGATGGTTGAAATAATTGGACCCGGCAAGGGGAATAAGCCAATACTTCTCCTTGTCAGCTGGCGTAAACCCCTCAAGAAGTTCTCCATCGGAAAGGAAAAAGAAGGGAAAGAAGGGTTCATCCCGTTTGATGACGCGCTCCCCATCCCTGATGAAGAGTCGAACCTGAGAATCGTTCAACTGATAGGCGCCTACGATGCCCTCTTCCGGATCTTTGCCGAAGAGCAGGCTGTTGAAGAGAGACTGGTCCAGTTTGCTGTTCATGAAAAATGCAATACAGGTTGATCAGTGGGAAGAAATGTTTCACGTGAAACATGAAGTCATCAACGTCCGAGTCGGATCATGAGTATCGAAATGTCGGCAGGTGAGACTCCAAGTATGCGTGAGGCTTGTCCTATAGTCGAAGGCTTGTGCCTTTTCAGCTTTTCTCTTCCTTCGTTTGACAGTGAAGAGACTGACTCATAATCGTAGTGCTCGGGAATATGCAACGAGTCAAGCCTCGCTATACGGTCAACCATAAGCTGTTCCCTTTTTATGTAGCCTTCGTACTTGATTTCGATATCGAGCTGTTCTGCAACTCGGTGCTCACTTCCAGTCAGTCCGAGGCCATCCCGAAGGGTCGGGGATGCTTCGAGAAGCTCCTGGAGTTTCAGGCCAGGTCTTTTGATGATACTTAACGCCTTTGCAGGGGCGTGAAGTTCCGGAAAACCCTTTTGTGTCAGCAGGGCATTGATTTCGGCGAAGGGAATTTTGATCTCATGGAGGCGCTGCCTGACGAGCTCTATCCGAAAAAGAAGGGCTCTGGTCCGCTCACAGGCAGCCGGATCGACAAGTCCGCATGTAAAGCCGGCCTCCCTCAGGCGAAGGTCGGCATTATCGTGGCGCAGAAGAAGCCGATGTTCCGCCGAAGAGGTGAACATCCTGTATGGCTCCGTTGTCTCCTTGGTGACCAGGTCGTCAATGAGGACACCGATATACGCCTCGGACCGGCTAAGGACAAGAGGCTCCTGCCCGCGAATTTTAAGTGATGCGTTGATGCCTGCCATGAGTCCCTGGGCGGCAGCCTCTTCATAACCCGAAGTGCCGTTGATCTGACCAGCGAAATAGAGGCTGTCGACCAGCCTTGTCTCAAGCGACGGACCGATCTGCCATGGATGGAAATAGTCATATTCGATGGCGTACCCCGGCCGGATCATCTTGACATGTTCAAGGCCGGGAACGCTACGCAGTCCCTCGATCTGGACCTCTTCAGGCAACGAGGTTGAAAAGCCGTTCACGTACATCTCGATCGTCTCTTCACCTTCGGGTTCGAGAAAGAGGTGGTGGCTCTCCTTGTCCGGAAACCTGAATATCTTGTCTTCGACGGACGGGCAGTACCTTGGTCCGATGCCCTGAACCTTTCCCGTGAAAAGCGGTGAGCGGTCAAATCCCTTTTTCAGGATTTCGTGCGTCTCTGCGGTCGTATGGGTGATGTAGCATGAGACCCGGTTCCTGTCGGCAACAGTGGCCGTGTCGAAAGAAAATGGTACCGGATCTGCATCTCCCGGCTGTTCGGACACCCTGGTGTAATCGACGCTTCTTGAGTCGATGCGCGGTGGCGTCCCTGTTTTCAGCCTTCCATAGGTAAATCCGAGCGACGCAAGGGCCTCGGTGAGCCCGGTGACGGGAGGTTCTGCGACGGTCCGCCCTCCGGGAAAGTGGTTCATCCCGACGTGGATAAGGCCGTTCAGGAACGTGCCGCAGGTGAGAATGGCGGCTTTGCCCGGGATGTGGCGGCCTGATGCGACCTTGACGGCGGCGAACCGCCCGCCGGTGACCGAGATACCTGTAACGGTATCCTGCAGCAGGTCTATGAGCGGTTCCCTTTCGAGGGATCGCCTCATGAAGATGCTGTAGAGCGTTTTGTCCGCCTGGGCTCTCGGGGAGTGCATCGCCGCCCCCTTGCTCCTGTTGAGCATGCGGAACTGGATACCTGTGGCGTCGATCGCCTTTGCCATCTCTCCGCCAAGCGCGTCGATCTCCCTGGTGATCTGCCCCTTGGCGACGCCCCCTATAGCCGGATTGCACGACATCCGGGCGATGGCCGAAAGGTCGCTCGTCACCACCAGGCAGGACAGCCCCGTCCTTGCTGCGGCGAGAGCCGCTTCGCATCCTGCGTGGCCGGCGCCGACCACGATGATGTCATACATTTGCGAGTAATTGTTTCACGTGAAACATTCCGGTTCCCTGTTCAATCGTGTCGCAACTTTAATATTTAAAGCCGCATCTGGTAACTGACCTGCCATAATAATAAAAATGAAAAAAAGAGAGAGGACGGCGGAAGAATATAATATCGCAGTTGCGGTATGGTGCTCCGGATGTACTTATATTGCTGCAAGGACGCTTCCGGGGTGCAATTTTGTACCCCTTGCTTCGTTTTCGCCGGCATGCCGCTGAGCCGGCCTGACCAGCTCAGGCAACTATTGAATATACGGATTAGCTGCTGACGTGAAGCCCTCAGTCGATTCAGGCCAGTTCCTGAACGGTTCGACAGGTCAATCAAGCCGTCCATGCTGGATGGACCTGTCCCTTTGTCGCTGCGACTGATTTCAATGAAAACCCAGGAGGTGCATGTATGCCGTTAACGAACAAACATTTGCTGACCGTTTGTTTCATAACCGTCAGCGCTCTGATGGCGACGACCTCTCCGGCTCTTGCCGGGAAAATCAGCAGGACCGGCTCTTCGGCGAAGGTTAGTCCGAGGGGCCAGATGCTCGCGCTCTCCTGCTCCGGTTGCCATGGTCCCGACGGAAAGAGCGCCGGGATTATTCCCTCGATCTACGGCAAATCTACTGAGTACCTTGAAACGGCTCTCAGGGAGTTCAAGTCAGGTGTACGTGCGTCGACGGTCATGGGGCGACATGCAAAAGGCTATTCAGACGAGGATATCCATCTGATAGCTGAATATTTCGGAGCCTTGGGTAAGAAAACCAGATAACCGGGAGGGTGTCCATGAGAGGGACTATTACACGAAGGGAGTTCAGCAAGGTTCTCATTTCAGGTATTGCCGGAACTGCCCTCGGCGTGTTCGGGGGGGCAGGCAGGGCATTCGGGGCAAGCAGGCAGGTCGTTGTTGTCGGCGGAGGTTTCGGCGGTGCGACTACCGCGAAATATCTTAAAAAACTCGACCCATCCATTTCGGTGACGCTTGTGGAGCCAAAGGCTGCATATGTGACCTGCCCGTTCAGCAACTGGGTGCTTGGCGGACTGAAAACCATGAGCGAAATCACCGTGACCTACTCGCACCTTTCCGCCGGCTATGGGATAACTGTCATCGCAGAATCCGCGAAGTCGATTGATGCTCTGGCCTCCACGGTTACGCTTGGCAGCGGCAGGGTCCTGCATTATGACCGGCTGGTCGTCTCCCCGGGCATCGATTTCAAGTGGGGCGCGGTCGAAGGATATTCCCGGAGCATCGCCGAATCCATGATGCCTCACGCTTACCAGGCGGGGACTCAGACCGAATTGCTGAGGAAGCAGCTGCTCGACATGAAGGACGGGGGGACCGTGCTGATCTGTCCTCCGGCAAATCCGTTCAGGTGTCCGCCGGGCCCTTACGAGCGGGCAAGCCTCATCGCTCACTACCTGAAGGAGCGCAAGCCGAGGTCGAAGATCATCATCCTCGACGCAAAGGAGAAATTTTCCAAACAGGCGCTTTTCAGCAAAGGGTGGGCGGCGCTCTATCCCGGAATGATCGAGTGGCGGGGGTCGACTGCCGGAGGCAAGGTGCTTCGCGTCGATCCGGTCGCAATGTCAGTGATGACTGAGCCTGGAGAGGTCAGGGCTGATGTCATCAATGTCATCCCTCCCCAGCGGGCCGGGCAGATCGCTGTTGATGCCGGTCTTGCCGACGCAGGCGGCTGGTGCCCTGTCAATCCGTTATCGTTCGAATCGACCATCCATCCCGGCATTCATGTGATCGGCGATGCCTGCTATGCCGGACCCATGCCGAAATCGGGATTCGTTGCCAGCAGCCAGGGAAAAGTTGCTGCGGCCGCCATCGTCAGGCTGCTCCGGGGACAGGACCCGGTACCTCCTTCGCTGGTCAACACCTGCTACAGCCTTATCGGCCCTGGGTACGGCATCTCGGTGGCCGGCGTTTACCGGTTGTCGTCCGAGGGGATCGCCGAAGTTCCCGGCTCAGGGGGGCTCACCCCGATCGATGCGGACGCGGAGTTCCTCGAACAGGAGGCGATGTTCGCACGCGCCTGGTACAGGAATATCGTTGCTGACATCTGGGGATAATGTCCGATTATCATCAGGAAAAGGCCCGGATCCGATCGATCCGGGCTTTTTTGTTGATTGTTTGGCTCCATGGTGCCTCGACGCTCACCGGGCGTGGTTTCATTGTGAATCAGGGGGCGGTTTCATATATTGCCAGACTTTCTCAATTATGCGTAAAGGCCATTTTTCATGAAAAATAACCAGTTCAAACTCATTCTCATCGTCGTGGTCGCCCTGGTGTCGGTGTGGTCGATATGGCCTACGTACCGGGACCATGAGCTCTCCACCAGGCTGTCGAGCTTCCGCTCGAGCGAGGACAGCCTTAAATTCGCCATCGACCATCGAACTGAAATAGAGCAGGCCAGAGACAAGAGCCTGAAACTCGGGCTGGACCTGAGGGGCGGCATGCACCTGGTGATGGAGGTCGACCTGTTCGACCTGATCGAACAGAAGGCGTGGAACAAGGATGCCCGGTTCCAGCAGATCATGGCCAGCGTGCGGAGTTCTGCCACCAACTCCGGCGCAAACCCTGTTGAACTGCTCGCCACAGAATTCAAGAAACAGAACATCCCGCTCAGCCGCTACTTCTATGATATCCGCAACAGCGACCAGGAGATCATCGACAAGTTGAACAAGGAGGCCCAGGACTCGCTTGTCCGGGCCAAGGAGATCATCCGGAACCGCATTGACCAGTATGGCGTGGCCGAGCCGCTTATTCAGACCCAGGGGGCTCGCAGGATCATCATCGAGCTTTCCGGCGTGACCGACGAGACCCGCGTGCGCAAGCTGCTGAAAGGCACCGCCAAACTCGAGTTCAAGCTGGTGAGGGAGCCCGAAGCCCTGCTAAGGGCAATCGAGAGCGTCAACTCCATGCAGGCTCAGGCCCCGTCGGCGCCTGCCGATTCGGCAAAGGCCCCGGTCACTGCAAGCCGACCTTCGGGCCGCAAGCTTTCCGAGGTGATCGGCGTGATGAAGAACGGCCTGGTGTTCACACCCGAATATGCACGGGATTATGTCGCATCCGTGCTGAATCGCGAGGATGTTCGGGCTCGCCTGCCGCAGGACACCGAACTGCTGCTTGCCGCAAAACCTGAACTGACCGAAAAAGGCGAGAAATACTACCCGATCTATCTGGTCAAGAAAACCCCCGAACTGACCGGCGGGGTGATCACCGAGGCCAAGGCAACATTCGGATCGCAGAATGTCCAGCCGGAAGTGAGCATGTCGATGAACGACGAGGGGACCTCGAAATGGGCCCGCATCACCGGTGCGAATATCGGCAAACAGATCGCCATCGTCCTTGACGGTGCCGTCTACAGTGCTCCGGTCGTACAGTCCAGGATTCCGAACGGTAATTCGGTGATCAACGGCATCTCGGGACTGGATGAGGCGAAGGACCTTGAAATCATTCTCAAGGCGGGAGCGCTGCCTGCACCGGTGAGGATCCTCGAAGAGCGGACCGTCGGGCCCTCCCTCGGATCCGACTACATCCGGGCTGGCCTTCTGTCGATGATCTGGGGTTTCGCCGCCGTGGCGATTTTCATGATCATCTACTACAACAAGGCCGGTCTGGTGGCCGACTCTGCACTCGTGCTCAACATCCTGGTCGTGATTTCGGTGCTTGCGGGATTCAAGGCCTCGCTTTCGCTGCCGGGCATCGCCGGCATCGTGCTGACCATGGGTATGGCGGTTGATGCAAACGTGCTGATCTATGAGCGTATCCGGGAGGAGCTGGCGGAGGGCAAGAGTCTCAAGTCGGCAGTCGAAGCCGGATACAACAGGGCATTTTCGTCCATTCTCGATTCCCATGTGACGACCCTCGCCGCGGCGTTTCTGCTCTCCCAGTTTGGCGTCGGCCCCATCCAGGGCTTTGCCGTGACGCTCATGATCGGTACCGGCGCAAGTCTGTTCACGGCAATCGTGGTGACCAGGGTGATCTTCGACCTGCTGATCGGCAGCGGGTTCATGAATGAAAAGAGTTTTGGATAAATATCAACACACAAGCAGGTATGCGGCTTTTTCAGAAGACAAATTTCAATTTTATCAAGCATCGCAGGATTGCCTATGTCGTCTCCCTGCTGCTGCTTGTTACCGGGATGATCTCCCTCTTTACGAAGGGGTTGAACTACGGTATCGACTTCAAGGGCGGCTCCGAGGTCGTCATCCGTTTCCAGAAGAGTGTCGACGTCGGCTCGGTTCGTTCAGTCATTGACCAGGCCGGCGTACGAGGTTCCGTGAAGCAGTACGGTATGGAACGGGCGGTACTGCTCCGCACCGATTACCATGGCGAGTCAGCCGACCTGAAAGGGCTGATCACACGCGCCCTGGCTGCCCGTATTCCCGGCAATGCCGCTGAAATCGTCAGTATCCAGGCTGTCGGGCCCAGCATCGCTGCGGACATGAAATGGTCAGCCATCAAGGCCCTCGGGGCTGCACTCATCGGCATCCTGCTCTATGTCAGCGTCCGGTTCGAGATCAAGTTCGCAACGGCAGGGGTGATCGCCATCTTCCATGACGTCCTGACCGTCCTGGGCCTGTTCAGCATTCTTGGCGGGCTCTTCGACTTCATGCCCCTCGAGGTCGATCAAAGCATCATTGCCGCCTTTCTGACCATCGCCGGCTACTCGATCACCGACACGGTTGTGGTTTATGACCGTATCCGCGAACGAATCCGCGGCCAGAAGCCGTCAGAGTATGAGAGGATTTTCAACGAGAGCATGAACCAGACCCTTTCCCGGACCATCATTACCTCCGGAACCATCATGATTTCGGTGCTGGTGCTGTTCATTTTTGCCGGACCGGCCATCCGGGGGTTTGCCTTTGCAATGTTCGCCGGCATCGTCGTCGGAACCTACTCTTCCATTTTTGTCGCAGCGCCGATCGTCTTCGACTGGCAACAGCGTTCCAAGGCCGCGATCAAGCTCAGAGGGGCCTGACCTTCCGCGAACAGGCGCGCCCCCCTGCCTGTTCTTCATTGTCCGATTATCCGGAATCGGATATCTTGCGGTTATCTCCTGTTGGCATGGCCGGGATAACCGTTCCGGCGCTCTCCCGATGCAGCAGCTCCGTGATACAGATGTTCAGGAATGGCGGCTATCAGTTCAAGTAAACCCGATGGATATGAAACAAGCATTACGATCGATTTTTACCGCGCTCATCATGATGATGTCCGCTCATTGCATGGCAACCGCCGCAGATGTCCCCGACAGAATCGTCGCGATCGTCGGCAACGAACTCATTCTCAAGTCGGAAATCGACGAGCGCGAACTCATGGCCCGCGCCCAGTTTCCTGACGTGAAAAATGATCCGCAACTCAGGAAGCGCCTGGTCGAGAATCTTGTCGATCAGAAAATTCTTCTTACGAAGGCCAAGATCGACAGCGTGAGGGTCGACGAGAACGCCATCGACACGATGGCTTCCGATCGTTTCTCTTCGATACGGGCAGGGTTTTCCTCCAGCAGCGATATGGAGTCCCGCTTCGGCAAACCGATCAGCCGCATCAAGCAGGACATCCGTGATGATCTCCGGGAACAGCAGCTCGTCGACAATCTCCGGCGCAAGCATCTCAAGGATGTGACCGTCAGTTACGAGGAGACCCTTGCGTTCTACCGGAAAGCGAAGGGCCGCCTTCCCGAGGTTCCCGAAGGTGTTTCGGTTTCCCAGATCATCAAGTATCCCGTCATTTCCGAATCGGCAAAGGGGGTGGCTTATCGGAAAATCAGGGATATCCAGAAACGCCTGCAGGCCGGCGAGGATTTCGCTGCACTCGCCAGCTCGACCTCCGAGGATCCCGGCTCCAGGAGCCTTGGCGGCGATCTCGGCTTCGTTCAGAAGGGCGAGCTCGTCCCGAGTTTCGAGGCGGCGGCTTATGCGCTCAAGCCCGGGCAGATCTCAGCTCCGGTGGAGACCCGTTTCGGGTACCACATTATCCAGTTGCTCGAGAAGGAGGCGAACGGCATTCACGTACGGCATATTCTCGCCCTTTTCGACCGCAACCAGCAGGATGCGGCAAAGACAATCGAACTGCTCAACGGAGTCCGGGCAGATATCCTGGCGGGAAAGAGCACGTTTGCAGCGATGGCTGAAAAATATTCCGACGATCCCATGTCGGCCAAGCTCGGCGGCCGCATCAAGCCTACCGGTTCTGGTGATGAGCTGTTTGATATTTCCGTGCTCAAGCCCGAGCTTCAGAAGATCATCTCGGGGCTGAAAATAACCGGAGAGATCAGTGTGCCCGAGCGGATAACCCCGGCAAGGGGCGATGCGTTCATCGCCTTGTTTCAGCTGAATGCGAGGGTTGCAGCCCACCGCATGACTCCCGAGCAGGATTTTCCGAAGCTCGAGGAGCTTGCGGGGGACGAAAAGAGGAAGGCGCTGTTCGAAGCGTGGCTGGTGAAGCTGAAGAAAGAGGTTCTTGTCCGGGAGATGCCGGAGAACTGACCCCCGGGGGTCAGACGTCCAGGCGTCGCACGTAGCGGGCGTTCTTTTCGATGAACTCCCGCCTCGGTTCGACCTTGTCGCCCATGAGTGTCGAAAACACCTGGTCGGCTTCCCGTGCGTTGTCGACCGAGACCTGCAGCAGCGAACGGTGCTCCGGATCCATCGTGGTGCTCCAGAGCTGCTCCGGGTTCATCTCTCCAAGACCCTTGTAACGCTGGATCGAGATGTTCGCCTTGCCTTTCTGAAGCTTCTTCATCGATTCGATGATCCCGAGTCGTTCGTCATCGTCCCAGGCGTACTGCTGCTCACGGCCCGATTTGACCAGATAGAGCGGCGGCTGCGCGATATAGACTTTCCCCGCCTCGATCAGTGATCGCATGTACCTGAAGAAGAATGTCAGCAGCAGCGTACGGATATGCGCTCCGTCGACGTCGGCATCGGTCATGATGATGATCTTGCCGTAGCGGAGCTTTTCGGGCGAGAACTCATCCTCGCCGATGCTCGTGCCGAGCGCCAGGATGATGGTCTTGATCTCCTCGTTTTCCAGCATCTTGTGCAGCCGGGCCTTCTCGACGTTCAGGATCTTGCCCTTGAGGGGAAGGATCGCCTGGAAGCTCCGGTCGCGACCCTGCTTGGCGCTGCCGCCTGCCGAGTCACCCTCGACGATGTAGAGCTCGCAGTGCTCGGGATCGTTGATGGAGCAGTCGGCGAGCTTGCCGGGAAGCCCCGAGCTTTCGAGCACCGACTTGCGTCGGGTCAGCTCCTTGGCCTTCCTTGCCGCCTCCCTGGAGATCGCCGCACCCTTGACCTTCTCGATGATGAGTTTGATCGTGCCGGGATTGCTTTCGGCAAACTCGGCCAGCTGCTCGTTGATGATGGTCTCGACGATGCTCTGGGTTTCCGAGTTGCCGAGCTTGGTCTTGGTCTGGCCCTCGAACTGCGGTTCGGGCACCTTGACCGAGATGATGGCGGTCAGCCCCTCCTTATAGTCGTCGCCAGTCAGGGCGATTTTCAGATTCTTCAGCAGGTCGTTCTTCTGCGCATAGGCGTTGAGCGTCCGCGTCAGGGCCTTCCTGAATCCCGTGACGTGGGTGCCGCCCTCGTGGGTGTTGATGTTGTTGACGTAGCTGAACACGTTCTCCTGATAGGAGTCGTTGTACTGCAACGCAATCTCCACCATGGTGGCGTCGCGTTCACCGGAAAGGAATATCGGCTCCTTGACGAGACTGAGGCGGTTTGCGTCGGTGAACTGTACGAACTCCTTCAGGCCGCCCTCGAAATGGAACGTCTCCTCCTCACCCTGCTCGTCCTGTACCGTAATGCGGAGGTTGCTGTTCAGGAAGGCCAGCTCCCTCATCCTGTCGATGATGATGTCCTTGTGGAACTCGGTGGTCTTGAAGATATCCGCGTCGGGCTTGAACGTGACTTTGGTGCCCCTCTTGTCCGACGTACCGATCTCACTGACATCACCCTGGGGGACGCCGCGCCGGTAGGACTGCATGTAGGCCTTTCCGTCACGGTAGACTTCGACTTCGCACCATTCCGACAGGGCGTTGACGACCGAAGCGCCGACACCGTGAAGGCCGCCCGAAACCTTGTATGCCCCCTTGTCGAACTTGCCGCCGGCGCCGATGACCGTCATGACCAGTTCGAGCGCCGACTTCTTCTTGACAGGGTGAATCCCCACCGGGATGCCACGCCCCCTGTCGATGACCGTCACCGAGCCATCGGGGTTCAGCGCCACGTGGATGTAGTCGTTGAACCCTGCAAGCGTCTCGTCGATCGAGTTGTCTACGATTTCGTAGACCAGATGGTGCAGGCCTCGGCTGTGGATGTCGCCGATGTACATGGCCGGCCGTTTCCGGACGTGCTCGATGCCGTCAAGCACCTGGATGTTGGTTGCACCGTATTCGGCGGAAGACGCAGACATGGTCAGGATATCAGGTTCTTGCATGGGATCGGGAGTACGGGATGAGATGGCAATACTGTTTGACATGCAAGATAACAAAAATCCGCTGATATGCCATTGGGCGCCCGCCACTCAGGCCATGAAGGCGGCCCTGATATGCTCGAGTTCGTACTCGATGATCAGGGGTCCGTCCATGCGGTTCGCAATGATGGCGATGACGTCGAAACGGCATGCGGGAGCTTCGACGCCGAGTCCGGCAAGGTAGCCTGAGGCAGCCCTGACGATCTCCTGCTGCTTCCGGCGGGTGACTGCTTCAGCGGGGTGTCCCTTGTCGAGCGAAGCCCTCGTCTTCACCTCGATGAAGCAGAGGGTTTCACCGTCGGCGGCAATGATGTCGATCTCGTTCCTGAGGAACCTGAAGTTCCTGGCGATGACCCTGTAACCCTTGCCGGCGAGGTACCTGGCCGCGAGCCTTTCGCCTTCGGTTCCGAGCGTATGGGGTGCGTGCATGGACCCGGTTTGGTTATTTTTCACCCAATTTACGTAACTTGAAGCTTTTCCGGTGAATGGGGCATCGTCCGTGTGCGGCGATCGCTTCCACATGTTTTCCTGTCGGGTAACCGAAATGCTGGTCGAAGCCGTATTCGGGGTACTCCCGCGCATAGCCGGTCATGATTTCGTCCCTCGTGGTCTTGGCAAGTACCGATGCCGCCGCGATCGAAAAGACCTTCGAGTCCCCTTTGACGATCGTGCGAAAAGGCACCGGCATCGAAGGCGTGAACCGGTTTCCGTCCACCAGCAGCAGTTCGGGCAGCGATTTCAGGGATTCGACGGCCAGGTTCATCGAGAGCATGGTCGCCCGGAGGATATTGATTCGGTCGATCGTTTCGGCATCGGCCATGCCTATCGCCCACTCCTCTGCGGCATCCCGAATGGCCGGAACGAGTTCCCTCCTGAGGGCTGCCGAAAGGCTTTTCGAGTCGTCGATGCGCTCAAGGATCCCTGTCGGCCTGAAGTGCTGCGGAAAGACGACTGCTGCGGCCACGACCGGTCCGGCAAGCGGGCCCCTGCCGGCTTCGTCAATGCCGCAGATGCGTGAAAGTCCGCTCCAGAGGGGCATTTCCCAGGAGGTGGTGAGCATTGGCGTAAAGGGTTTTCCGGGTAGCGATATCGCAAGGTGCGAAAAATCGGAAACCCGGCAAAAATGTTCGGCAAATAAGGCACCGACAAAGCCCTGAAGTGTTATATTTTTGCAGGAATAACCAATAATGGAAGGCGTGTATGAAGAAGAATGTGAAGAAGCAGCTCCTGATGAACAAGACCGGCGACGAAATCCAGGTCGCACTGGTGGAGGAGGGCCGTCTGGCGGAGCTGATCATCGAACGTCCCGAAAGCATGAGAAGCATCGGGGATATCTACCTTGGACGGGTTCATAAAGTGGTCGAAGGTCTGAAAGCCGCCTTCGTCGACATCGGGCAGAAATCGGACGGCTTCCTCCATTTCTCAGACGTCGGTACGACCAGCGACGACTATCGTGCGCTGATCGAGGATGATGACGATGAAGAGAATGGTGTTGAGGAGGGTGATGAGGTGGAGGAGATCGAAGGCGAAGAGGATGGCGAGGAGTCGCCCGTCGCAGCCGTTCCCGCAGCAGTCCGTGAGCCGGCCAGGCCGACCGGTCCGGGCAAGGGAGAGCCGAGGCCGACGTCACAGAAAGAGGCTGAGGCCCGCCGGCAGTCCTACACACAGATGATCGCCGGCAAGCTGAAGCCGAACGACTCGATCCTGGTGCAGGTCATCAAGGAGCCGATCAGCAACAAGGGCTCCCGCCTCACCTCGGACATCACCATCGCCGGTCGCTTCATGGTGCTGCTCCCTTTCGGCGGCGGACAGATCGCCGTTTCCCGGAGGGTCGTCTCCCGCAAGGAGCGCGCCCGCCTGAAGAAGCTCGTCCGCTCCATGCTCCCCGAAGGGTTCGGCGCGATTATCCGCACGGTCGCCGAGGACCAGGAGGAGACACTGCTGAAGCAGGACCTTGAGAAGCTGCTGGCCAAGTGGACCCAGATCGAGCAGAAGCTCCAGGACGCAGCTCCCCCGCAGCTGATCTTCAAGGAGGATACCATCATTTCGAGCGTCCTCCGCGATTCGCTGACTTCCGACGTCACCGAAATCGTGGCCAACTCCAATTCCATCTACACCGAGACGCTGAACTATATCCAGTGGGCGGCTCCGGAGATGGTCAAGAACGTTTCGCTTCACCAGGGCAAACTTCCCCTTTTCGAGGGGTACGGCATCGCCAAGGATGTCGAATCGATCTTTTCCCGCAAGGTCTGGCTGAAGTCCGGCGGCTACATCATCATCGAGCACACCGAAGCCATGGTGGTTGTCGACGTGAACAGCGGTCGCTACGCCGCCAAGCGTGAGCAGGAGGAGAACTCGCTGAAGACCAATCTCGAGGCATCCAGGGAGGTCGTTCGCCAGCTCCGCCTGAGGGACATCGGCGGCATCATCGTCGTGGACTTCATCGATATGATCGATCCGAAGAACTCCAAGAAGGTCTACGACTCCATGAAGACCGAACTTCGCAATGACAGGGCCAAGTCGAACATCCTCCCCCTTTCCGACTTCGGCATCATGCAGATCACCCGCGAAAGGATCCGGCCGAGCCTCATGCAGCGCATGGGCGACCAGTGCCCGGCCTGCGGCGGCTCCGGCATCGTTCAGGCACGATTCACCACGATCAACCAGATCGAACGCTGGCTCAGGAAGTATGCCCTCCACCAGAAGGTCAAGTTCCAGCAGATCGATCTCCACGTGAGTCCGACGGTACTCGAACCCATGCGCAACAGCGACATGAAGACCGAGCTGAAGTGGTTCCTGCAGCACCTGGTCTTCGTGAGCATCAAGGCCGACGAAAGCCTGCGCAGCGACGACTTCCGGTTCTACAGCAGGAAGGCCGGCACCGACATCACCGCGGAATTCAACTGACAAAAGAGACGAAGTATCATGGAACAGTACCAGCAGATCAAAGAGGATATTCTTGCCTATGCGTCGTTCAGTGCCGACCAGCTCAAGGCTGACCCGAAACTCCGTGAGGTTTTCGGGCGCTTCAAGGAGCTGCTCAACGAAGGGAAGGTCCGTGCGGCCGAACCTGATGCATCGGGTTGGACCGTCAACCAGTGGGTGAAGCAGGGCATCCTGGTCGGCATGCGGCTCGGCGTGCTTGTCGAGAGCCACGTCGACCTTGGCGCCACAGGCAGCTTCTCATTTATCGACAAGGATACCTATCCGCTCCGCAGATTCAGCGCATCGCAGAACGTGCGCATCGTGCCCGGCGGTTCTTCTGTCCGCGACGGTGCCTACCTGGCGCCGACGGTGGTCATGATGCCGCCATCCTACGTCAACGTCGGTGCGTGGGTGGACGAGGGCACCATGATCGACTCCCACGCGCTTGTCGGCAGCTGCGCTCAGGTCGGCAGGAAAGTGCATCTTTCGGCCGGGGTCCAGGTCGGCGGCGTGCTGGAGCCTGTCGGAGCCATGCCGGTCATCATCGAGGATGAGGTCATGGTCGGCGGCAACTGCGGCATCTATGAAGGTACGATCGTCAGGAAGCGGGCGGTCATCGGCACCGGCGTGATCCTGAACGGCTCCACCCCGGTCTACGACCTGGTCAACGGCACGATCCTCCGGAAGACAGCCGAGTCGCCGCTGGTCATTCCCGAAGGCGCTGTCGTGGTCGCGGGCTCCCGCCAGGTGAAAGGCGATTTTGCCTCCGAGAACGGACTCTCCATTTACACTCCGCTCATCATCAAGTACCGTGATGAGCGCACCGACAGCGCCACGGCGCTCGAAAGCGCCCTCAGGTAATGGATTCACCTTCGTGCACCGGGTTCCCGGCCCCTGGCCGCTGGTCACGTCCAGTTGTGGCGATCGCCACTGCGGCCGTGCTCGGATTCATGATGCCGCAGCAGTCATCTGCTGCCGCTTCTGCATCCGCGAAGACCGGATACTTTGCTGCCGCCCGGAGCATCGACCTCCTCGGCGATGTGTATCGGGAGGTGTCGGAAAACTATGTCGATCCCGTCGATGTCAGCGAACTCATGTTCTCGGGGATCGACGGCATGCTCGACAAGCTCGACCCCTATACGGCATTTCTCGACGAATCTGAGACCGAGGAGCTTGACGAGCTGACCCGCGGCCAGTACGCCGGCATCGGGATCACGATCGGCGTACTGGCCGGAGACCTCTACATCATGTCGACCGTCGACGGCAATGCCGCCGCAAAAGCCGGCATCCGGACTGGAGACAGGATCGTTACGGTCAACGGTGTGAAAGTCAGCAACAAGCCGCTTGACGACGTCAGGTCCGCGATCAAGGGGCCGGTCGGCTCTTCCGTCAGGCTCGGCATCTCCAGAAGCGGCGTGCGCGGCCTCCGCGAATACTCCCTCACCCGCGCTGAGGTCAGGGTCAGATCCGTGACCTATTCCGGTCTGTTCGGCTCGGTCGGGTACGTCGAGATGAACAGTTTCGGGGAGCGTACCCCGGAAGAACTTCGCGCAGCCGTGGTGGCGCTGCAACGTCAGGCGGCCTCGAGCGGTGCCCTGCGGGGCCTCGTCCTGGACCTTCGCGGAAATCCGGGAGGCTTGCTCACCTCAGCGGTCGAGGTTGCCGGTGTATTCCTCGACAAGGGCAGCACGGTCGTTTCCACCAGAGGACGCAAGGCCGACTCCGGCCAGTCCTATGTCACCAAAACCGATCCTCTCGTACCGGCGCTTCCCCTAGCCGTACTCATCGACGGAGACAGCGCATCTGCATCCGAAATCGTTGCCGGCGCGATCCAGGAGCACGACCGGGGGGTGATCGTCGGGGAGGGTTCGTTCGGCAAGGGGCTGGTCCAGTCGATCATTCCTCTTCCCTATGACCATGAGCTCAAGCTGACGACATCGAAATACTATACCCCGTCAGGACGGCTCATCCAGAAGCCGATCGCCCGGACCGAAGGCACCCGGAAGGTGATCTCCAGCGCAGGAACCTATGATTCGACAAAAGTATTCTACACCCTGCACCGGCGCAAGGTATTCGGAGGAGGGGGCATCAGGCCCGATCTTCTCGTCCGGGCCCCCGAACCCTCGGGGTACGAGCATGCCCTTGAAAAGAACGGGATGTTCTTCCGGTTCGCCAACAGCTACCGTGCCGGTCATGACCGGCTCCTGGATCATGACCTCCAGAATGGGCGACTGTTCGGTGATTTCAGCCGTTTCGTGGATGGCGAGCATTTTGTCTTCCGTTCACGGTCGCAACTGGCGATCGACAGCCTGAAGACGCTGATCAGGAAAGAGTTCGGAAGTGACGGCGACAGACTCTCCACCAGGCTCGGTGATCTTGAAAAAGAGCTGAAATCACGATCCGGGAGGGCGCTTGCCGGAGACTCCGTCCGCATCTCGGCGGCGGTGAAAAAGGAGCTCCTCCGCCATTACGACGAGAACGCCGCACGCAGGACTGCGATCGCAGAGGACCCGGTGACGTTGAAAGCCTTCGCGCTGCTCGCCGATCCCAAAACCTACCGCTCGCTGCTCAGGCCTTGAATCAGCGTTACGCGTAACCCGTCACGAGTCACGCGTAACGTTTTTCGCCCGCTTTGTCTGTTTGTGGATGCCGAGCACGATCATCAGGTTGCTGATGCTGAGCAGGCTTTCGGCGAGACCGTGCAGCAGGTCGTCGTGGGAGAGCGTCGGATAGCCCCGCACCTCGGTCGCCAGGTACATGCAGAAGATGGTCACCGAAATGAACACCAGCACAAACCAGAACCCGCCCACCGTCAGCCCCGAGAACACCTCCGGATCTTTTTTCCGGACCCGCAGGAGCAGCACCAGGAAGGTCAGGTAAACGAGGCTCGAAACCTGGAGGATGGCGTCGAACACGCTATTTCCCATGTACGATTGCGGCCGACCGCTCACAACCATTCCTCCGAACAGTGCCCCGGCTATCGCCACAGACTCCTTCCCGGTTCCCTTCAGTATCGAGACGGTCGCGTACAGGAGCGACAGGCTGCCGACACGGTTCACCAGCTCCGACATGTCGAGCAGCAGCGAAATACGATCGCCCGACACGTGGTAGGCAAGCACGAACCAGCTCCCGATCCAGTGCGGAGTCATGAAGAGTGCAAAGCGACGGATATCTTTCCGGCCGATGAGCCTGCCGTAGCGGAAGAGCATGACGATCGCTACGCCCCATTCCAGCGCCGAAAAGAGGTGAACTGCCCAGTTCAGGGGTGAAAGAAGCATTTAGCGTCCCTTCGCAAGGTGATAGATATTCTTGGCCATGATTTTCATCTGAACGCTCCACGGAGCAGGGACCATCTTCTTGTAGAGGTAGGAGTCGAAGGTGATCTCCTGTACGTCCCGGTCCTCGCAGATGGCAACGAAGCTTTCGCGCAGGCGGTCGTTTTTGTAGTAGACCGACTGCAGCGCCTGGAGTCCGAAAAAGATGGGAGCGTAGAGGCTCCGGAACTTCTTTTCATAGCCGGACAGAGGCTTCCGGTTGCGAATGCAGTCGATCATCGCCTCTGCGCCGAGCTTTCCGGAGCGCATCGCGAAGAAGATGCCCTCGCCGTTGGCCGGAGTCACCAGCCCTGCTGCGTCGCCGACGAGAATCGCCCTCTCCTGGGTAAATGAGCGGCGTGGTTTCATCGGGATCTTGGCCGCCTCGTCGAGATATGGCTTTTCGGTGATGCCGATCTTCTCGACGAACCGCTGCTGCAGTTGCCTGATGTTGTGGCGATGCTCCTCGGTGCCGGTCCCGATGGCGATATGGTCGGTTTTCGGGAAGATCCAGCCGTAGAAGTCAGGCGAGACCTCTCCGTCGAACCAGATCTCCACGAGATCTTCATATGGCTTCAATGCGTCGCAGTAGCTGAAGCGCTGCTGCATGGCGATGACCTTGAGGTCGTTCGGCGGAAACCCGAGCTCGTCTGCAGTCTTCGAATTTGCGCCGTCTGCGCCGATGACGTAGGAGGCCTCCACCGGCGGAAGCTCCTTCGAGAGGTGGATGGTGAAGCGGTCGGCCGAGCGGTCGATCTTCCTGACGAGGGCTTCGGTGACGACCGCCCCGGATCTGGCGGCCTCATCCCGCAGCCATCTGTCGAATCGTTCGCGCCGCACCATGCCGACATAGCCGTTCGGCATGCTCATGGAGATCTTGCGACCCCGCGGCGAGCGCACGCTCATCTTCGAGAGCTTTTTTTCGACCAGTTCCGAAGGGATCGAGAACTCCTCGATCAGGCCGAGAGGAATGGCCCCGCCGCAGGGCTTGACGTTGGCGAGGTTTCTTTCGATGAGGATGGTGGACAGTCCGGCTTTGGCAAGCAGGTTAGCCGCCACGGCTCCCGAGGGGCCTCCTCCTATGACAGCGACATCATAACGCATGGTAATCGAGAGTGGTAAAGATGGTTGATTACGCTTTCAGGAGGCTTGCGGCAAGGAACTCCCCTGCCTTCGAAATGTCGATCCGCTCCTGCGAAGCCGTGTCCCTGTAACGGACCGTCAGCGATCCGTCCTCGATGGTCTGGTGGTCGACCGTAAAGCAGAACGGGGTGCCGATCTCGTCCTGCCGACGGTACCGCTTTCCGATCGAGGCGGCGTCATCGTACTGGACAGGGAAGTCCCGTGAAAGATCAGAACAGAGCTGAACGGCCTTCTCCCCCATTTCTCCCTTCTTCATGAGCGGCAGCACGGCTGCCTTGACCGGAGCTACCCTCGGTGAAAGCTCCAGCATCACGCGGGGCTCGCCGTCCACGACGTCTTCCCTGTAGGCGTCCGAAAGCAGGGCCAGGAAGAGGCGGTCGCAGCCGGCCGACGTCTCGACCACGTAGGGTATGTAACGTTCGTTGGTGGTCTGGTCGATGTACTCCATGTTTTTGCCGGAATACTCCTGATGCTGGCGCAGATCGAAATCGGTCCTCGAATGGATGCCCTCGATCTCCTCTATGCCGAACGGGAACTCGAACTTGATGTCGTAGGCAAGGTCGGCGTAGTGGGCAAGTTTGTCGTGCTTGTACCAGTGCAGCTTCTCGCGGCTGATGCCGAGGGTTTCCGTATACCAGTTGAATCGCTCCTCCCGCCATGCCTCGAATGCCTCATGCTGCGTGCCGGGCTTCAGGAAGTACTGCATCTCCATCTGTTCGAATTCGACCATCCTGAAGATGAAGTTTCCTTTCACGATCTCGTTGCGGAACGCCTTGCCGATCTGTGCGATGCCGAACGGCACCTTCATGCGTGACGCTTCGCGAACGTTGTGGAAGTTCACGAAGATGCCCTGCGCGGTTTCGGGGCGGAGATAGACGACCCCGGCCGAATCGGCCACGGCGCCCATGTTGCACTGGAACATCAGGTTGAACTGCCGAACCTCGGTCCAGTCTCCCGAACCGGTATCCGGAGCCTTGATCCCCTCGGTGACGATGATCTCGTAGAGCGTACGGTTTGGGTCTTCGGTTCCGGCCGCGGCTTCGTAGGCCACCTTCACGGCCGCAGCTTCGGCCTCTTTTCCGTCGCGATGGAGCTTGCCGATGTGGTTTTCGATCAGGTGGTCCGCACGGTACCGGCGTTTGGTCGTCCTGTCGTCGATCATCGGGTCGTTGAAGCTCGCCACGTGTCCCGATGCCTCCCAGACGGTCGGGTTCATCATGATCGAGGCGTCGATGCCGACGATGTTCTGATGGCGGCGGGTCATGGAGTTCCACCACAGGTCCTTGATGTTCCTCTTCATTTCGCTTCCGAGAGGGCCGTAATCGAAGCATGAGGAGAGGCCTCCGTAGATCTCTGAAGAGGGGAATATGAAGCCGCGCCGTTTGGCCAGCGAAACCAGCTTGTTCATGATTTTATCCGGGGACAGGTTCATGTTCTGTACCCGTGTTTGATCGGAAGTGCTCATCGTTCTTTCTGAGAGGTTAGGAAAATCTTTGCAGCTTCGCAGAGCCGGGGCTCGTGTCAAAAGGAGCTGACGTCAAATATAAGAAACAATGGTGATTTAACGTGCTTCGCTCAGCGTCGGGAGTCGTCTGGCGAAGCGTGGCCCCATGGACGCCTTGCGATGGAGCGAAAAGCGCCCTTGATTCTATATTACTGAATAGTTATATAAGAGAGGGAGGCTGTGCAGCGGTTACGTATTTTTTAAACCAGTGATACTCCGGATTATGCTACGTTTGAGCGATATGGTCCGCAATTGCCTTGCGGAAGTGCGGGAAATCATGCCCTGGAACCTCGTGGATCGGATGCAGGAGAACCCCGGCCTGCTCATCCTCGACGTCCGGGAGCCGGCTGAATTCGAAGCCATGCATATCGGAGGCTCGATCAACGTGCCCCGAGGGGTGCTCGAATCGGCATGCGAGTGGGATTACGAGGACACCGTAGCGGAACTGGTCCTGTCGAGGGAGCGGGAGGTGGTCGTGGTGTGCCGTTCAGGGCGACGTAGCGCCCTGGCGGCCTTTACCATGCAGCAGCTCGGCTACCTGAACGTCGTTTCCCTCAAAACCGGTCTCCGCGGCTGGAACGACTATGAGGAGCCGCTTGAAAACAGTGTCGGCGAAACGGTGGATCCCGACGAGGCGGACCATTTTTTCCTGGCGAAGGTCCGTCCAGACCAGAGGGCTCCGGCCAGGAAGGAGTGAGTGCCGATCCGGTTCCCGCCATCGTATATTGCACTTCCACCCAAACCTGAAACCGCCTCCCTGAGGCTGAGGAGCGAGCATCGTGCAGCGAGTGTCGATACCAAGGCTGATGATTTCGGCCCCATGGAAAAGTTCGGGAAAGACGACGGTCAGCCTCGGCATTCTGCGCCATTTCTCGGACCTGGGACAGGCGGTGGCCGGTTTCAAGAAAGGACCCGATTTCATCGATCCCATGTGGCATCGCCAGGCCAGCGGCAGGGAGTGCTACAACCTCGATGCCTGGATGAACGGTGCGGAGCGTTGCCGGGAGAGTTTTGTGCGGCAATGCCTTCGGTCCGGCACAAGCCTGGCCCTCATCGAAGGAAACCACGGGCTGCATGACGGCATGGACATCGGCGGTTCGGACAGCAGCGCAGGGATGGCGGACCTGCTGTCGGCCCCGGTGCTGCTGGTCGTCGACAGCCGGCGTACGAACCGGGGCGTGGCCGCCCAGGTGCTCGGCATGCAGGCCATGCCACCGAAAGTCAGGATTGCCGGGGTGGTTCTCAATCACGTCGCAAGCCCCCGCCAGGAGGCAAAGCAGAAAGCGGCCATCGAAACATTCTGCAGCCTGCCCGTGCTGGGTGCGATCCCTGAGTATGCGGCACTTGCCCTTCCCGAGCGCCACATGGGCCTTACGACGGTCGATGAGGCCGATGATGCGGAGGCCTTCATCGAAGCTGCTGCCGGGTATGTTTCCCGCCATTGCGACATGGAGGCCATCCGTGCTCTGTTTGACCTCGCGCCGACGATCGAGGCGCCTCCGGCAGGAGCCGAACCCCCGTATGCAGGCAGGACGGTCAGGATCGGCGTTTTCCGGGATGCAGCCTTCTGCTTCTATTACCCCGACAACTTCGAGGCGCTCCGTGCGAACGGCGCGGAACTGGTGTTCATCGATACCTTCGCCAGCTCCTCCCTGCCGGATGTAGACGGGTTGTACATCGGCGGCGGATTTCCCGAGTCGTTCTTCGGGCAGCTCAGCGCAAACGCCGGGTTGCTGCGAGAGGTCCGGGAGCGGATCGATGCGGGCATGCCCGCATGGGCAGAGTGCGGCGGCCTAATCTACCTCTGCAGGAGCGCCAGCAGGGACGGCAAGAGCTGGCCGCTTGCCGGGGTTCTGCCGTTCGATATCTCCTATCGGCAGCGCCCTGCCGGATGCGGTTACATGTCGCTCTCCAGCCGGACAGGATCGGCATGGTTCGACGAGGGATCGCTTGTCAGGGCGCACGAGTTCCACTATTCGTCACCAACAGCCGCCGATGCCGGCATCCGCTACCAGTTCGACGTCCTGAGAGGCTGCGGCGTGACCGGAGGGGAAGACGGCGTGCTGTACAGGAACCTCTTCGCATCCTACGCCCACCTGCATGCGTCCGGAAATCCAGAATGGGCCGGGAGGTTCGTCGCCCTGGCCTCAGCTTTCAGCGACGCCCGGCCTCTTCGATGACCCGCCATTCAGGTTTTCGTCGAAAAGCCTTGATTATCAGATTATAATTTACTAACTATATAACTATTCGGTTGTTTAGTGCCTGCTGCTCCGGCCGTGACTTCTCTACGGTCGCCGAATCGGCAGGAAACTCCGGAAGAGCGGCATGGCAGGATGGGCCCGATGTCACCTCTCCCCATTCAGCAACACCTTCCTGGCGTCGCAAGATCTTGTCGAATATTATTGTCCGAAGTCTTGATAAATCGAGTTTACTTTATTAACTATATAACTATACGGTTAATTTGCGAATTCGATCCCGGTTTCCCGTCCGGCGGAGTTCATGGTTCAGCACCGCTCACCTGACAGCGTCGGGCATTTACCGTTTTAATCATCATATCCAACACAAGGAGAGCATCATGGCAATCGATGTCAAAGGCGTCAGCTACGACACTGACGAAAACGGCTATCTGGTAAACCTCGAAGACTGGAACGAGGATGTGGCGCTGAAGCTTGCCGAGGGCGAGGAGATCGGGATGACCGAGGAGCACTGGGCCCTGATCAAGTTTCTCCGGAACTACTACGACGAATACCAGATCGCTCCTGCCGTCAAGGTGCTGACCAAGGCCATGGCTGCCGAGCGCAACATGGACAAGAAAGAGGCCTCCGAGTTCCTGTACGGACTTTTCCCCAAAGGTCCTGCGCTTCAGGCCTGCAAGATTGCCGGGCTTCCCAAGCCGACCGGCTGCGTGTAACAAGAGCCCGCTGAAGAAACGGCCGGCGGCAAGCGCCGGCCACAACATACTCGAGAACCAAAGGAGGCAACATGGAAGGTGCTAAGGACAGCGCTTCTCACGGTGCGTGTCAATGCGGCGGGTGCGGCGCGGACGGCAACGGATCGTTCCTGAACCCTACGCCCATGCTGGACCAGCTGGAGAGCGGCCCGTGGCCGAGTTTCATCACCGGCTTCAAGCAGATGGCTGAGCGGACGAAAAAACCGATGCTGCGAGGCGTGCTCGACCAGCTCGAATATTCCTACCAGACCAGGATGGGCTACTGGAAAGGCGGCCTGGTGACCGTCGACGGCTACGGCGCGGGAATCATCACGCGCTACTCGATGATCAAGGACAAATTCCCGGAAGCGACCGAATTCCACACCATGCGCATCCAGCCGGCACCGGGGCTGCATTACAACACCTCGATGCTTCGCGAGCTGTGCGACATCTGGGAGAAGCACGGCAGCGGCATCATCGCCCTGCACGGCCAGACCGGCGACATCATGCTCCAGGGCATCGAGCAGGACAAGGTGCAGGAGTGCTTCGACGAGCTCAACCAGAAGGGCTGGGACCTCGGCGGCGCCGGCGCGGGCATGAGGACAGGGGTCTCCTGCATCGGGCCGGGACGTTGCGAAAACGCCTGCTACGACAACCTCAAGCTGCACATGAAGGCGCTGCAGCACTTTATCGGACAGGTGCACCGGCCGGAATGGAACTACAAGATCAAGTTCAAGTTCTCAGGCTGCCCGAACGACTGCACCAATGCGATCATGCGTTCCGATCTTGCCGTAATCGGAACATGGAAGGACGCCATCCAGGTCGACCGTGACGAGGTCAGGTCATGGATCGGGGAGCGTGGCGTCGATGCCCTGGTCAACAACGTGATCAACCATTGCCCGACGAAGGCCATCGCCCTGAAGGATGGCGACATGGTCATCGATACGCGGGACTGCGTACGCTGCATGCACTGCCTGAACGCCATGCCCAAGGCGCTTTCCCCGGGAAAGGAGCGGGGGATATCGCTGCTCATGGGCGGAAAGAACACCCTCAAGGTGGGCGTGAACATGGGCTCCCTGATCGTGCCTTTCATGAAGATGGAGGACGACGGGGACATCGGGCAGTTCCTCGAGCTGATCGAAGAGATCATCGACTGGTGGGACGACAATGGACTGGACCATGAACGCATCGGCGAGTCCATCGAACGCGTCGGCCTGAAGCAGTTCCTCGAAGGCGTCGGACTCGAGGCGGACATCAACATGGTGTCGCGTCCGCGAGACAACCCGTATTTCAAGGCGAAGTACTGACATGCATATCTCCGCCGGTATAATTGCCGGAAAAGAAAAACTCCGTGCCTTTGGCCCTGTTCCGGGGTCCCAAGGCACGCCCTAACCTGCAGGAAACACCATGAGCAGTCCAGAAAGAACGTGGAAGACCATAGAGTCAGGCCCTCACGCATACGAGGAGGCGCTGCATCCCGTCGTCAGGAAGAATTACGGGAAGTGGAAATATCATGAAATTCCCAAGCCGGGCGTGCTGAAGCACGTTGCCGAAAGCGGTGACGTCATCTGGACGGTCCGGGCAGGCACACCGCGCCAGGACTCGGTCGACATGATCCGGCTCATGTGCGACGTGGCCGACAAGTACTGCGACGGCTTCCTTCGCTTCACGGTGCGCAACAATGTCGAGTTCCTGACGCCGAACGCGGAGAACGTCGAACCGATGATCAGGGAGCTCGAATCTCTCGGCTTCCCGGTCGGCGGTACCGGCATGTGCGTCTCGTCGGTCTCCCATACCCAGGGTTGGCTGCATTGCGACATTCCCGCGACCGACGCCTCTGGCGTGGTCAAATCGATGATGGATACGCTCTACCGCGAGTTCAAGGATATGCAGATGCCCAACAAGGTGAGGCTTTCCACCTCCTGCTGCTCGATCAACTGCGGAGGCCAGGCCGATATCGCCGTCGTTGTCAAGCACACCCGCCCGCCACGCATCAACCACGACCACCTGGCGACGATCTGCGAACTGCCGAAGGCTGTCGCCCGCTGCCCCGTGGCGGCAATCAGGCCGACCGTGGTCAACGGGAAGCGTTCCCTGATGGTCGACGAGGCAAAGTGCATCTGCTGCGGTGCCTGTTTCGGCGCCTGCCCGGCCATGGAGATCAACCACCCGGAGCACTCGAAGTTTGCCATCTGGGTCGGCGGCAAGAACAGCAACGCGCGCTCCAAACCCTCGACCATGAGCATCGTCGCGCACAACCTGCCGAACAACCCTCCGCGCTGGCCGGAGGTGACCGATGTCATCGGACGGATCCTGACCGCATACAAGGCGGGCGGCAGGCCATGGGAGCGCGTCGGCGAGTGGATCGCACGTATCGGCTGGAAGCGATTCTTCGAGGAGACCGGGCTCACGTTCGACGAGAACATGATCGACAGCTACCGTCACGCCCGGACTACGTTCAATCAGTCGGCACATGTCCGTTTCTAAGCTGAACGCCAAAGGAGAACTTCATGAATGCAGAATCAAACCCGATTCTCGATTTTGCGACAGAGTACGTTTTTCCCGCGTTCAGCGAACTGACCGGGACAGACAGGATCGTCGCTTTCGGGGACCAGAGCCACAAATGCCCGATTTATGTCAGGCAGACGCCGCCTTGCACCGCAGAGTGCCCTGCCGGCGAGGATATCAGGGGCATCAACCGCTATTTGAACGGCATCGACAACTCCGATGATCCGATGAGATCGGCATGGGAGACGGCTGTCGATACCAATCCCTTTCCTGCGGTCATGGGCAGGATCTGCCCCCACCCCTGCCAGGGCGGCTGCAACCGGCACTACCACGACGAGAGCGTGGCCATCAACGCCGTCGAGCAGGCCATCGGCAACTACGGGATCGAAATGGGGCTGAAGCTTCCTCCCGCAGGTCCCGATACCGGAAAGCGCGTTGCCGTCATCGGCGGAGGCCCTGCCGGGCTCTCCGCGGCATACCACCTTCGCCGGAAGGGGCACGCCGTCACGATTTTCGACGCCAACGACAAGCTCGGCGGCATGGTGCTGTACGGCATCATGGGCTACCGTGTGGAGCGCAGGGTGCTCGAAGCGGAGATCGCCCGTATCATCGACCTCGGGGTGGAGGTCCGGATGGGGGTGCGTGTCGGCAGGGAGGTCACGCTCGAACAGCTCGAGGCGGAGTACGACGCCGTGTTCGTCGGGGTCGGCGCACAGGTCGGCCGGGGCCTGCCGGTTCCCGGATTCTCCGGCACGCCGGGGGCGACCAACGCGATCGAATTCCTGAGGAGCTTCGAGTTGCTTGGCGACGACATCCCCGTCGGCAAGCGGGTTGTGGTGATCGGCGACGGCAACGTCGCCATGGACGTTGCCCGGCTTGCCCTCCGCCTCGGCTCGGAAGCGGTCGTGGTTTCCGGCGTTCCGCGGGATGAGATGGCCTGTTTCGAAAACGAGTTCGACGATGCCGTGCGTGAAGGCGCGAAGATGCACTTCATGACCGGTACGGCCGAGATACTCGGCGGTGAGGCAGGAGTCAGCGGCCTTCGCTGCACGAAGATGGAGAAGAAGCAGAAGGGCGAGGATGGCTGGAATTCGCCGATTCCGTTCCTCAGGTACAAAAGCACCGGGGAGACCTTCGACGTCGCGGCCGATACGATCGTTGCGGCCATCGGACAGGGGACGGACATGGCCGGATTCGAGAGCATCGCCAAAGGGGCCCCGTGGCTCAGGGTCGACCGCAATTACCGCATACCCGGCAGGGAAAAGCTGTTCGGTGGCGGCGACGCGCTCAAGGTCGATCTCATCACCACCGCGGTCGGCCACGGCTGCAAGGCTGCGCAGTCGATCGACGCATTCCTGAAGGGAGAGCCCATGCCGGAGCAGGGGTACCGCGAAATCACCAAGGCGCAGAAGCAGGATATCCTCTATTTCTTCCCCTCCCCCCAGGCAAAGAGGACGAGCCTCGAGCCGGATGTGGTCGTTGGCAACCACGATGAGCTGCTCGTCCCGCTGGAAGCCGAAGCTGTCCGTACCGAATCCGGGCGATGCATGAGCTGCGGCCTGTGCTTCGACTGCAAACAGTGCGTGTCGTTCTGTCCGCAGGAGGCGATCACCCGCTTCCGCGACAACCCGACTGGAGAAAAAGTCTATACCCATTACTCAAAATGCGTCGGTTGCCATCTCTGTTCGCTGGTCTGCCCGTCAGGGTTCATCCAGATGGGCATGGGCGACGGACTGTGATGCCGGCGGCAACAGGAATCAAGGGAGGGAAGGTGCATGATGATCGATGAACTGATCCGCAAGGTCGAGGCGGCCGTAGAGGCATCCTCACACTGGTCGGAGGCCGGCTGGCCGGCTACCTTCGGCAATCGCCACGTCGAGGTCCCGAACCTCAGGTCAGCCCAGGCACTGCCGAAGACCGAGGTGTACCGGGAAGAGGCCGTGAACTACTGGAAGCAGGCCCAGCTGGCGGGCGCAGACACGGCCGCAGCCGGACGAAAGGCCCTCGGGGCGCTGCAGTCTGGAGATATTGGGGCTGCGGAGGGTTCGCTGTATCTTTGTCAATACTTCGAAAAGCAGTTCGAAGGACATGCGAACACCTGGATCCCCCTCTATGAGGAGTTCCGGTCGGCATCTGCCTGCTGCTGACAGACGCCACGGAACATCTTCCCCGGGGAGTTCCCGGGGTGTCGGCTGTACAAGCATCCGAAACAATCTTATCTGCATCCCTATGACCAAAGCTTGGGAACAGGCGCTCCGGGACAACCGCCAGTCCGTGCTTGACGGATGGTCTGCCGGCGCCTCCTCGCTGCTTTCAGGCGGAACCTCATCACCGGTCTCGGAGGCGCTGACCGTTGAACTCGGCAGGCTGCTCGACGCGATGGTCGCCGGCGACCCTGTCGACGAGCCTCTCTCGCGCCTTACCAGGATCATGGCCGTTCAGGATCTCCCGCCATCGAAGTCGCTGTCGCTCCTCTTCGGCATCGTTCCGCTCTGCGGGGGCCTGTCTGCGGATGCCCGCGACCATTTCCGCGCCCGGGTCGAGGAGCTGGCGCTGCAGGCTTTCGACAGCTTCATGAAGCATCGTGAAACGATCTACCAGCTCAAGGTCGACGAAGGACGTCGCCGGATGCACATGGCATTGAGGAGGGCCGAAGCATGAAAAAAGTGCTGATGCCACTCGTCATGGTGGCGCTTCTCGCGCTCGTTCCGTACCTCGGTGTCGCCTTTGGAAAGCTGGATTACCTCTTCGGCGTGGTCATTCCCTATGCGGCAGTGGCGATCCTCCTGCTCGGCATCCTCTTCAGGATGGTCGACTGGCTGAGGAGGCCGGTGCCGTTCCGGATTCCTACCACCTGCGGACAGGAGAAATCGCTCGACTGGGTCAGGCAGGACAAACTCGAGTCTCCCTCGACGCCCTGGCAGGCCGCCCTGAGGGTCCTCTCCGAAGTACTCCTGTTCCGTTCGCTCTTCCGCAACACGAAGGCCGAACTGCACGGCGGGCCAAAGCTGGCGTACGGTTCGGACAAGTGGCTCTGGCTCGGCGGACTTGCGTTCCACTGGTCGCTGCTCGTGGTGGTGCTCCGCCATTCACGATTCTTCTTCGAGGAGCCGCCGATGCCGCTCCAGGTACTCGAAAACATGGACCGTTTCCTCGACGTGACCGTGCCGGCGCTCTACCTTTCCGGCCTGGTGGCCCTGGCCGCCGCCACCTTCCTGGTGCTGCGTCGGTTCCGGGACGAGAAGGTGCGCATCATCTCGCTTCCGGCGGACTTTTTCCCGCTCTTCCTGATCATTGGCATCGTCATCGCAGGCATCAGCATGCGTTACTTCGACAAGGTGAACGTGATGCCTGTCAAGGCCCTGACCCTCGGCCTTGCCGGTTTCAGCCTCGACGCTCCTTCGCCGATCGGATCGCTCTTTTACGTCCACCTCTTCCTGGTCTGCGTGCTTTTCGTCTACTTCCCGTTCAGCAAGCTCATGCACATGGGGGGGATCTTCCTGAGCCCGACACGCAACCTGCCGAACAACAGCCGCGAGAAGCGTCACGTCAATCCGTGGAACCCCGATATCAAGTTCAGGACCTACGCCGAATACGAAGACGAATTCCGCGAAAAGATGAAGAAAGCGGGCCTTCCGGTCGAAAAGCAATAACATACCATGTCCAAATACGCCCTGAAACCAGACGAACTCAAGAAGGAGTTCGAACAGAAGAAGCCGCGCATCCTCAAGGGGGATCTGGCCGGCAAGGAGTGGTGGGACCTCCCGGTTGAGTTCCGCGACGGCAACTGGTGCTTTCCAGGCAAGCCCGAGGTGCTGGAGGAGATCGGCCTGCCCAACCCGCGCAAGTGGGCGGCCACCGACGAGGACTGGAAGCTTCCCGCCGGGTGGGAGAATACCATCCGCGACGGGATGAAGAGCCGCCTGAAGCGGTTCCGTTCCTTCAAGCTCTTCATGGACACCTGCGTGCGCTGCGGCGCCTGCGCCGACAAGTGCCACTTCTTCCTCGGCACGGGTGACCCGAAGAACATGCCGGTGCTTCGCGCAGAACTCATCCGTTCGGTCTACCGGAACGACTTCACGCTCCTTTCGAAGCTCCTGAAAAGCTTTTCGGGTTCCAGGACGCTGACGCCCGAGGTGATCAAGGAGTGGCACATGTACTTCAACCAGTGCACCGAGTGCCGCCGTTGTTCGGTCTTCTGCCCGATGGGCATCGACACGGCCGAGATCACCATGATGGCCCGTGAGCTGCTCAACCTGATCGGGGTGAACAACAACTGGATCCTCGCTCCGGTGGCCAACTGCAACCGCACCGGCAACCATCTCGGCATCGAGCCCCACACCTTCGAGCAGAACATCATGTCGCTGGTGGACGACATCGAGGAGCTGACCGGCGTGACGGTGAACCCCACCTTCAACCGCAAGGGGGCCGAAATCCTCTTCATCACCCCGTCGGGCGACGTGTTCGGCGACCCCGGGGTCTACACCATGATGGGCTACCTGCTGCTGTTCCACCACATCGGCCTCGACTACACCATCAGCACCTACGCTTCGGAGGGCGGCAACTTCGGCATGTTCACCTCGAACGAGATGATGAAGAAGCTGAACGCCAAGATGTACCACGAAGCGAAGCGTCTCGGGGTCAAATGGATCCTGGGAGGCGAGTGCGGCCACATGTGGCGCGTGGTGCACCAGTACATGGAGACCATGAACGGACCGGCCGATTTCCTCGAGGAGCCGGTTTCGCCCATCACCGGAACGAAGTTCACCAATGCGAAATCGACCAGGATGGTGCATATCGCCGAGTTCACGGCCGACCTCATCAAGCACGGCAAGCTCCGGCTCGACCCGAAGCGCAACGACCACCTGCGCACCACCTTCCACGACTCCTGCAACATCGCCCGCGGCATGGGCATGTTCGACGAGCCGCGCTATGTGCTCAACAAGGTGTGCAACGTCTTCCACGAGATGCCCGAGAACACCATCCGCGAGCAGACCTTCTGCTGCGGTTCGGGCAGCGGGCTGAACGCCGAGGAGTTCATGGACATGCGCATGCGGGGCGGGTTCCCGAGGGCCAACGCCGTCAGTTACGTCCGCGAGAAGCACAAGGTCGATTCGCTGGTCACCATCTGCGCCATCGACCGCGCCAGCCTGCCGACCCTGATGCGGTACTGGAATCCAGGCGTGAACGTCTACGGCCTGCACGAACTCGTAGGCAACGCCCTCGTCATGGAGGGAGAGAAGAAGCGCACCGAAGACCTGAGGGAGGACCCCATGGCCGGGTTCGGGGAGGGCGCCGACGATGAGTAAGTTTCTCCGGACGGCAGTCGCCTTCTTCATCGCGATCGCGGTGTTCGCCGGCACATGGCTCTTCATGCAGTCCGGCCACGGCACGGCAGCTGCCGCCCATGCGGCCGTTCCGGCTGCAGCCGCCAGGGTGGTGCCGGTCGACAGCACCCGCTGCATCGCCCAGACCGAGTGGATGCGGGCGCACCACATGCAGCTCCTCAACCAGTGGCGCCACGATTCGGTGCGGGAAGGCAACCGCACCCACGTGACCAGGGATGGCCGCATGTTCGACAAGAGCCTGAACACCTGCCTCGGCTGCCACGCATCGAACCCGATGTTCTGCTTTATGTGTCACCAGTATGCCAACGTCAAGCCGACGTGCTGGAATTGCCATATCTCGCCCATGGAGTCAAACAAATGAACCAGGACCGCAGAGACTTTATCAGGAAAGCGGGCATCGGCGCCCTTGCAGGCATCGGCGCCGCAGCGGGGCTCATCCCGCTGTTCGCCCTCGAAAAGACTGACCTGTCGGTCTTTTCCGACAAGCCGGTGCCCGGCAAGACCCGCTGGGGAATGCTGGTCGATACCCGCAAATGCGGGGAGGGGTGCACCGAGTGCATCGTGAGGTGCCACCATGACCACAACGTACCCGATTTCGGCAAGTCGAAGAGCGAGGTCAAGTGGATATGGAAAAGCGGCTATGAACAGGCGTTCCCGACGGCGAGCAAGCAGTTCCAGAGCAGCGATCTCGCACACCGCAAGGTGCTGACCCTGTGCAACCACTGCGCAGAACCTCCCTGCACGAGGGCCTGCCCTACCGAGGCGACCTTCCGGCGCTGGGACGGCATCGTGTCGATGGACTACCACCGCTGCATCGGCTGCCGCTTCTGCATGGCCGCATGTCCCTACGGCTCACGCAGCTTCAACTGGCAGGACCCGCGTCCGGCGCTCAAGACGCTCAGCCCGGCCTATCCGACCAGGGAGCGCGGCGTGGTCGAGAAGTGCAACTTCTGCTCCGAGCGGCTCGCCAAGGGTCAGCTTCCGGCGTGCGTCGAATCATGTCCTGAGAAGGCGCTCTCCTTCGGCGACCTGAACGACCCGAAATCGGAGATCCGCATGATGCTCGCGTCGAACGAAACCATGCAGCGAAAACCGGAGCTCGGCACGCTTCCGTCAGTATTCTACATCATCTAACCACAAGCCATGATCGAGAAAGCGCTCAAGGGAAGCCGCGGCTACTGGGCATGGGTAGCCCTCCTGCTCGTACTCATCGGGCTCGGGATCTCCGCATACGCACGCCAGATGAGCCTGGGGCTCGGCGTTACCGGCATGGGCCGGGACATCAGCTGGGGTGTCTACATCGCCCAGTTCACCTTTCTCGTCGGGGTTGCCGCATCGGCCGTCATGGTGGTCCTTCCCTACTACCTGCACAACCAGAAGGCCTTTTCGAAAATCGTCATCGTCGGCGAGTTCCTCGCGGTATCAGCAGCCCTTATGTGCATGCTTTTCATCCTGGCCGACATGGGAAAACCGCAGCGGGTGCTCAACGTTCTCCTGTATCCTTCTCCCCACTCCATGGTGTTCTGGGACGTGATGGTGCTCAACGGCTACCTGTTCATCAACCTGATCAGCGGCTGGGCCGTGCTTGGCGCAGAACGCAAGGGCGTGCCGCCCGCACCGTGGACCCGGCCGCTCATCTACCTTTCGATTCCCTGGGCTTTCAGCATCCATACGGTCACGGCGTTCCTCTTCGCCGGGCTGCCTTCGCGCCACCTCTGGCTTACGGCCGTGCTGGCGCCCCGGTTCCTGGCTTCGGCCTTCGCCGCAGGAACGGCGCTCCTGATCCTGATCACCTTCATCCTGAAGCGTGTCGCCGCGTTCGACGCCGGGCAGGAGGCAAGGAGCAAGCTCGCGGTCCTGAGCGCCTACGCCGGGACGGCCAACTTCTTCTTCCTCGGCACGGAGTTCTTTACGGCCTTCTACAGCAACGTGCCAGCCCACAAGCAAAGCCTGCAGTACCTCTTTTTCGGGCTCGAGGGCCATGCGCCTTTCGTGCCCTGGATGTGGCTGTCGGTCATCACCGGCCTCGTGTCGGTGGGCGTCCTGATGGCCCCCTCCCTTCGACGTCAGTCGAACTGGCTCATCGCGGCGTGTACCGGCCTCGTCCTCTCCATCTGGATCGACAAGGGGGTCGGCCTGGTCATCGGCGGCTTCGTCCCGTCACCGCTCGAGGAGATCGTCGACTACATGCCGACGGCCACCGAGCTTTCGGTGACGCTCGGTATCTGGGCCATCGGCCTGCTGGTGCTCACCGTGCTGCTCAAGACGGCGATTGCGGTGAAGACTCAGGAATGAGCCGAAGAACTAATTGCAGGAAATGGACGTAATGGACATCTTGGACTGTATGGACTTGATGGACAAGCAGACCTGGAGTAACCTTCAATGAAAGTCTTTCTGCCGCTCAACATCCGGGTGGACGACAAGAAGATCCTGTTCGTCGGGGGCGGGAAGATCGCCCTGCACAAGATCAGGACCATCGAGCAGTACACCCGCAACATCACCATCCTTGCCCCCGAGATCAGTGAAGATCTCAGCGGGAAAGGGTTTACCGAAATCCGCAAGCTGTACGAGCCATCCGATCTGGAGGGCTGTTTCCTCGTCTATGCCAGCACGAACGACAACGCCGTCAACCGTCGCGTCAAGGATGATGCGGCCGCACGGGGCATCATGGTCAATGTGGTCGACAACAGGGAGCTTTCGGACTTCATCTCCCCGGCCATCATCAAAAAGGGAGAGATGACGGTCGCCGTCTCTTCGAACGGGGAGAACGTGAAAAAATCGGTCGAGTGGCGGAACCGCCTCAGGGATACCGTGCTCAACGACTGGCCCGACGACAATACTTAGAGGTTCCCTAACGCATGCAAGAGATACGCATCATGTCCGACAACAATCCAGCGAACAGTCAGGGGACGCCAGGGAAGAGGGGCTATGTCTATATTACGGGCGCAGGGCCCGGAGACCCGGAACTGCTCACCATGAAGGCCGACAGGGTCCTGCGGGAAGCCGATGTCATCCTGTACGACGACCTTGTCAGCCAGGACCTGGTGGAGCAGTATCCCGCGGAGAAGATCTATACCGGCAAGCGCAAGGACAGCCACCACTTCGAGCAGGAGGAGATCAACCAGGAGATCGTGCGCCATGCGCTCAGGGGAAGGACTGTCGTCCGGCTCAAGGGCGGCGACCCCTTCATCTTCGGCCGGGGCGGCGAGGAGATCGACACGCTGCGCCGATACGGCATCGGGTACGAGATCATCCCCGGCATTACGGCAGCCCACGGTGCGAGCGCCTATACCGAGATACCGCTGACCATGCGGAAGGTCTCCTCTTCCGTGGCTTTCTGTACCGGCCACCCGGTCAGCAAGATCCAGGTGCCCGATACCGACACCATCGTCTACTACATGGTGGCCTCCTCCGTGCACGACGTGCTCGATGCGGTGGCCGCCAGGGGCAGGAGCGGCGAGACGAAGGTCGCCGTCGTGCAGAACGCCACCCGCTACAACCAGAAGAGCTTCACCGGCACCCTCGACGAGTTCAGGACGCGTGAGAAAGCGGTCTACTCACCCGCCCTGCTCATCATCGGCGACAACATCAGCAAGTTCATCGAGAACAGCTGGTACTCCCGCAAGAAAAAGGTGCTCATGACCGGCGGGGATTCGCGGCGCTACGCAGGAACCGAGTATATCCTGCTGAACTTCCCCTGCCGGAGGATCGCCGGGGCGGACCTCGATGCCGTCAGGAGCTGCATCGAAGGCATCGATGACTTTTCGATGCTCTTCTTCCAGAACAGCTCGTCCGTCAAATACTTCTTCAGGTACCTCTTCGAGCATGGCCGCGACGTCAGGCACCTTGCCCATATGAGCATCTGCACTTCGGGCCGGGCCGCAGCCACCGAGCTCCTGACCTACGGGATCATACCCGACTGCTGCCTGGAGTCGGAGGCCTCGGCCGGGCTGGGGCTTGCAGGGCTGCTTCAGAAAGAGGGGCTTTCGAACCAGCACATCCTGCTGCCCTGCTCGGGCAACGTCGACGAGTCGGTGGCAGCAGAACTTGAGGCTGCAGGAAACCGGGTGACGCCTCTCGGCGTCTACGTGCACGGAACGCAACGGACGGAGGACACGATCGACCTGGAGTTCATCGACGAAATCTACTTCTCATCACCGGCCTGCGTCAGGAACTTCAGCAGCCTGTACGGTTCGATCCCCGAGCGCATCACCGTCACCCCTGCCGACGACCGCACCGCGGATGAGTTCAGGAAGCTGTTCAGTCCCTGAGTCTGCCATTCCTGGGGGGATGATGTTTTCGACGCGTCGTATGGCTATATTGAGATCGTGAGACCGGTGGCCTCACGATCTCAATAACAATGATCCAGCCTGCCCGTTTGGAGGTTTCCCAATCCCGATGAGCAAAAAGATTCTTATCGTTCTCGGCCACCCCGACGTCACCAGCTTCTGCGCGGCGCTGGCCGATGCCTACGAGGAAGGCGCAAAAGGTGCCGGGCACCTGGTCCGCCGAATCTCTCTCGGCGAACTTCGTTTCGATCCTGTCCTGCACAAGGGCTATGCAGAGATCCAGCCGCTTGAACACGACCTGCTCGATGCGCAGGAGGCGATCATGCGCTCCGATCATCTGGTATTCGTCTACCCGGTCTGGTGGGGAGGCCCACCAGCGTTGCTTAAGGGGTTTTTCGACCGCATGTTTCTGCCGGGATTCGCATTCAGGTTCAGGGAAGGCTCATCTACTTCATGGGAGCGACTGCTCTCAAAACGGACGGCCCGCCTGCTGGTGACGATGGACACGCCACCCTGGTACTACCGCTTGGTGTACCGTATGCCTGGCCATAACCAGATGAAGCGCACCATCCTCGAATTCTGCGGCATAAAGCCCGTGTCCGTATCGGACTTCGGCCCGGTCAAGGGCTCCAGTCTCGATAAGCGGTCAAAATGGCTTGAAGACGCCCGCGCTTTGGGACGAGACGCCCGGTAACATGAACAGCTGCTGGAAAGGGAAATGTGCCGTTGTGACCGGTGCGGCCTCGGGAATCGGGCTTGAGCTTTCAAAAGCGCTTGCTGATCGCGGTGCCCAAGTCCGGATGACCGACATCGACAGCGTGCGACTTGAAAAGGCGGCAAATTCACTCGGGCCTGATGTGTCCCGGTCGGTTCTCGACGTACGGGACGCAGACGCCGTCAGGGAGTTCATCGGGCAGGTCGCCCTGGACTCCGGCCGAATCGACTTCCTGTTCAACAATGCAGGCATTCTTCTTGCAGGAGAGGCGCATGAGTTCGACACCGGTCACTTCGACCGGATCATCGACGTCAATATCCGCGGTGTCGTGAACGGCACGATGGCGGCCTATCCCCTGATGGTCAGGCAGGGATTCGGTCATATCGTCAATACGGCGTCGCTGGCGGGCCTCATGCCGTCGCCGCTGCTTTCCGCATACGGCATGAGCAAGCACGCCGTCGTGGGACTTACCACAAGCATGCGTTTCGAGGCAGAGCGTTACGGAGTGAGGATAAGCGCGATCTGCCCGGCCGGAGTCGATACGCCCATGCTGGAAGCGGCCCCGCTCTCAGGGCTTGACGCGATCGCGTGGAGTCCGGATGTCCCGCATTACCTCAAGCGGCTTGCGGGCACTCTCTGCCCAGCCGACAAGGTTGCCCGGGATGCGTTGCGGGGGGTTGAGCGCAACAAGGCGATCATCATCATTCCCGCCAGGGGCCGCCTAACCGAACTGGTCTATCGGTTTGTGCCCGGACTGGTTCATGCTGTCGGCCGCCGGGAGCTTGCTGCGGAACTCGGCGAGCGTCGGGGAAGTGCTCCGGGAGTGAGTTGATAGCATCTTTTCCCCTCTCGATGGAGTTCACCCTTGCGAGCATGGCGATATAGATGAGGTCGAAAAGGCAGCAAAGCGATCCTGCGAGCAGAATCAATCGGTTGCTTCCGTTAAAGGCAGCCGTTCCCAGTACCCCGAACAGGATGGTCGGGGCGAGTGTGCCGATCCATTTGCATGTGGCGATGATCATGCTTTGGCCCTCGCCGGAACCCCTTCTGGCGAGCATGTCGATGAACAGCACCGACATCAGCAGGTTCTGCAGGAACGCTGCGTAAGCTCTGCCCGGGTAAATCCCGAATTCAAGCACGAATCCGTACTGAAGGGAGAAAGCGACCGCAATCGCCAGGATGTTCCAGGCAATGAGACATGCTTTGCCGAGCATTCCGGAAAACCGTCGATTGCCGAACCGGAACCAGGTGTACAACACGATGATGTCGAAGATTGTCCACAGTGCATTGATGACCGCCTGCACTGATGCGCCTTCAAGTCGGAACGTGTAGAATGTGTGCAGGAACTCCCACGCAAGGTTGAGTGCGAGCGCCCAGAACGGCATGGCACAGGTCCGGTCCCGGAAACCGACCCTGATGGCCTCGACATAGACGCTCATCCAGCAGATGCCGCTGAGTACAAGCAGGAAATTGGACAGCTCCGGGTATTTCATCAATGGGAACGTTTGCTCTGCGAAGAGAGGTCGGGATGGTGCCCGTCGGAGCGCCTCTGCGAGCCTGAAATGGGCTCCCGCTATTGGTTTTTTATCCTGTCTGGATTTCGGTCCTGAGGGCGATCTCCTCAAGGACGGCGCTGACGCGCAGGCATTCGGCGATGCTTCCGGAGTAGACGATCGACTGACCATTGTTGTGAACTTCCCAGGTATGCTTCTCCGCAGTGGCACGCGTGCACCGGACTGCCTTGATGATCTGGAAGATCACCTCGTCAAAGGAGTGCTCCTCGTCGTTGAAGAGAACAACCCGGTAGGCGTCGAGCGTCTCGATGCCGGAGAGGGTCTCTTCCTGTCGGGTCCTGGGATTCTGTGTGGCGGAGAGTCTGGTCTTGTCCATGGAGATTGTACGGGTCTTCGTTCGTCAGCTCTTATAGGGAAATCTATCGATCCTTTCCCAATCAGTCAAACAAATGCTTCCGGCTATGCCTCGACGACCGCCTCGGAAATTCCGAACGCGAAGGCATCAGGAGCCACCTCGATATGGCATTTCGCCCCTACGGGTATGGTCAGGAGCTCGCTGATGTGCCCGTAGGAGAGTCCGGTGAACACAGGGGTGCCTTCGGGCATCCTGTCCGCATAGTACGCGAACATCTTGTCGAACCGGTAGTCCCGGTTTTCGTCCGCAGGGTTCTTGCAGAACTGCCCGAACAGGAGGCCCCGGCACTTCTGCACCAGGCCGGCATTGAACAGGTGTGTCAGCATGCGGTCGAGCCTGTAGACCGGTTCGTTGACGTCCTCGGCGAACAGCAGGCTTCCCCTGAACGAGGGCAGGAAAGGGGTGCCGATCAACGACGAAAGCACGGAGAGGTTTCCGCCGATCAGCCGTCCTGTTGCGGCGCCCGGCTTCAGGCATCTGACCGGATGATGTTCGGAATTTTTCAGGAAACGACCGTATCCCGGATCGGTCAGGATGCCCCAGAAATTCTCTTCGGTATAGGGGCTCGGGGCGAAGAGTTCGGTGGCGATCATCGGCCCGGAGAAGTTGATCAGGCCGGTTTTCGAAAATACGGAGAGGGAGAGGGCGGTGATATCGGAGTAGCCGACGAGGATCTTGGGATTCGAGGCGATGAGACCGTAATCGATCCGGTCAAGCAGCCTTGTCGCTCCGGCGCCTCCACGCAGGCAGAAGACCGCCTTCACCTGTGGGTCGCCGAACATCTGATGGATGTCGTGCAGTTTGTAGCGGTCCGTATGGGCCGGGTCGTGCTCGGCCTGGTTCAGGTAGCGTGAAGGCTGCACCCGATAGCCGTTGCTTTCGAGGTAGGCGATTGCCTGCCCGATCTTTTCAGGTTCCGCGCAGGTCGACGAGGGAGAGATCAGACCGATAACGTCTCCCTTGCGAAGGGCTTTTGGTATCAGGATCTTCATGGGCGAAAAAAAACATCAGCAGCACTTGTCGGCACTGCTGATGTCTATGATTGGTTGCGCTTCCGGGGCTCCTTCCTCAGGAGACATCCTCGGTAAGCAGAATCGCCTTGTTGTTGCTCACTTCGAAGAAGCCGTCGGCAATCTGGAAGGACTGGACGGACTTGTCCGGAAGGGAAATCTTCACCTTTCCGCTCTTCAGGGCTGCAAGCAGCGGGGCGTGGCCTTTCAGGACCTGGAACAGTCCATCGTGGCCGGGAGCAATGATGCTGCTGACCTCTCCGGAAAAGAAGAGCTTCTGCGGCGTGACGATATCGATCGTCAAGGCTTTGTCGGAACTGGCCATATCTTCCTGTCGGTTTAGAGCGTTTTTGCTTTTGCAACAGCCTCTTCGATGGTGCCGACGAGGTAGAATGCGCTTTCAGGAAGGTTGTCATGACGACCTTCGATGATCTCCTTGAAGCCCTTGATGGAATCTTCAAGCTTCACGTACTTGCCTGCAAGGCCGGTGAATGCCTCGGCAACGAAGAACGGCTGCGACAGGAACCTCTGGACCTTGCGGGCGCGGGCCACGACAAGCTTGTCCTCGTCGCTCAGCTCGTCCATGCCGAGAATGGCGATGATGTCCTGAAGGTCCTTGTATCGCTGCAGGATCTGCTTGACGGCCTGAGCGGTGTCGTAGTGGTCGTCACCGACGACGTTCGGATCGAGGATACGCGAGGTGGAGTCGAGCGGATCGACAGCCGGGTAGATGCCGAGCTCGGCGATCTGACGTGAAAGCACGGTCGTGGCGTCGAGGTGAGCGAATGCCGTGGCCGGAGCCGGGTCGGTAAGGTCATCGGCAGGAACGTAGATGGCCTGCACCGAGGTGACAGAACCTTTCTTTGTGGAGACGATCCTGTCCTGGAGTTCACCCATTTCCGTACCGAGCGTCGGCTGGTAACCCACGGCGCTGGGCATGCGGCCGAGAAGTGCGGACACTTCGGAGCCTGCCTGGGTGAAGCGGAAGATGTTGTCGATGAAGAGCAGAACGTCGCGGCCTTCCTCATCACGGAAATATTCGGCGATGCTGAGTCCGGTCAGTGCCACGCGAGCGCGGGCTCCGGGGGGCTCGTTCATCTGGCCGAACACGAGGGCTGTCTTGTCGATAACGCCCGATTCCATCATTTCATGCCAGAGATCGTTTCCTTCACGGGTGCGCTCGCCGACGCCGGCGAACACGCTGTAGCCGGACTGCTGCTTGGCGATGTTGTTGATAAGCTCCATGATGAGCACGGTCTTGCCCACGCCGGCGCCACCGAACAGGCCGGTCTTGCCGCCGCGAGAGTAGGGCTCGAGGAGATCGATGACCTTGATGCCGGTTTCGAACATCTCTGCCCTGGTCGAAAGCTCGTCGAACTTCGGTGCCGTGCGGTGGATGGAGTAAGACTTTTTCGTAAGCACCGGGCCGCGGCCGTCGATCGGATCGCCGACGACGTTGAGCATCCTGCCGAGGACTTCGGGACCGACCGGAGCCTGGATCGACTTTCCGGTGTTGGCTACGGCCATTCCCCTGACCAGGCCGTCGGTGCTCTCCATGGAGATGGTCCTCACCCGCTCTTCGCCGAGGTGCTGCTGGGTTTCGAGAACCAGCTTCGAACCGTCCTGACGGGTTACCGTGAGGGCATCGAGAATGGACGGAAGCTGTCCTTCGGGAAAGTCTACGTCAACGACAGGGCCGATGATCTGGGAAATCTTACCTTCTTGCATTGTGACAGTATGGATAGGATTTGTGTTGCAATTAAAACTACTGTAGGCGGGGCGGTTACCCGACCCCTCGATTTTTCTCTGTTTCCTTTACCCGGTTTCGGCCCTGGAAGCGAGCCACCTGAGGGACTTGAACCCACGACCTACTATTTACGAAACAGTTGCTCTACCAACTGAGCTAAGGTGGCTTGAAA
>CAIYTH010000054.1 GCA_903929135.1 uncultured Chlorobiales bacterium
GAAATGCGGGCAAGCTGCGCGATGTAGTGTTCGTTGGCTATTGCGGTCACCAGGTGACGGTTGAAGAACGCCTCGAAACGCCTGAGCCGGTTGATCTCCATGAGGATCAGGTCGTAGCGGTTCTTTGCGGCCATGTCGAGGGCGACCTTCCCGTTTTCGGCCTGGTCAGACCGACAGTTCAACTCGGCGAGATACTTGGAGAGCATGATCCGGTTGGGCGCCTGGTCGTCGACGACCAGGATATGTTTTTCGTCCAGCAACTCCCGCTTGATCTGCTCGACGGTGCTGGAGTCATATGAGGGTAAATCGATGACGAATTCGGTCCACTCTCCGGGCTCGGACCTGCAGACGATCGAGCCGCTGAAGGATTCGACAATCCGCCGGCAGAACGAAAGGCCGAGGCCGTTTCCGCCGGATTTGCCGAAGGTGTAGAACTGGTCGAAGATCGCTTCCCGTTTGTCGATCGGTACCCCCGGTCCCTTGTCCCGGATGATGATGCGGTTGCTGAATTGGCTGGTTGCCAGATCGATATCAATGCGGAATCCGGGTCGGCTGCGGTAATAGAGGGCGTTGCCGAGCAGATTGAAAAGAGTATGGGTGAGCAGGTCGCGGTCGCCGAAGAAGTCGAAATCACGAGACATGTCGGTATGGACCAGAAGACGGTCTTCCGGTGCACCGAATCCGAAGTTTTCGATGGCCGCCTGGACAGACTGTGCCGCCGAATGGCGCCTGAACTGCCGTCGGTCGATCTCGCTGCCGTTCAGGCTCGCCAGGATCGAATCGATGATCTTGTTGCTCCTGCGGATGGTTTCATCGCCCTGGTCGATGATGTCCCTTATGCCGGTCAGTGCTGCCGAGGGAATGGTGACCACCCCTTCGTTGACGTTGTCGGTTGCACGCTGTTCGGGCAGCATGGCCTTGATGGTGTCGATGGCCATGGTGATCGTGTTCAGCGGGCTTCTCATCTCATGGGCGATCGAACCGCTCAGGCTCTTCATGAGCGATAACTTGGTTTCCTGCCGCGACTGTTTCCATCTGGTGATGATGAAAAACCCCGATATGCCGTAAACAAAGGTGGGTATCATGTCAGCGTCGAGGTGTGCGTAACTGACGCTGCCGTCAAGCATGGTTACGGCAAGAAATGCCAACAGGTAGGCGATCGGTATGCAGATGGAGAGGATGACCAGGTCCTGTACGATGGTGATAATCAAGAGCGTGCTGATCAGCCCTGCCGGTATGGACCATGCTATCTGCCATTCGCTTTTCATGACCATGAACAGGTCATAGAAATTGGCGTAAAGGGCCAGGTAGCCGACGAAATAGAGGGGAAATCTCTGCCTGAATGGCCGGGGCATCGAACGGTACAGACTCAATGGCAGGGCAAACACCACCGTCATGCTCTTCAGGATGAGGTTGTCATATGCCTCATAGATGTGGAGACTCCAGAGGACGCTGGTCAGAATCTGCCAGAAGATGATGAAATGTCCGATGCTCGGGATGTTCGGCTCATTGTTGTCGATTACCGCTTCCGCCCGGCGCTTCAGGTTTTTGATCATGTTGTTCATGGTCATCATCAGCTTTTGTTCTATGATGTAACGCCTGTTTTCTCGATGATGAGCGCATGGAATACCGAAACCCGCGGAATGATGATCATGCCGAGGCAGGGAAACATGCTTTCAGGCTGGCTGACGACTGCCCCGGCACGTTGTATCAGGTGGTGTACGTTGATGTTGGAGACGGTTCTCATCAGGATCTGCTTGGTTACGGTAATCCTGCTTCCCGGATCAGACCACAGAGCCAATGGTAAAAAAGAGGGGCGTTGGGAACAACGGTCTAAGGATAAGTCAGGGGGCTTTGAAGGAAAGCATGAACCTTTCAGAGCCTTTGTGCGGCATTCGCTTTCATGTTTGATATATAATATAATGTATTGAATTCATACTTTACGGTGAAAAATTTGACTGTGCCCGCTGATTCGCGGGGAGCGTTCGGGGAGGAGGGCAGCTCATTCATGCAGCAATTCTGGATACTATGATCTGGTCTTCTTTTCGAAATCGGAAAAGTTTGAAAGAGCGGCTGCCGTGAGTTCATAGCTGCTGCGGAGGTATTCGATCCAGCCGTCTTCAGGGCATTCCCGGTTTCGCAGCGAGTCGTTCATGCTGGTGGCAATAGTCTGTATTCTGGCAGCTCCGATGCTGGCGGCCGATCCCTTGAGGGTATGGCTCGAACGACTTGCATTCTCATGATCGTTCTGGAGACAGGCTTTTCCGATCTCTTCGACCAGTCTGCCGGCATCCTGCACGAAGAGGTTGAAAAGCTGTTTGATAAAGACTTCGTCACCCAGTTCCTTTAGGCTTTCGAGGATTGATGGATCGAGCAGGGGAACCTGCTCCATTTCAAGCCATGGTTTATTCCTGGACGTTGTATCGTAAGGACCAGACGGTGCATATCGAACCGTTTCGGTCAGCAGGGTCGAGATGACATTGACCAGTTCGTGCTTGTGTACCGGTTTTCCCAGATGGACGTTGATGCCGGATTTCTTCGCCGCCATAACGCTCTCCTCGTCGGTGTATCCGCTGAGGGAGATGATCGGCACTTCCCGGAAACGCCCTGCAGTGCCGCTCCTGATCGCCTTTGTGGTTTCGATGCCGCCCATGACGGGCATCTCCAGGTCCATGATGATCAGGTCGATCGTCTTCTGCCGGAGCATCTCGATGGTCGCCATGCCGTCTTCGGCCTGGAATATCCGGTAGCCGAGCGGTTCGAGGAGTGCCTTCAGAAACTCCCTGGTCATGATGTTGTCGTCGACCAGCAGGATGGAGGCTCCGGGCACGCCGGTCATGGGCATGTCGTTCATGCTGGATTTTTCCAGGAAAAAGCAGCTCTCCAGAAGCGCTTTGACCTGCGCTTTACCAAGCGGCTTGAGGATATAGTCGTCCATGCCGGAGTGCAGGGTCCGACGTATGGCTTCGTTTTCGGCAAGGCCCGTGACGCCGATGATCGGGATCTCCCGGTAATGCAGCGCCATGGCAGGGTCGATCTCCTTGCCGGCCCTGAGCTGCCGGACGGCTTCGTCGCCGTTGAGCACAGGCATTTCGATATCCATGAGGATCAGGTCGTAGCGGTTCTTTGCGGCCATGTCGAGGGCGACCTTCCCGTTTTCGGCCTGGTCAGACCGGCAGTTCATCTCGGCGAGATACTTGCAGAGCATGATCCTGTTGGGCGCCTGGTCGTCGACAACCAGAATCTCTTTGCCGGACAGCAGTTCCCTTTTGATCTGCTCGACTTCGTTCGAGTCATATGAAGGCAATCCGATGACGAATTCGGTCCACTCTCCGGGCTCGGACCTGCAGACGATCGAGCCGCCGAATGATTCGGCAACCCGCCTGCAGAACGAAAGGCCGAGACCGTTGCCGCCAGATTTGCCGAAGGTGTAGAACTGGTCGAAGATCGCTTCCTGTTTGTCGATCGGTACCCCCGGGCCGTTATCCCTGACGATGATGCGGTTTTCATGCTGGTCGGTTTCCAGGCCGATATCAATGCGGAATCCGGGCTTGCTGCGGTAATAGAGGGCGTTGCCGAGAAGGTTGAACAGGGTATGGGTGAGCAGGTCGCGGTCGCCGAAGAAGTCGAAATCATTCGACAGGTCGGAATGGATCAGGATGTGGTCTTCCGGTGCAGCGAATCCGTAGTTTTCGATGGCTGCCTGGACGGCCATTGCCGCAGAGAGACGCCTGAATTGTCGTCGGTCGATCTCGCTGCCGTTCAGGCTCGCCAGGATCGAATCGATGATCTTGTTGCTCCTGCGGATGGTTTCGTCGCCCTGGTCGATGATGTCCCTGATGCCGGTCAGTGCTGCCGAGGGAACGGCGACCGCCCCATCGTTGGCATTACCGGTGTCACGCTGTTCGGGCAGCATGGCCTTGATGGCGTCGATAGCCAGGGTGATCGTGTTCAGGGGGCTTCTCATCTCGTGGGCGATCGTTCCGCTCAGGCTTTTCATGAGCGTTACCCGGTTATCCTGGTGTGCCTGCTTGCCTCGGGTGACGAGAACGCAGCCACTGGTGCCGAAGAGGAAAATCGTCAGGTAGAGGGGATCGAAGTACCGGTAACTCACAGCACCGTCCTGGAGGGTGACGGCCATATGCGCAAATGCGTATGCAAGGGGAAAAAGAATGGTGATGAACAGCCAGTCGGATGCGATGACGATGAACATCTCGATACCGCAAATTGTCGCCATGACCCATATCGGATCCCATTCGTTTACCATCATCGTATAGAAGCAGAAATACGGGCATGCCAGAAGGACGTAAAACAGCAGATAAAAAGGCAAGAGTTCACGGATCGGGGATTTGATGCGGTCATGAAAGAACAGGGGAATTGCCAGGATTACCCCGACAGCCCGCAGGGTGGGGAAGTCATGGTAGCTTGGTCTGAGGATCTGGATCAGAAAGTGAAATCCCGGAAACCATACAAATGCGAAAAAACCTATAAAGGAAATTATAGGTTTTGTTTGGCTGAAGACCGCTTCAGCCCGAGCTCTAAGTATGTTGATGACCGTATTGAGGGTACTCATCCGGATTTGACCTAGAGTTTGATCATGCCACCCGGATATGACCACAGACTGAAGGCCGTAAAAGAAACAGCCGTTTTAATACAGCAGTCTATGGGGAGCTTCAGGGGGTTTTAATGGAAAGCATACGCTTTTCAACCACTTAATGCAGCGCATGATTTTATAAAAAATATATAAAACGAATTGATGAATTTATATATAAAAAATAAAGAGGCTTGCTGTTCGGGAAGGGTTGAAGGGACAAACGGCAGACTATGAACTGAACGGCATCGGCTCCACGCAAATCATACCGGGGGAGTGACCATTGTTTGTTGTTCAGGGCCGGCGTAGTTCGAAAAAATCTCGGACGTGAGTTCGTAGACCTGCCGGAGGTAAGCCATCCAGCCTTCGTCGGGGTATTTCAGGTTTCGCAGCGAGTCGTTCATGCTGGCGGCAACAGCCTCGATTCTGGCTGCCCCGATGCTGGCAGCCGACCCCTTGAGGGTGTGGCTCGTACGCTGGGCATTGTCATGATCGTTCTGCCGGCATGCCTTTTCCATCTCTCCCACAAGTCTGCCGGCATCCTGTACGAAGAGGTTGAAAAGCTGTTTGAGAAAATCATCGTCGCCAAGTCCCTGAAGGCTTTCGATGATGGACTGGTCCATCAGGGGGATCTTCTCCATCTCAAGCCACGGTGAATTTGCGGCCAGATCGTCATCCGTGTCCGATTGTCCGTTCCGCAACGTCTGGGTCAGCAGGGTCGAGATGACGTTGACCAGTTCGAGCTTGCGCACCGGCTTGCCAAGATGGACGTTGATGCCGGATTCCTTTGCGGCCGCAACGCTCTCTTCGTCGGTGTACCCGCTGAGGGAGATGATCGGCACTTCCCTGAAGCGTCCGGCATTTCCGTTCCTGATCGCCTTTGTGGTTTCGATCCCCCCCATGACCGGCATCTCCAGGTCCATGATGATCAGGTCGATCGGCGATTGCCTGAGGATTTCGATGGTCGCCATGCCGTCTTCAGCCTGGAATATCCTGTAGCCGAGCGGTTCGAGGAGAGCCTTGAGAAACTCCCTCGTCATGATGTTGTCGTCGACCAGCAGGATGGACGCTCCGGGCACCCCGGTCATGGGCATCTCATCTCCTTTGAGTTTTTCCGTAAAGAAACTGCTTTCGACAAGCTCTTTGACCTGTGCTCTTCCGATCGGCTTGAGGATGTAGTCGTTCATACCGGAGTGCAGGGTCCGGCGTATGGCCTGGTTTTCGGGAAGTGCCGTAATGCCGATGATCGGTATCTCCTTGTAGTGCAGTGCCATGGATGGTTCGATCTCCTTGCCGGCCCTGAGTTGCCGGACGGCTTCGTCGCCGTTCAGCACGGGCATCTCGATATCCATGAGGATCAGGTCGTACCGGTTCTTCGCAGCCATGTCGAGGGCGACCTTTCCGTTTTCGGCCTGATCAGGCCGGCAGTTCATCTCATTGAGATACTTGCAGAGCATGATCCTGTTGGGCGCCTGGTCGTCGACGACCAGGATAAGTTTTTCGGCCAGCATCTCCCGTTTGATCACCTCGACTCCGTTCGAGTCGTAAGAGGGCAGGTTGATGACGAATTCGGTCCACTCACCGAGGGTGGACCTGCAGACGATCGATCCACCGAAGGATTCGGCAACCCTCCGGCAGAACGAAAGGCCGAGGCCATTGCCGCCGGATTTGCCGTAAGTGTAGAACTGGTCGAAGATCGCTTCCCGTTTGTCGACCGGTACCCCCGGTCCCTTGTCCCGGATGATGATGCGGTTGCCGTGCTGGTCGGTTTCCAGATTGATATCAATGCGGAATCCAGGCTTGCTACGGTAATAGAGGGCGTTGCCGAGAAGGTTGAACAGGGTATGGGTGAGCAGGTCGCGGTCGCCGAGGAAGTCGAAATCACGAGATACGTCGGTATGGACCAGGATGCGGTCTTCCGGTGCACCGAATCCGAAGTTTTCGATGGCTGCGATGACGGTTTGTGCTGCAGCGAGTCGTTTGAACTGGCGTCGGTCGATCTCGCTGCCGTTCAGGCTCGCCAGGATCGAATCGATGATCTTGTTGCTCCTGCGGATGGTTTCGTCGCCCTGGTCGATGATGTCCCGGATGCCGCTCAGGGCTGCCGAGGGAATGGTGACGGACCCGTCGTTGCCGCTGTCGGCTTCACGCTGTTCAGGCAGCATGGCCTTGATGGCGTCGATGGCCAGGGTAATGGTGTTGAGCGGGCTTCTCATCTCGTGGGCGATCGTTCCGCTCAGGCTCTTCATGAGCGATAACTTGGTCGCATGGCGGAAATGCGTCCATCGGGTACCGATAAGGCTGCCGGTTATACCGAAAACAAAGATGGGCAGGTAGGCCCATTGCATATGGGTATAGCTGACCCCTCCGTCGAGCATGGTCACGGTGAGATGGGCAAGACCATAGGCCAAAGTCAACAGGATGCCGATCAGCAACCAGTCGTAGACAAACGGGATTATGACCAGCAAGCCGCAAAGAGTCGACATTGCCCACACTTCGGACCACCCGTTCTTCATCGTCATGAAGAAAAAGAAAAACGGAGAAGATAATAGGATGAAAAACAGATAATAGGGGGGATAGAATCCGGGCAGAGAGCCTTTAAGACGCATGTAGAACACGAAAGGGAGCGCCATCGCAGCTTGGATAATGCGCAACGGGAGGTTTTCATACGGTTGGGGAATCAGGTAACCCCATATAAAATAACAGACTATCTGCCAGATTACGCAAAAAGCCCCTAATGCAGGTATCAGCGGCTCCGAGTGCTCGAAGACTGATATGGTCCGATGATGAAGGGTATCGATCATTTTTCTGTAATCGATCATCCTGTCCTTTTATACAAGGTTTACAACTGTATGAACGATGACCATTCAACCAGAGAGGCCCGACTGCGTGGGAGGGGATTGCCGGAACCTGTTGATCGCGATGTGTTGCGATTGTCCTGCTAATTTATGGGTAATTATTCAATAATTCATTTTGGTGTTGAACTTTTTTACGGCGGGCGTTTCCTGGACGTCTGACCCGTCGGGTAACTCCGACTGCCTGCGTGGATGACCGGGTATCGGTAGAGTGGTCTGTGTGCCCGACGGTCGGGAATCTTCAGCGGTTTGACGCAGGAAGTACCTTGGGAGGTTTGGCTGATAGTGAACAAATGCTAAATTCGGATGGATGCATGTTGTTATTTCCGATGACCTTTGTATTCCTGCCGACGGGTCGGCTGATCGGGAAGTGCGTCTTGACGGAGATACGACCATCTCGTTCAATGATGCTCTGTTGCTTTTCCTGCTTCAGGTCATCGATCGACTCGTTGTCGGAGTGACGATTCGGACGATGGAGGTTTCCCCCCTCTGCCAGATCCTTTCCGGCCGCGGTTATCGGATTTCATGAATCAAGGCGACATCGTACCGTTGTTTTTTCCGTCTGCATCCGGTCGCCCGGAGGAGAGTGAATCCTGGCCTTTCGAGGCAGGGCAGCCATGATTCGTCGAGGACACGGTTCTCATTCCTTCATGGAGGCCGCGCGCCGGTCGATGAGTGGATGTGACAGCACCATTGTTTCCCGCAAAATGGTTCAGGAATCCCGTTCTGATGATCAGGTTCATCAGGCGCATCTCTCAATGCCTGGTGTTTCCTGCAGGCCGGTCAGGATCCGGCGATGACATTGCAGATGTCGTACTTTCAATCCATAATATTTCAAATACATGTGCGTTTCCCCCACCAGAATACCTGACATGTATGGCGCCTTGCTGTTGACTGCTGCGCTGCTGCTCCCTTCGGTCAACATCGCCTATGCAGATGCTCCCCCCGAACATGCGACCGTCGGATTGAAATACCTGAATTATCAGGACAGCCAGTCTGGCGACACGTCAATCACCCGGGGAATGACAAGGGACAGGATCGCGGTCAATGCCCTGACGCTTGAAAGTCAGGTACCCATCGCCGGAAAATGGCTGATCGGGGCGACCTTGCTTGAAGACTCGATAACCGGAGCATCGCCGGCCTACCACTCTTCCGGTTTTCCTGCTGCCGCTCATGATGCAGCATCCGGAGCATCGGGAGAACTGCGTCATGCCGGCGACCTGTCGGTTACCCGATATTTGCAGGGCGGCAGCGTTACCGGTGGGGTCAGCTACTCCCGGGAGTCAGACTACATCTCCCGAGGGTATTCCCTTCGGGGCAACCTTTCCACGGATGATAAAAATACCACGTTCACCCTTGGAGCAGGTTTCAATGACGACACTGTCGATCTCAACCGTCAGGCAGTCATCGCTTCGAAACGGCAGGTTGAGCCTGGCAAAAAGCATATATACACCGGCATTGTCGGTCTGACGCGGGTGCTGACGAAGAGTGATATCGTGCAGCTTAATGTCGGTTATGCCAACGGCAACGGTTATTACAGCGATCCTTACAAGGATCCGGACAGGCGTCCCGAGGTGCGCAACATGACGACGCTCATGACACGCTGGAACCACCATTTTGAGGGGACCGAAGGTACGGTCCGGCTGGCCTATCGCTATTATTCAGATACGTTCGGCATTCGTGCCCACACCATGGATGTGGAGTATGTTCAGCCACTGCATCGAGGCTGGACGGTTACACCTCTTTTAAGGATGCATTCCCAGAAAGAGGCGGATTTTTACCTGGCGACCAACACGGCATCTCCGTCCGATCCGACGCCGGTGCCTGCAACTGCGGTGTATTACTCGGAAGACCAGCGCCTGTCGGCGTTCGGCGCGCTGACCCTCGGCATCAAGTTCGGGAAAGCTCTGGGGCGGAGCTGGCTTGCAGATGTGAAATATGAACATTACGAGCAGCACGGCTCCTGGTGCATGAACGGACATGGTGACCCGGGTGTGGCCACGTTCATCGCCAGAAGCGTTCAACTCGGTATTTCCCGGGAATTCTGATGCCCACGGCATCCTCGTACGTTGATTTTCCTGCATGTTACTGTACGTAGTCAAAATCCGTAAGATGTCAGATTTTTTCAGGATATCTGAACGGGATTATGGCGTATTATGTTTTTCCTCTATTCTTTTTATGGATTAAGTGGTTTATATTTAAAGAAGTTCTTTCTTCCCTCCCCCCCCTTATCCCCCAGATACAGGATGTTCCCCATGGCTGCCTGCTTGGCAACCGGGGAGCATCTGACAGCAGCATGGCTGTTGTGGCTCTATTTTTTTGTTTCACGAATTCAGGACAGTTTCGAGAACAGACGACACGGCAGGCTTCAGGTGAAGTTCACGTGTCACTCACGTTGATGACCGTTGACATGTTTCAGGAAAATCAAGTTTTGACCCGTTCGAGGTTTATGGAGTACTCTGCTGTTTCCCGTTACCGAAAGGGAACCGACCGCCCTGATCCGGTCACATTTCTTGTGCGTCATGAATTGGCCATGTTTTCTGTTTTTTCTGAAAAGGTCAGTTCGCATGCGTGTTTTTCCCTGTTTGACGGGAGATCAATGAGGATCGGCACTGGAATAAACAGGCCTTCTCCCATTGCTCCGGATCGATCTTCCGGCGGGAGGAGAGCCGGGCGGCCAGCACCTGATCGTCAACCAGTCCATGCGGTTGATGTTTTCCTCGATCAGTTCGTTTTCATCTCTGACAACTCTTACCACATACCGGCGACCGTCCGTCCCCCGATGGGCGCCCCACTGACTGTTCCGTGTTGCCTGAAACACGGAACAGCATGACAAAAAGGAGCGCCATGAAACTACAGCCCTATCAATCTTCCGTACGTGACGTCCGGGTTACCATTGTAGACGGAGACAGCATTTTTCTTCATGCCATGGTCGAACATCTCACCAGTCAGGGATATTCGGTCACCGGACTCGTGACGGCCGGCGATTTTTACAAGCATTTATTTACCTCACGTTGCGATCTGGCAATCATCGACGTTGCCCTGCCGGACCAGAGCGGGCTCGTGCTCGCCGAATATGTCCGTAAGAATACCGATGCCCGCATTATCATGCTCAATACCCGTCCCGACGTCGAGGACCGTCTGGCCGGATACGGGTCGGGAGCTGATGTCTGCCTCGTCAAGCCTGTGGATGGACGGGAGCTGTCGGCCATCATCGCCAATATGTTCGACCGGACGGATTCGGCCGGGCCTCGAGTCGAGACTCTGCCCTCCTCCTCCGACTCCCTTGTGGAGGAGAGCGGCAAGGCCTGGAAGCTGTTTCGAAACGAATGGTCCCTGCATACTCCCGGAGGCGATACGCTTTCCCTGACGGCCAAAGAGTTCGATTTCATGCTCTCGCTGGTCCTCCAGAGCACGGCGATCGTGACGAGGCAGTATATCCTCAAAATTCTCGGATACCAGCCGAATGAACAGGGTAACCGGGCTCTTGAATCGCTGATTTACCGGCTTCGCAGGAAAACAGAAACCTTCGGTTACGGGTTTCCTGTTAAAACATATCGCGGTATCGGTTACTGTCTCGCTTCTCCGATTCTTCTCGCATGACACCGCAGATGAACCTTATGGATCGTCGTTTCATGAATACCAGAAGATGTTCTCTGTCGTGTATTCATGAGCCTCCATCAGGTTGCCGGACCGTCAGGTAATTCCGGTCAGTAATGCATCCGCAGATCTGTTCCCTCCCCCATGCAACTGTCGTACGCTGTTGACAGCCGAACTGTTTATTTTGCAGTGACCTGCTCAGTCGTTTGTTTGCAACAGGTTGTTCCTGCGCAGTTCATGTTCCGGCTTTCCTGATTTCGGTAGCCTCGCTGATCGCTTTTCGAGCGATCCGCTCGGTCGGGAGGATCATGAAATGCAGTGGCCGTGCTTTTCGAAAACACTCGAAAGGAGGTTGACATGCCCAGACTTCTTGTACTTCCGCTCCTGGTGATCATGATACTGTCATCGGTTCCCGTACGGGCCGGGACGAAATCCCGGGAGATCAGGCTTGATCCGCAGGTGGCGCTTGCCGCCACAAAGGGAGTGGTCGAAGAGCATCTTGCAGGTATCCTGCGGACGGCAAGGGTGATTGCCGTTACTCCTGAAGCCCGTACGGCCAGATGGGAGGTTGTCAGGCCACTTCTCGATCGCTTTGCCAACGATCTTGCCACCGAGGCGACCATCTGGTTTGCATTGCCAGACGGCAGATATTTTGTTACGGAGAGCGGAGGAGTCGCCAGTCAGAACCTGAACGATCGTCCCTATTTCCCGAGGCTCTTTGCGGGCCAGGAAGTTTTTGGCGACCTGGTGATCAGCAGGGCTACCGGATACAGATCGGTGATCGTCGCCACCCCCGTGATCATGAACGGCAAGGTTGTTGCTGCCGTCGGAGTTTCAGTCAGGGTCGACCTGCTTTCGAAGCTGGTCGAGTCGAACACGAAGCTGCCTGCTGGCGTCTACTTCTATGCATTGGCGCCGGATACCCGTATCGCCCTGCACCGTCATGCTGACCGCATGTTCAAAACGGTCAGTGATGTCGGGGATGAAAAGCTCGGGGCTGCCTTCATTGCCATCATGAACAACGACCAGGGGGTTTTCACGTATACTCTCGATGGAAGAAACATGATTTCGGTGTTCCGGAAATCAACACCCCTGGGATGGTATTTCTTTATCGCCAAACAAAGGAGCTGATGAAGCATGGGCAGGATTACGCACCAAACCCTTGAAACCGACGATCGGAGCTTTATGCAGTTGGCCTGCGAACAGGCCCTGAAAAGTTACCGTGAGGGAGGCATCCCCGTCGGGGCGGTCATGGTTGAAAATGGAAAGGTGATTGCCGTCGGCCATAACAGAAGGGTCCAGGATAACGATCCTGTCGCCCACGGCGAAATAAACTGCATAAGAAATGCAGGCAGACGGACCCGCTATGAGAACGTCACGCTCTACACGACCCTGTCTCCCTGCATGATGTGTGCAGGATCGATCATACAGTTCGGCATCAAGCGGGTCGTTGTTGGCGAAGACAGGAGTTACAGGGGGTACATCCGGCTGTTGAGGGACTGCGGCGTCGAGGTGCTCTTGCTTGATGATGAAAACTGCCGGCGACTCATGGAGGAATTCATCGCCGATCACCCCGATCTTTGGGATGAGAACATCGCCGGAAACAGTTGACAAATCCTACAGACCTGCTTTTTTTCTCGCCTCCTGGTCGTGTTGCCATCCTCCGCCAAGAGCTACGTAGAGTGCGGTCGTGTCCTGAAGCTGCCGGGCCTGTGCCTGCAGGTATCCGATTTTTGCCTGGCGGTACTGGATGTCCGCGAGAATTACCGGCACATAACTCACCGACCCGGCCTTGTAATTTGCCTGGACAAGGTCCAGGGAGAGTCGTGCATCATCGATGGCGCGGCTTTCGGCCTGCAACAGTTCGGTGTCGTGTTCGATGGCGCGGATGAGATCTGCGACCTGGGCGAAGGCGGCAAGAACGGTCTGCCTGTAGAGCGCCCTTGACTGATCCCTTGAGTAGATTGCCGACCGACGCTTCGCGTTGAGCGTACCGCCGTTGAGCAGCGGCTCCGTAATGTTGGCTCCTATGCCCCAGAATGTGTTTTCGCCGTCCACCAGGCCTTTCAGCACGGTACTTGAACGACCGTAGCTTCCGGAAAGTGTGAAGCTGGGAAACATGGCTGCTGTGGATGCGCCGACGGCTGCATTGGCGGCGTGAAGCTGCGCCTCGGCGGCAAGAATGTCGGGCCGCTGGCGAACCAGCTCCGATGGCAGGGAAAGGGGCAGGTGTTCTGGACGCGAAATCTCTGACAGCCGGAGATCCGGCGTCTGCCATTCGGCCGGCGTTTTTCCGACGAGCGTCGCGAGCAGGTGTTCTGCCTGGCTCATTTTCTGCCTGACCGGGGGAATGGTGGCTTCAAGGGATGACAACTGGCCCTGAATGGACAGAACGGAGCTGTAGGCCGTCAGGCCTGCCCGATACTGTTTTTCGGCGATCGAAAGCTGCTCCTTTTCAATGGCGATCAGTTGTTCGAGCTCGTCGATCTCCGCCCGATAGGCGGCGATGGCGATGCAGGTGTTGACCATGTTTCCGGTCACCATCATGTAGGTGCCGAGTATCTGCGCCCTCTGCTGGTCGACCTGTGCGCCGAGTCCTTCCACTGCACGTCGCTGGCCTCCGAACAGGTCGAGGGAATAGCTGACCGTTGCCGAGAGGGTCGAGAGGTTGAAGATGGTGCCGGTCCTGGTGACTCCGGCTGGAGTAGACGAACTGTTCCCCCTGGACTGACCGAAGGTTGCGCTGATCTGGGGATAAAAGATGCCGGAACCGGCACGGAGGTTCTCCTGGCTCTGCCTCAGGTTCGCCTGTGCCGCCTGGAGACCGGGATTCTCTGCCAGGCCACGAGTCACGACAGAATCGATCTGCTTCGAATTGAACGATCGCCACCAGTTCGCCGCCGGTCCGACGCCTTCGTCGAACCGGGAAGGGCCTGTTTTTCCGGGGTAGCTGTCCCGGGAAGGCTCCTGGCGGTCGTAGGTGCCGACTTCCGGTGCATCCGGACGGACGAAGTCCGGTCCGACGGCGCATCCTGTCAGTGAGAACAGGGTGATGCAGCCTAACGCCATCGAGGCAAAGGCCGGATGGCTTCTCCTCCGCCGCAGGACCGGAAGAGGCATGCCGTTATTTATGGTTTGCTGGCTGTTCACCGATGTAGATGTCGACAAGTTGACCTGGATACAAGGTAATGGCTTTCGGCTTCTCGAAGCTGAAGATGACCGGTAGGACCCTGACGTCCACCCGTTCGGTCCTCTGGCTCGAAAGCTCGATCTTCGGGGAGACGCTCGGCTGGAATCTGACGAATTTCAGGGGTATGGTGATGCTGGTGCCGCGGATGGACATGCGTGCACTCATCTGTGACGGGTCCGGAAGCCGCTGGATCAGGATTTCGTCGACGTAACAGCGCACGGCCAGGTCGCCGTTCATGCTGCCCATGACCAGGACCGGTGAAAACCCGCTGGTGTAGGTGTTATAGCCTCCCTGGCTCGAAATGTAACTGCCTGTGGAGGTGTTGATCGAGAGGATCGATCCGTCGGATACCGCCTTGATGGCATATTTGGAGAGCAGGGCGGTCGCGGCCTGGTATTGCTTCTGGGCGAGCTCGAGACCTGCCTTCGCTGTCCCGACGGCATGTTCGGCAGTGTCGAGTGCGTCCCTGCTCACGGATCTGGGGTCGAGATCCCATGAGGCTTTCAGCTTGCCGAATTGTGCCTGCATGTTTGCCTGGTTAGCCTTTGCCACATCGACCTGGGCTTTGGCCGCTTCGGTCGTGGCCTTCTGCACGGAGTCGTCGAGGATCAGCAGCGGCGTACCTGCCCTGACTTTCTGCCCTTCTGAAACGAGAATTTTCAGCACGGTGCCCGATACTTCGGGATAGATGCTGACGTTGGCCCCGTTCGACTGGGCGCTTTCGATGATGCCGTTGGCATAAATGCCTTTTGGATAAGGGTTCGATGCCGGTTTGAAGAGCGGAGGCTGCGGATTTGACTGTATTCTCATGAAAAACGCGCTTCCGGCGCCGAGAAGGATGCCGAGTACGGCGATTCCGACCAGGATTTTATTTCTCATTCAGGTGATTGTTTTCAAGTCCGGTGATTTTACCGTCCTCCATTTTCATGATCCTGTCGGCGTATTCGTAGATGCGACTGTCATGGGTGACGATGATGATGCACCTTTTTTCGTTGAGTATGTTGGTCTTGACGAACTCCACGATCTTGCGGCCGGTATCTCCGTCAAGCGAGGCCGTCGGCTCGTCGAAAATCAGGATGTCCGGCTGTCCGACGATCGCCCGGGCAATGGCAACCCGCTGCTGCTCGCCGCCGCTCAGATTGACAGGCTGAAGCTCGGCCCGGTCCTTCAGCCCTACGATCTGCAGGTACTCCAGTGCAAGCCTCAGTGCCTGGTTCCACTCCATTTTTTTCAGGATGAGCGGAATGGCCACGTTTTCGACGGTGGACAATCGGGGGAAAAGGTGGTAGTCCTGAAAGACGAATCCGAGCTTGTTCAGGCGGAGGTCGGCGAGTTCATCGTCAGTCATGGCCCAGAGGTCCCTGCCCTCGATGGTCACCTGGCCGCCGTTCGGCTTCAGTATGCCTGAAATCATGCTCAGCAGGGTGGTTTTTCCGCTGCCTGACGGACCGACGATATAGAGCATCTCCCCATAATGTGCTTCGAAATTCGCGTCCTTTACAGCCTGTGTGCGGGCCTCGCCTTCTCCGAACCATTTTTCGAGGTTGCTGGCCCTGATCACGCAATCGTCCATATCAACCCCTGAAGATGTCGAATGGTTGTATCTGGAGCACCTTTCTCACGCCGATATAGCTCGAAACGCCGGCGATGATGGTCACCATGACAAGGGCGAAGGCGAGAATGGTGAAGGTGATCTGTGCTGCATAATCCGGCATGCGCAGCTTGGCGAGCATCATGAAGGAGGATGCGGCTCCGACGCCGAGCCCGTAACCGATCAGCGAGGTGAAAAAAGCCTGGAACATGATCATGGAAATCAGTTCGCGTCCTTTTGCACCGATGGCTTTCATGGCGCCGAATTTTTCCAGGTTCTCGAGAATAAACGTATAGAAGGTCTGGCCCGAGATGGAAAGGCCGACGATGAAGCTGATGGTCGTCATGAGCAGGATGTTCATGCCCATGCCGGTCTTGAAGGTGTAGAAATCGGAAATCTTTTTCACGAACTGCTCACGGGTCAGGGCCTGATAGCCCAGTTTCGCGATTTCACGCTGAATTCGGGGGATGTCGGTCTCGCTTTTCGGTTCGATCAGGACGTAGGATGTCGTGAAGCGTGTCGAAGGGATGTAGGTGATCGCCCGGTTGAACGTCGTATAGAGCGTCGGGACACCGAAAAGGCCGGATGAGGCGACCTTGGCGATACCGACCACGAGTCCCCGGTTGTCGTTGATCTCGAACTCTGAGCCCAGCTTCGGGTTTTCGAGCTTGTTGAACTCAGCATCCTTCACGATGAGGAACGCATTCTCGGCGAATATGTCTTCGATTTTACCTTCGAGCAGCTCCGGCCTGCCAAAGAGCGTGGCATCGTCGAGTCCGATGACGGTAACTCCCTGAAAGTTGCCGTTCCTGAGCTTGACCTGTGCTCCGCCGTAGTAGAGCGGGACCGCATATTTCACGCCATTGATGCTTCGAGCCGTCGAAAGAACGTAATCGGGCATCGGAATGCTGCTGACGGTATTGTTCACGGCAGGGTCCATGACCCAGATTCTTGCGCCGATGTTGTACACGGGAGCACAGGACTTGGAGAGGATACCCGAAAACATCGACATCATCATGACCATCAGAAACACGGCGAACGTGATGCCGACGAGCAGGGCAGTGAACTTGCTCTTGTCGTTCACGAGCAGTTTAAGCGCTATTCTGTAGATGCCGGACACCGTTTATCGCCCAGGGTTATTGATGTTGACCTTCCCCATGATACTCTGAAAACTGATCCCGGATATTCCGGTGATTGAACCACGCAGGTTCGATACAGAATGTTCCTGCCCTCAGTGCCCGGAGCTGCATGAAACTCCCGATAACCGCAAATCCCGCAGCAGGTCAGCTTTTCTTTCATTCGAACTCGATCAGGGCCTGGCCGCTTTTCACCGCCTCTCCGACGGTGGCAAGAATTTTTTTGACGGTACCGGCGGCATGGGCCGTGATGTTCGTCTCCATCTTCATCGCTTCCAGCACCACCAGCAGGTCGTTCACCTGAAGCTGCTGGCCTGCCTGGACATTGATGCGCTGAACGATTCCTGCGATCGGGCTGCGGCAGACCTTCTCATCGGGCAAACCGTCATGAGGGGCCGGAGCTGCCTGGGGCCGGGGCGGCGGCGGTATCGACGGTCCGGACTGTATCGTCGAGGTCGGAGCGGGAAATGTTGCCGGCATCCGGACCTCCTCGCCTTCAACCACCTCCACGTCCACCACATATTTCTTCCCGTCTATGGTCAACATCAATTGCACGGCTTGTCTCCTTATTTAGTGGGGGTGGTAGTGGTAGTGCTGAAGGTGTGGGACGACTGGATGGAGACCCGCCCAAGCTGTGACCAGGAGCTCGGTCCCTGGTCGATGATGAAACGCGCCCGGCGGATCCTGACGTTTTTCCCGAGATAGGCCGCGATGGCGGCCGACATGATCATCAGGAGTTCGGGGGTGATTTCTGGTTCGGTCATGGATGGTTCGGAGATTGGTTTACAGGGGAATAAGGCCATGTTTTTTCTGCGGCCTGAACTCCCGTTTGGAATGGAGGACATCGAGCGCCATGGCCAGATAGCGGCGCGTCTCTGCCGGTTCGATGATGTCGTCTGCCTGCAGGCGGGCCGCGGCTGCATACGGCGTCGCGAAGGTGCTTCGATACTCTGCACCCAGCTCTTTCCTGCGAGCCACAGGGTCGGAAGCTTTGTTGAGTTCGTCCCTGAAAATGATATCCACGGCCCCGTCCGCACCCATGACGGCGACTTCAGCCGAAGGCCAGCAGATGACCCGGTCGGCGTCAAGATCCTTGCTGCACATGGCGAGGTAGGCCCCTCCATAGGCTTTTCTGAGGATCACCGTTATTTTCGGCACGGTCGATGCGGAATAGGCGAAAAGCATCTTGGCGCCATGCCGGATGATACCGCCATACTCCTGTTCCACGCCGGGAAGGAATCCGGGGACGTCGACCAGGGTGACTATCGGGATGTTGAATGCATTGCAGAAGCGGATGAAGCGGGCGGCCTTGTCCGAGGCATTGATGTCGAGCACACCGGCCATGACGCAGGGCTGGTTGGCCACGACGCCGATCGACCTGCCCTGGATGCGCGCAAAGCCGATGACAAGGTTGGGAGCAAAGGATGCCTGGACCTCCATGAAATCGCCGTGGTCCATCAGGTGTCCGATGACCTCCCGGATGTCGTAGCTCTGTTTCGGGTCAAGCGGGATGACAGAGTTCAGACCCTTGTCCGGCAGGATCACCTCTTCGGATTCGAAACGTGGCGGGTCCTCAAGGTTGTTGGAGGGGAGGAACGAGAGCAGGCGTTTGCAGATGGCGACCGCGTCGAGGTCGTCTTCGGCAATGAAATGAACCACTCCGGAGTTGTTCATCTGTGCTACCGGTCCTCCGAGCTCCTCGGAGCTCACCTCTTCACCGGTTACCGCCTTGATGACCGAGGGCCCGGTGATGAACATGCGTGCCGCCTTCGTCTGGATGATGAAATCGGTCAGTGCCGGACTGTAGGCCGCACCGCCCGCGCAGGGGCCGCAGATCAGGGATATCTGGGGCACGACGCCTGAAAGCATGACGTTGTTGTAGAAGATCCTGCCATAGCCGGAGAGGCTGTCGATGCCCTCCTGGATGCGTGCGCCGCCCGAATCGTTGATGAACACGAAGGGGGAGCCGGTCTTCTGCGACAACTGCATCATCTGCACGATTTTCGCGCAGTGCACTTCACCGGCAGATCCTCCGCCGACCGTGAAATCCTGGCTGGCCAGATGCACCAGCCTCCCGTCGATGCTTCCGGCTCCGGTAACGACACCGTCTGCCGCCATTTTTTTCCCCTGCATCCCGAAATTGGTGCCGCGGTGTTCGGCGAAAAGCCCCACCTCCTGGAAACTGTCCTGGTCAAGCAGTGCTGCGACGCGTTCGCGGGCCGTCAGGCTCCCTGCTGCGTGCTGTTTGTCGATACGCTTCTGTCCGCCTCCGAGCTGCAGCTCATCTTTTCGCTTGTTCAGTTCCTGTACGATCTGATCGATATTCATGCTTCTCCGTTCTGGGGATTTACTGGTAAGGGGCGACCGTCACCTTGTGCTGATGACCGCTCAGGGTAATCGAGTAGGTGATGGGTCCGGTGATGGCGCCCTGATGACCTTCGACAGGGTTCGTTTCAGATTCGCCGGTATCGGGATCTTTGCCGAGGTTGCGGGGGCCTTCGTGCCGTTCAGCGAAAAATTTCGGAGCCACCTGCGGGAACATGGCGTAGGTGAGGACATCTTCGTCCGTGCCGTTGCAGCCGGCCAGGGCGAGGGCCTCGGACCGGAGCTTGTCCCATTCGGGTTTCAGCAGGTCCGCCGGCCGGCAGGTGATCGGCTCCTTCTTTGCGTGGCTCCGGGCCATTTCTACGACCTCGGGATTCTTTTCGCCGGGCACGGCTCCGTAATAGCCGAGCATGAGGTCGGCGAACTCGCCGGTCAGCACCGCGTAGCGGCCCATGAGTACGTTGAGCACCGCCTGGGTGCCGACGATCTGGCTGCTGGGAGTGACCAGGGGAACGTATCCGGTGTCCCTGCGGACCAGCGGAATCTCCTCGAGGACCTCCTTCATCCGGTCCCCGGCACCCTGCTGCCTGAGCTGGCTTTCCATGTTTGAAAGCATGCCGCCGGGGATCTGGCTCTTGAAAATCTCCGTCTCGACGCCGGTTACCTGTGACTGGAATTCGTGATAACGTCGGAGGACGTTCGTGAAATGGTCCTTGACCTGCCTGATCCGTTCAGGATCGACCCTTGTCGTGTAGCCGGTGCCATCCAGCATTTCGATGACGCTCTCCGTGGGATTGTGCCCGGGTCCGAGGCTCAAGGTGCTGATGGCCGTGTCCACGCAGTCCACACCGGCCTCGATCGCCTTCATCAGGCTGACCATGGTGACGCCGGTCGTCGCATGGACATGGAGATGTACCCTGAGGTCCGGCCCGCAAGCCTCCTTGATGCCTTTGACCAGGTCGTATGCGGCCTGCGGCTTGATCAGGGCGGCCATGTCCTTGATGCAGATGGAGTCGACCCCCATCTCCTGCAGTCGACGGGCCTGTTCGACAAAGAGCGCTGTGGTGTGGATCGGGCTGACGGTGTAGGAGATGGTTCCCTGTGCGTGACCACCCGCTTTTCTGACCGCCCGGACCGATGTCTCGATATTGCGCAGGTCGTTGAGCGCATCGAAGATGCGGAATACATCGATGCCGTTTTCAGCCGACTTCCCGCAGAATCGTTCCACCACCTCATCCTGATAATGGCGGTATCCGAGAAGGTTCTGTCCCCGTAGCAGCATCTGCAGCGGAGTTTTGGGCATGAGCTTCCTGAAGGTGCGCAACCGTTCCCAGGGGTCCTCGTTGAGGTAACGGATGCAGGAGTCGTAGGTTGCTCCTCCCCAGCACTCGATCGACCAGTAGCCTGCATCGTCGAGATCCTTGCAGGCGCCGGTCATGTCCTCTATTCCCAGCCTGGTGGCGATCAGGCTCTGGTGCGCGTCCCGAAGGGCGAGTTCCGTAATGTCAATGATCCGGTCGATGATTTCTCCGTTTTCTTGATGTTGAACAGGCGAAGTCGTCTGTTGTCGGGAAATGCCTGTTCATGGCGGGCACTGTTTTCGCGAACTGGACCTTTCGTCAAATTCCGAGTAACGTGAACCACTCCCCAGGCACTCCGGGTTCCCGATGGCCGACCATCAAAGGCCACCCGGACTCTTATATATCTTATAAATTATTTTTTGAAAAAGACCTATTTCATTTGAATCGGGATCATGTTTCCTTTGTGAATTTCTTGCGAAATCTCATTTTGCTTCGCATTCTGTGTTCGTCGCCCTCATGCAAGGGGCATTGAAACCCGAATGCGAGTGCCTTCAGGTAGCTGAACGGCCTCTCCATATTCGGAAAGCATCGGGAAATTACAAGGCGGTCCGGCACTCCGCGATGCGAAGTGGCTTGATCGGCCAGCTGACGGCAGCGTTCTGCCGGATATCGTTCATTCCGGGGCCGGTGAGGCCTGTCATCCATGAATATTCTGCTTGAGGCAAACCGCTCTTTTCTTAAACTGCTGCTGTTCCGCATCCTGATTGTTCTTGCCTATCAGGTGATCGCGGTGGTGGCGGGCTGGCATATGTACCAGCTCACGCACGATCTCCTGGCGCTCGGCCTGATCGGCCTTGCCGAGGTCATTCCTTACTTCTCGTTCGCACTGATCGCCGGACATGCCATCGACCACTACTCCAGGAAATTGTTCGGAGTCGTTGCCTGCCTGCTTCTCGTACTCAATGCACTGACGCTTGCCGCAGTCTCTGCTGGGTGGATAGCCGGGAACCCTTCAATGCTTATCTACGGTGCCATCGCCATCGGCGGGATTGCCCGCGCATTCATCAGCCCGTCCTACAGCGCCCTGTTCGCACTGATCCTGCCGCGCAATCAATACGCACGAGCCGCGGGCATCGGCAGTTCGGTGTTTCAGCTGGGCCTGGTCGTCGGGCCGGCTCTGGGTGGCATCATGGTCGGATATCTGGGCAAGACGGCGAGTTACATCGCGGCTGCGCTTTTTTCGCTGTGTGCCGCTGTTTTCCTTTTTTCAATCCGAATCGATGAGCCCCGTGCGGGAGAGAGCACCCCGGTTTTCCGGAGCATCGCCGAAGGTTTCCGGTTCGTGTTCGGCAACCAGATCGTACTCGGGGCGCAGTCGCTGGACATGTTCGCCGTCCTGTTCGGCGGTGCGGTGTCGATGTTGCCAGCCTTCATCCACGATGTCTTTCACTACGGTCCCGAGGGACTTGGTGTTCTTCGGGCTGCGCCGGCCATCGGCGGGATGACGACAGCAATGTTCCTTGCGCGACATCCGATCAGGTTCAACAACGGTCGATGGCTGCTCGGCGCAGTCGCCGGGTTCGGTCTCTCCATCATCGCCTTCGCATTGTCTTCAGGTTTCTGGATCGCCGCCTTCCTGCTGCTGCTTTCTGGTGTCTGCGACGGCATATCCGTGGTGACGAGGGTCACCATCATGCAATTGGTGACTCCTGATGCGATCCGTGGACGGGTTTCGGCCATCAACGGCCTCTTCATCGGTTCCTCAAACGAACTCGGCGCGTTCGAGTCAGGCCTGGCGGCACGCTGCATGGGTCTTGTGCCCTCCGTGGTCTTCGGCGGCGCCATGACGCTCGCCGTTGTGGCCGCCACAGCGGTGTTCGCCCCCAGGCTCCGTCGCCTGGAGATCAGGCACCTTGACTGACGGCCTCGTTCAGGACAAGCAGCACGCAACCCGGATCATGACCTCATGTTGAACATCCGCAGCAACCAGTATATAGGGTTTTGTTTCGGCTTTCTTATGACCGGCAGTCCGTCCTTCTCCCAGCGGGTGATGCCGTACTGCATGTTGATCACTTTGCGATACCCGTGATCCGCCAGAAAACGGGCAGCAATCAGGCTTCGGTTGCCGCTGTTGCAGGCGATGATCGCCTGACGGTCAGCAGGGATCTCCCTGAAACGCTCTTCAAGCCTGTTGAGAGGAAGCAGCAGGACTTCGGGGAGATCGAATGATTTTTTCGCGACCTCTTGTGGCTGGCGGACATCGACCAGCAATACCCCTTTTTTTATCATGGCGTGAGCGGCAGTCGGGCTGATCTCTTTGATCTTGATCATGTTGTTTCTTGCGCATTGGATTGTACAGCTCGTCATACGCTGAAGCAGGCCGCTTCAGGATGATCGACCGTCGATGTCTTTTCCTGTATACCTATACCCCGTATGGGTATTAATAGTACGAAATATCCTTCAAAGAACAGCAGTTTATCTGTTCCTGATGTTGCCGGCGTGACGGTCAGCTCAGGAGTTCATCCGGAAGCAGCCCTGAATGCGGGAAGCTTTTGAACGCGAATGTGTCGTCTTTGAAAACTTTTCTTCCGGCATGGAGGTTTTTCTTGTATGATATTTCAACTATTCAACAAATTTTGTAATATCGGGGCATGAACAAAATATCAGCCATCACGATTTTCGAATCGCTTTCATCTTCAGTGCGCCTGGATGTCTATCGTCTGCTCATCAGGAGAGGCACTGAAGGCATGGTCGCAGGCGAGATAGCCTCGACGCTTGACGTGCCGTCGACAAACCTCTCGTTTCACCTGAAAGCGCTGACACACGCGGGTCTTGTCAACGTCGAGCAGGAGGGGCGTTTCCAGCGCTACCGTGCCAGCCTTCCGCTGATGCTGGATCTTATCGCCTATCTCACCGATGAATGCTGCGGAGGCAAGCCTGAAACGTGCGGGGATTTCAGTGGTGTGGCAATCTGTCCCCAGTGTTCTGAAACCTCACCGGGGGCCAGTGAAGGCAAGGGAACAACAAACAATACAGCTTCATGAACATCCTTTTTCTCTGTACAGGCAACTCGTGCCGTTCGATACTCGGTGAAGCCACCTTCAACCATCTTGCCCCATCGGGCTGGACGGCCATGAGCGCCGGAAGCAAGCCCGCAGGGCACCTCCATCCTCGCTCGATCGCTCTTCTCCGGCGTGAAGGGATTTCTGTCGCCGGATACCACAGCAAGTCATGGGACCATCTCCCGCTTACCCCGGACATCGTTATCACCGTCTGCTCGAACGCGGCGGGTGAGACATGCCCGGCATATCTCGGTCCGGTATTGCGAGCCCACTGGGGAGTTGAGGACCCGGCCCAGGCGACCGGCACCGATGAGGAGATCGATGCGGCTTTCATGAGCGCCTACACCATCCTGCGCGCCCGCATCGAAGCGTTCCTGGCGCTGCCGCTCGAGGAGCTGAAAACAGACCCTGAACGTCTGAAGATCGAACTCGATCGTATCGGCACGCTTTTGCCATCAACTTCATTTCAAGGTTAATCGGAGATTCATCATGCAGAAAATACAGGTATTTGAACCCGCCCTTTGCTGCAGTACCGGTGTGTGCGGCGTGGATGTCGACCAGACGCTCGTTACCTTCACGGCTGATGTGAACTGGGCCAGGCAGAACGGCGTCCCGGTGGAGCGCGTCAACCTCGCCCAGGAGCCCCTGGCCTTTGCAGACAATACGAATGTCAGGGAGTTGCTCGAGCGTACCGGACAGGAGTCCCTGCCCCTTACCCTCGTCGGTGGAGATATCGTCCTGGTCGGCACCTACCCGTCTCGTGCGGATCTGGCCCGCTGGTCCGGCGTTGCTCTGACGACTGCGCCACAAACGCAGAGCTGTTGCACGGGGAAGAACTGCTGCTGAAAAGGATGATGCCAATGCAGTTCCTTCAACATCTCCCGCGTTATCTCTTCTTTACCGGCAAAGGCGGCGTGGGCAAGACCTCGATCGCCTGTGCGACGGCACTCCGGCTCTCGGAACAAGGGCGACGCGTGCTGCTGGTCAGTACCGACCCGGCCTCGAACGTCGGGCAGGTTTTCGGTGTGACTATCGGCAACCGGATTACACCCATGACTGCAGCGTCACCGAACCTGCATGCGCTTGAAATCGATCCGCAGGCAGCAGCCCGGGCCTATCGGGACCGGATTGTCGGACCCGTGCGGGGCGTGCTTCCCGAAGCGGTTGTCAAAGGCATAGAGGAGCAGCTTTCCGGTGCATGCACGACGGAGATTGCCGCATTCGACGAGTTCACCGCTCTCCTGACCGATACGGAGTTGACGGCCGGGTACGACCATATCGTGTTCGACACGGCCCCCACAGGACATACGCTTCGCCTGCTGCAGCTTCCGGGGGCATGGAGCGGATTTCTCGAAGCTTCGAAAGGGGATGCGTCATGTCTTGGACCGCTTGCCGGACTTGAGAAGCAGCGCAAGCAGTACAAAGCGGCTGTCCAGGCCCTCGCCGACCCGCAGCGTACCCGACTGGTCCTGGTCGCCCGCGCCCAGCATGCCACGTTGCTCGAGGTTGCCCGTACCCATGAGGAGCTTGACGCCGTCGGTCTGTCGCAGCAATACCTTGTTATCAACGGAGTGCTGCCTTCATCCGAAACGGTTCAGGACGACCTGGCAGCGGCTATCTTTGCACGGGAGCAATCTGTCCTCGCTGCCATACCCGGCCAGTTGCAGGCTTTGCCCTGCGACAAGATTGCACTCAAGCCTTTCAACCTCGTAGGTCTCGATGCCCTTCGCAACCTGCTGGATGACGCTGTTTCGACGACAGATGCCGGCAGCATCGGGATGCCGGCCGCTTTACAGGCGCCGGGGCTCTCTTCGCTGGTCGATGATATTGCCGCAGATGGACATGGCCTCATCATGTTCATGGGCAAAGGCGGGGTTGGAAAAACAACGCTCGCCGCCGCGCTCGCCGTCGAACTTGCACGACGCGGCCTGCCGGTCCACCTCAGCACTTCCGATCCGGCGGCGCACCTTGCCGAAACCCTTGAGGGATCGGTGGAGAACCTCACGGTAAGCAGAATCGATCCCCGCGAAGAAACTGGTCGCTATAGAAAGCAGGTGCTGGACACAAAAGGCGCCAGTCTCGACGAGGACGCCAGGGCGCTTCTGGCAGAAGATCTGCGCTCGCCGTGTACCGAGGAGATCGCCGTGTTCCAGGCCTTTTCGAGGGTCATTCGCGATGCGGACAGCAAGTTCGTCGTCATGGATACCGCCCCGACGGGGCACACACTTCTGCTGCTTGATGCAACCGGCGCCTATCACCGTGAGATCGCGCGTCAGGCTGGTGGCTCCGGTATGCCCGGCCTGACCCCGCTGATGCGGCTGCAGGACCCTCGCCAGACCAGGGTCGTGATCGTCACCCTGGCCGAACCCACCCCGGTTCTGGAGGCTCACGCTCTCCAGGAAGAGCTCCGCCGTGCTGGCATAGAGCCATGGGCCTGGATCGTCAACAACTGCGTTGCATCGAGTGCCCCGCATTCGATGCTGCTCAGGCAGCGGGCGCATAACGAGCTGCGGGAGATCACTGCGATAGCAACCCGGTACGCCGGACGTATGGCCATCGTGCCGCTCCTGAGACATGAACCGACAGGTGTTTCCCGACTGCTTGAACTGTTTCAGCCATAGGCAGGGCGATTCTGAAATGGAATGCGAAACCTGTAACGACCCATGGCATTGACGACTCGAACTCCCGGTTGCACGTTGAACGGGAGTTCATGCATCGTCCACCACAAAACCAATAAAACAAGAACATCCATGTCCGTTCAATGTGAAGTCACAACGAAAAAAACCGAGAGTGCATCCATGAGCGTGTTCGAGCGATATCTGACCGTTTGGGTATTCCTCTGCATCGTCGCCGGTATCGCGCTCGGACAGTTTCTGCCGGGCCTGTTCCGGGCGGTCGGCCGCATGGAGGTCGCCAGGGTCAACCTGCCGGTCGGCCTCCTGATCTGGGTGATGATCATCCCGATGCTGGTGAAAGTCGATTTCGGCGCTCTGCACGAGGTGCGCCAGCACCTCCGCGGCATCGGCGTCACCCTGCTGGTCAACTGGCTCGTCAAGCCTTTCTCGATGGCTCTTCTCGGCTGGTTCTTCATCCGCAACCTCTTCGCGCCGATGCTTCCGGCAGGACAGATCGACAGCTACATAGCGGGGCTCATCCTGCTTGCTGCCGCACCCTGTACGGCGATGGTTTTCGTCTGGAGCCGCCTGACAAACGGGGATCCGCTTTTCACACTCTCGCAGGTCGCGCTGAACGACGCGATCATGGTGGTGGCGTTCGCCCCGCTGGTGGGGCTGCTGCTTGGCATTTCGTCCATTACCGTGCCCTGGGCAACGCTGATCACCTCGGTGGTGCTGTATATCGTGATTCCGGTCATCCTGGCTCAGTTCTGGCGCAGATCGCTGTTTTCGAAAGGGAAGGAGGCTTTCGATGCGGCAATGGAAAAGATCGGCCCCTGGTCGATTGCGGCCCTTCTTGCAACCCTGGTGCTCCTGTTTGCGTTTCAGGGGGAAGCTATCCTGAAGCAGCCCCTGGTTATCGCACTGCTTGCCGTTCCGATCCTCGTCCAGGTATTCTTCAACTCCGCCCTGGCATACGGGCTGAACCGGCTGGTCGGCGAGAAGCATTCCGTCGCTGGTCCTTCGGCCCTGATCGGCGCATCCAATTTCTTCGAGTTGGCTGTGGCCGCAGCCATCAGCCTGTTCGGATTCGATTCGGGCGCGGCGCTGGCCACCGTGGTGGGCGTACTGATCGAGGTGCCGGTGATGCTGCTCGTGGTACGTATCGTCAATGCTTCGAAAGGATGGTACGAACAGGCGCAGGCATAGCCGGATGTGATTCCGTCCGCTTCTTCATGGAAGGCAAAAGCGGCCTGATCCTCCATGATTCTGCTTATCATGAGAGCAATGAACTCCCGACCGGTTCGGAAGCGTCCCGGTCGGACAAAGCCGCGCTCCGTTGCTCAGGGCTGAATTCATGCCTGTTTCGTGCCGATACCGGAACAGGTCTGCATGTTCCCGGTTACGAAGGAGGCAACAACCGTGATAAAAATCCAGGGACAGCCGTTCTCTCGATACTGCAAACCGTATCGGGTCAAGGGCGGGAATTTTATTATGCTCAGGACGGTTCATGTTGCATGCCTCACCTCCTGTAATCTTGAAAGAATTGCCTGATAAACGGTTGATTCCTGATGCCGGCAGGACCGGAATGGACAACGCTGAATCCCATAGAGCTTTCAATCATTGCAGGAGGGCCGGATATGCCGCAGCAATATCCGGCTTACCGATTCCATGATCATGTTGACCGGGATGTCGTCCAAATCAGTTTTTCAACGATGAGCATCTGAATCACTGATTCCAGGTTATACTGTTCTGCGTCATGCTCCGTAAACCTGTGTACTCTGAGGTTATCGATGTACCGGAACGAGGAAGGATGCCGGGGATGGCCTCATAAAACAAAGCTTTATGTCTTACAAACACACCATTCTGCTGGTGGATGACAAGGTGCTCATCCTTGATATCTGCAAGCAGATACTTGAAATGAAGGGATATCGTGTACTGATGGCTTCGACACCATCAGAAGCAATGCAAGCCGTTGAGAAATATGATGGAGAGATACATCTGCTCCTGACCGATGTCATGATGCCCGCAATGAATGGCGTGGAGTTGAGCCGGCGTCTATCTTCTCTTCGTAACAATATGCGGACACTTTTCATGTCCGGATATTCGGCAAACCTTCTCGCTGAAGAGGGCGTTGATTTTGATACGAAGAATTTGATCCAGAAACCGTTTACCATGGATGAACTCATCAGGCGGGTAAACAGCACATTGAAAAAACCCTAGTCATTACGAGGCCACCACACGAGTGATGGCACCTTTTCCCGGCTTGCTTCCAGAATACGTTCAATCATTCCGCAATGGCAAACTACCGTGCTCCGGGTGTTTATGTGGAAGAGATCCCCTTTTTTCCGCCATCGGTTGAAGAGGTCGCGTCGGCTGTTCCCGCGTTTGTCGGTTATACTGAAAAGGCAACCGCTAAGACGCCTGGCGACCTGTCCGGAGTGCCGACTCCGATTCAAAGCTGGCACGACTATCTCTCCTGGTTCGGCGGTCCCGACAGAGAGGACCCGACCCACATCGACATCAGGGTGGATGAACAGAAATCAGGCACCACCACGACGGGTTTCAAGGTGAGCATCCAGCCTGATCATGTGAACCTGAGCAGGCATATTTTCTATCATGCCGTCCGCCACTATTTCGCCAACGGCGGCGGGACCTGTTACATCGTTTCTGTCGGCGACTATTCAAAACCGGTAACGAATGCCGACATTGCAACGGGGCTCGGAGTGGTGGCGGCGATCGATGAACCGACCATGATCGTGGTGCCGGAGGCGATTGCCCTCGACCCGGCCGGATACCGGAACATCATTCAGCAGATGATCATCCAGGCCTCGTTCCTGAAGGAGCGCTTTGCCATCATTGATACTGCGCTGACGACCGTACCGAAAACAGTCGAATCGATCGCCAATGATGTCAGGACTGCAATTGACCATCTTCCGGTCGAAAACTCCGTCAGGAGTTACGGTGCGGTGTATTACCCGTTCCTTGAAACAACCTACACCTATGAATTCGATTTCGACACGCTGAAGCTCAGCGAACACAGGCTCAACGGGGGGACGCCGATAGATGATAAAACCGGCAGATCGATGCTGGAGCTCAGAAGCAGCTCCGCCGCCATGTACAACGGGGTATTCGCCGAATTTGCAAAACACCATATCACCCTGCCGCCCTCGGCTGCAGTCGCGGGTGTCTATGCTCGGGTCGACCGGGAACGGGGGGTCTGGAAAGCTCCGGCCAACGTCGGGATGCTTGATGTTGTCAAGCCCATTGTTCCCTTGTCGCTGACCGATCAGGAGCGGCTGTCCATCAATACGGAAACGGGCAGGTCGGTCAATGCGATCGTGAGCCTGACGGGAAAGGGGACAGTTGTGATGGGTGCCCGTACGCTGGATGGCAACGACAATGAATGGCGGTATATCAATGTCCGCCGGTTTTTCATGGTGACGGAAGCCTCCCTGAAAAAATCGACGGGATGGGTGGTGTTCGAACCCAATACCGTATCGACCTGGTTGAAGGTCCGGGCCATGATCGAGAACTATCTGGAATTGAAATGGCGGCAAGGCGCACTGGCCGGCGCAAAACCGGAACAGGCCTTTTTCGTCAACGTCGGCCTCGGTAAAACCATGACCCCGGAGGATATCCTCGAAGGCCGGTTGATCGTCGAACTCGGCATGGCTGTGGTCCGTCCTGCCGAGTTCATCATTCTGCGATTGACACAGAAGATGCAGGCCTCATGAACCGGACATGCAGCCATTATTGTCGCGATCTGTCTGTATGATAACAGAACCTCGAATGGCGAAGGTTTTCGGGTATCACGCAAGACTTGTCTTTTACAAAGTTTTATGTGGGGAAATAACAGCCGGGATTACAGATGGGTATGCAAGCTGTTTCCCGGTATCGATTTTACGAAAGTGTGTCACCCGCTCTGAACTGCAGAAGCATGAAATACAGAATCGAAAAAGATACGCTCGGGGAGATCAGGGTTCCTGTCGACCGCTACTGGGGTGCACAGACCCAGCGTTCGATAGGGAATTTCAGGATCGGCCATCCGCATTCGATGCCGAAAGCTGTTATCGAGGCGTTTGGTTACCTGAAAAAGGCTGCGGCAGTGATCAATGGTGAGCTCGGAGTCCTGAGCAAGGAGAAAGCGGCACTCATCACGGCTGTCTGCGATGAGATTATCGAAGGGAAACTCGAGGAGCATTTTCCGTTGGTCATCTGGCAGACCGGATCAGGGACCCATACGAATATGAATGTCAACGAGGTCATCGCAAATAGAGCCCATGCTTTGTCGGGAATGATTCCGGGTGAGGGCGTGCGGCTTTTGCATCCCAATGACGATGTGAACCGGTCTCAGTCTTCAAATGACGCATTCTCCTCGGCAATGAATATCGCGGCGTACGGCATGCTTGCCGGAAAGAGCATTCCCGGTATTCAGCATCTTCGGAATGTGCTTGCGGCGAGGTCAGATGCGATGCGGGATATTGTGAAACTCGGGCGTACGCACCTCATGGATGCGACGCCGATGACGCTTGGACAGGAGTTTTCGGGATATGTGTCCCAGCTCGATCATGGACTTGCCGCACTTGGTCATACGTTGCCTCATCTTTCCGAAATTCCTCTTGGCGGTACGGCAGTCGGGACGGGGCTCAATGCTCCAAAAGAGTTCGGGACAAAAGTGTCCGCGATGATTGCGTCGATGACCGGGCATCCGTTTATCACCGCGGAAAACAGATTTGAAGCGCTTGCTGCCCATGATGCATTGATCGAATCACATGCGGCACTCAAACAGGTGGCTGTCAGCCTGATGAAAATTGCAAATGACATCCGCCTGCTTGCATCTGGGCCCCGCTCCGGAATCGGGGAGATCGTGTTGCCCTCGAACGAACCGGGCTCATCGATAATGCCCGGCAAGGTAAACCCGTCGCAGGCTGAAGCTCTTGCGATGGTTTGCGCCCAGGTCATCGGCAATGATGTGACCATATCGGTGTCAGGTATGCAGGGCCATCTGGAACTGAATGTTTTCGGTCCGGTAATGATCGCGAATTTTCTGCTCTCCGCTGAACTGCTCGGAGATGCCTGCAGGTCATTCGCCGACAGGTGTATCGACGGTATTGAGCCGGACAGAGAACGGATAAAGATGCATCTGGATCGTTCTCTTATGATGGCTGCGGCACTGAATCCGCATATCGGCTATGACAAGGTCGCAGAAATCGTGCTTGCTGCCCAGGCTGAAGGCATGACGTTGCGCGAAGCGGCGATTGCATCGGGATATGTATCTGCAGCGGAGTTTGATTCCTGGGTAGACCCCAGGAGCATGATCGGGTAGTCCTGCATCCTCTTTCGATGCGACGGAGTCGAACCTCCGTTCCAAACCGCAAGGAACCCTCCCCTGTTTTCATGTGTTGATACAAGAGCTTGAAGAATAACCTCTGATCGGATAAGCGTCTCATGCCATCGACATCACCGGCGCTTGCATCCCGTTCGGAAAACCCGTTTCGCTTTCAACAGGAACCATCATGTCACAGCTCTTTTCCACCGCCACATTAGGATCGATCACGCTCCGGAATCATCTGGTCATGGCGCCGATGACCCGCAATCGTGCACCAGGCAATGTGCCGAACGAACTCATGGCGGAGTACTACGCCCAGCGGGCCTCTGCCGGTCTCATCATCACTGAAGGCACATCGACCTCTCCCGACGGCCTGGGTTATCCTCGCATACCGGGAATATTTTCAGGTGAGCAGATCGCAGGGTGGAAGCTGGTCACCGATGCCGTTCACGCGAAGCAGGGGAAGATTTTCATCCAGTTCATGCATTGCGGGCGGATAGGCCATCCGCTCAACCTGCCTCTTGGTGCTCGGGTGCTTGCGCCGTCGGCCGTGGCTGCCGCCGGTGATATCTACACCGATGCGGAGGGTATGAAACCATACGTCATCCCTCAAGCGATGACTGATGCGGAGATAAAGGATGCCATCGGGGAATTCGCCCAAGCTGCGAGGAACTCGATCGAAGCGGGTTTTGACGGCGTCGAATTGCATGGTGCGAACGGATATCTGCTTGAACAGTTCATCCGCCCTAATTCGAATCTGCGCACCGATCGATACGGCGGGGTTATCGAGAACCGGGCCCTCTTCGTACTCGAAGTGGCTGACGCCGTGATCGATGCGATCGGCAAGGAGCGCGTCGGCATCCGCCTGTCGCCTTACGGCATTTTCAACGACATGCCGCTCTATCCGGCGATGGATGCTGATTACACCTATCTTGCCAGGCAGCTTGACGCTCGCGGTCTGCTCTATATCCACCTGGTTGATCACTCTGCCATGGGGTCGCCGGAAGTTCCGCCATCGATCAAGTCGATGTTCCGCAAAGAGTTTAACGGGAAGCTGATTCTTTCCGGCGGTTACGATGCCGCACGGGCGGAGAGCGATCTGGCATCGGGCAAATGCGATCTGATTGCGGTGGGGAGGGCATTTCTTGCCAACCCGGATCTGGTGACGAGATGGAAGTCCGGCGCGCCGCTCAATGAACCGGATATGAGTACGTTTTACATGACCGGGCCAAAGGGATATACCGATTATCCGGCGTTAACATGACATGATAGAGAGCCTCCTCGTCCTCACGCCGGAAGAGCTGCAATAACTCGCGAGGAGCTGTGCCCTTTCTTTTCATGGAGTAATCCAACCTTCGGCTCAAGGCAGCCCATCGCCTGCCTCGAGGCGGTTTTTCCCGGGTTTTCATCCAACCCATTGCTTATCTTTATGCTCATCCCGTCATCAGAGGGTACATCCTCCGGATAACGTTCAGATGCGATCGGACAATGCGGGGCGACTGAGAACGGCATTCGAAGCTTTCTTCCTGCCTCAGTGCATCCCATTGCACCTGCTCTTCCCTCCTGGTTGAACTGAAAACCCATACATTGAAAGGAAACAGATATGACTCGTAAAATTGCCATTATCACCGGTGGCAGCAGAGGTCTCGGAGCCAATGCCGCCCTCAAGCTGGCCGCCCGCAACACCGATGTGATGATTACCTACAGGCAGGACAAGGCTGCTGCCGAAGAGGTCGTTTCCGGTATGGTCAGGCATGGCGCACGAGCTGCCGCACTGCCTCTCGATTCCGGTTCTGTCTCAGGAATTCCTGCCTTTACCCTCCAGGTGAGGGAAACCCTGGAGCAGTGGGATGCGGCGAGCTTCGATATCCTTGTCAACAATGCAGGAATGGGCATTCAGGCACCCTTCACCGATGTGACGGAAGCTCAGTTTGATGCGCTCATGAATGTTCACCTGAAAAGTGTTTTTTTCCTGACCCAGGCGCTTTTGCCGCTGATATCGGATGGCGGACGCATACTCAATGTCTCTTCAGGCCTTGCCCGCTTTGCTTCGCCGGGATATTCGGTTTATGCGTCCATGAAAGGCGCGATTGAAGTGCTCACCAGATACCTTGCCAAAGAGCTCGGTCACCGGGGTATCGCGGTGAATGTCCTGGCCCCGGGAGCAATAGAAACCGACTTCGGCGGCGGCACTGTCCGTGACAACAAACAGGTTAACTCGTTCATCGCTTCCCAGACGGCATTGGGGCGTGTCGGCCTTCCGGACGACATCGGCGATCTCATTGCCGCCCTTGTTTCTGACGACTGCCGATGGGTGAATGCCCAGCGTATCGAGGCGGCCGGCGGCGTGTTTATCTGACCGGAGGCGGGGGCAGGTTCAATGACGACGTCAGGCGCTTCATCACAGACGATGGAACGTGCTGAATGGACGCATGCTGCACCCTGGGGATGAGTGGCAGTTGCTGAGTGTACAAGTTGAACGTGAATAACCGTTAATTACCATGGGATCGAAAAAGCAATCATCAAAAAATGACCAACAGGAATTCAGCTGTGCAGAATGCATCCAGTCAAGCTGTTACCGCCAGGATCGCCATTTCCCTGATTTCTGCCTTTCTGAAACCGTCGCTCCTGCCGAACTCGATGGCATCACGCAGCAGTACAGGGGAGAGAGCCCCGATGCCAGGATAGCCAGGGCATCGGCCGAGGTTGAGGGGACCTATTACGGGAAACTCACACGTGTTGAAGAGATCATCGCATTTGCCAACCGCATTGATGCAAGAAAAATCGGACTTGCCACCTGTATCGGCCTTTCGGAAGAGTCGCGTACCTTCATGAAGATTCTGAAGATCAATGGACTGGAACCCTACTCGGTGATCTGCAAGGTCGGCTCTGTCGATAAAACAGAAATCGGAATTCCCGACGATCTTAAAATCCTGAAAGGGAGCCACGAGTCCATGTGTAACCCGATACTGCAGGCGAAACTGCTCAACGGGCAGAAAACCGACCTGAACGTCATCATCGGTCTCTGTGTAGGTCATGACTCCCTGTTCATCAAATATTCCGATGCTCCGGTCACGACGCTGATCACCAAGGATCGCATGCTTGGCCATAACCCGGCTGCAGCGCTCTATACCAGCGGTTTTTACTATAAAAGGCTTTTTGAGAAGGGGCGGAACCTCTGAGCCGTCATGGCTGAAACTGCTTCCTGACAGAGCCTCATCCGGTTGTCGGCCTGGCATTCCGTTACCTCAAACGAAGAGAACATGAGAAAGTCTGCTTCTTTTGCCTTGCTGTTCATGGTTGTCTGCAGTTTCCTGCTGGCCGGTTGTGACAAAAAAAGAGTCCGAATCGCATCTGTCGACGATCTGAAAGAGAAGCGAATCGGCGTTCTTCAGGGTTCTGTGCATGATGTTTATGCAACGAAAGCCTTTCCCAAAGCAACCATTCTGCAATTCAAAAGCCCCTCCGACATGATTCTTGCAGTCAAGACAGGCAAAATTGACGCCGGGATCTACACTTCGGACGAGTTGATCGAAATGATACGGCAGCAACCCGACATCGGCCTTGTCGGGCCCGCGCTTTTTTCTTCAGAGCTCGGGCTGGGGTTCCGCCGTGGCGATGACACCCTGCGGCTCTCTTTCAACAGGTTCCTGAGGCAGATTCGTCACAACGGCATCTATGATGACATGGTTGACAGATGGATGAAAAAAGGGGAGACAACGATGCCCGGCATACCCGGCGCCGCATCGGGCGAGCCGCTCGTCATCGGTCTGGTCAGTGATAACGGCCTGCCGTTCACAGCGGTCAAGGATAATCGGCTGGTCGGTTTCAATATTGAGCTTCTCGAGCGCTTTGCAGCATTTTCGGGCAGGAGGCCTGCCTATGCCGATATCGATTTCGGAAGCCTGATTGCCGCATTGGCAGGTAAGAAGATCAATATGATCGGGGCGGTCATGTGGATCACCGGGGAACGTAAAAAGCAGATTGAATTTTCCGATCCCTATTATGTTCAGGGGGCCTATTTTTTTGCCCTGAGGAGGAATATCGTGGAGCCGAGCCCCTTGAACTGAATCATCCGGACCGGGAAGGTAGCTGCTGATTTCCGGTCGGATCAAAATTCAGGATGGTCTCCTTCACAGCTCATCAAGGCCAGATCTCAACCACGTCGCACTTTTCTCTTTTCAACGTATTTGCATTCGCCGGCTCATGACTGTTATGAAGCCTGCGCAATACCAGGAATCGTTCGGCAGTTTCCCTGTCCCTGAACGAGTAACGGAGTCCAACGGCCGGGTCTCCCTCGACACTGATGGAGATTATACCGGCCTGCCAGTGGTATTCAGCCGATGCCCTGCGAGCCAGGGCATGAAAATCGTGTTCCATATCATTCGTTGTATTTTATAGCGTTTTCATCTCTGATCATTACATCTTGACGACCATGATGGTGATGGAGCCGGAGTTGTTGGCGAAATTTCGGCTTATCAGCACGTCTCCCGTTGTGGCGTCTTCCTTCCGGATTCCGTTCAGGCTTGCCGTAACGGAGTTGCCTGAAGCCGATTCAGGAGTGCCGTCCGACGCGGCCTGACGATTCGATACGCCGGATGTGGATGATATCGATAGCGTGCCCGGCCCGATAACGCTGACCGTGGCATTGCCGTTGGTTGGAAATCCTCGTACCGCCCATACCTGCTTCATGGTAAGTGTGACATCCGATGCGTTGAACGCGGTCGATCTCGCATTGTTGATGTTGCCTGCGTGAGGATCGGTGTTTCGACCGTGCGAGGGCTTCACCTCTTTGTTCTTCGACAGCAAAACCATCGAGCCGTTCTGGTTTTCGACTAACGCGCACTGTGTGAGATTGATGCTCGTGAAGTAATCCAGTATGATGACGTCGGGAATGATCACGGTCAACGCAGCGTTTCCGCTCACTATCCGGGTTTCTGCCCCGGCTGATGCAGGTGCGGCTGCTGCCAGAATCGACGCTCCGAGAACAAGCGACCGAAGGGAGTTTGGCTTGAACATGATGATGAGTTTCAGTCAATGACACTTATCCGAACTTCAAACTGATGCGGCACCCTGATCCTTTATGAGGCCCGTGCTTTTTACAGTGTTTCGTGACTATTCCTGCAATTGATGTGCCAGAAAGTGATTTTTCGTTTGTCTTTTATATATATGATTTGATAAGGCGTGTTAAACCAATCATTTGAGAGTTTTATTGACGGGAGTGGGATCTCTATCTCATGCGTTTGCCGGCTTGACGGTATCGTGTTTTCTCACTTCGATTTAGGACAACTGTTTCA
>CAIYTH010000055.1 GCA_903929135.1 uncultured Chlorobiales bacterium
CACGCACCTGGAGCAGTTCGCCGGCGAAGGGGATCTCCTCCCCGTCAAGGTTCAGTGCACTGCAGAGCGAGCGCCGCAGGGCGACCTGTTTTTCGCCGATGTTGTTTTTTCGTGCTTTCAGGCTCTCGATTTCGACCATCAACTCCCGGTATTCCTGTTGCTCCTGCGCGAAAGCAACGCCCGTTTCGTTGAGATCGTTCTGGACGCTTGCTTCGCGCTCCCCGGCAGTTTCCCTGATGGCTTCGAGTCCGGCGCGCTGGCGGAGGAACTCATCGGCGGTGGTCGCTGGTATCTCGCCGAGTCGGTACACCAGTTCGCTGTAGCGGGTGGATTTCAGCTTGCGGCGTTCGAGTTCCTGTTGCTTCATTCGTATTTCGGCGGAGATGCTCTCGATCCGGTCGCCGCCGTTTTCTGCGATGGTGCGGCGCAGGTTGCGTTCCCGTTCATGTACTTCTCGGCGTTTCTGTTCGAGCCGTTCGACGGTACTCTCATGCCGGGTAAGCTCCTCTTCAATGGAGGTGAGGCGGTGTTGGAGCAGTCCGAGCTTGAGCGAGGCGAACCAGGGTCGCAAGGCATCGCGGCATTCCCGCAGCTCTTCGGTGGAGGTGGACAACTCCCTGTGGCGGTTGCAATCCTCCACGAGGGGTTCGAGCATTTCTATTTGCCGCTTGGCCTTGAGCACCGCCTCGTGTGCGCGTTTGAGGTTTTCGAAGTGGTTGATGAGGGCGGTGATAAGCGGTTCGACGTCAAACGGTTCGAGCATGTGGCTGCGCACGAAGTCGGTGAGATTACCCACCGATTTGAGCGATACGGTCTGGTGGAACAGTTCGAGCGCCTGCTCGTTGTCGATGCCGAAGTGACGTCGGAACATGGCTCCGTAGGGCGGGAAGCTGTCGAACAGCTCGACGCCCTCCGAGCGCAGGCGCTTGCGCAGGGCGGTGATCTCCGTACCGAATTCCGAAAAGTTGCCGGCAATGGAGAGGTCTCGCTCGGCGGCTGCATAGAGACGGGCAGGCTGTCCTGCTGGATCTTTCAGCCAGAACACCTGGGCGAGGGTCACGGTCTTGTCGTATCCTTCGTTGTGGAAGACTCCGAGGATGACTGAGTATGCGTTGCTGTCGCGGAGGGCGACCGGTTTGGCGCCGCCACCGAGGGACTCCAGGCGTTCCGATTTGTAGAAGCCCAGCACATAGGAGCGGAGCGAGCGTTCGCGGGTGTCGGCCCCTGCGGCCTTGTTGTAGGCGATGCGCTGGCTCGGCACCAGCAGCGTGGTGACGGCATCGACCAACGTCGATTTGCCCGATCCGATGTCACCCGTGAGCAGGCCGTTCCTGCCGTTGAGATGCAGAGTCCAGACGCGGCCGTCGAAGGTGCCCCAGTTGAACACTTCGAGGCGCTGGAGGCGGAACCCGGCGAGGCGGTCGTCCGAGATGAATCCGAATTCAAGGGCTTCAGCCATTGCTTTCCTCCGTGGTTTGTCCGGTGAGCTGGCGGTACTCTGCAAGGCGGCGGTCGAGGTCGGCAAGCCACTGGGCATCGACGAAGGCCTTGATGATACGGCGGACCTCGATCATCTGCTTTTCTCCGCGCAGGCGGCGGATGAAGCCGAGATCGGCGATCTTGTTCAGGTTGGCATCAACCTGGTCGATGAGCTTCACCTCGTTGGTGCCGGCAGGCAGGAAGATGCGAATCAGCTCGACCACCTCGTCGCGTGAGAGGATCAGTCGCGTGTCGCCACCGCCCGCGTCGAACTCGACGAGCTTTTTTCGAAGCAGCGCGAGCAGTAGGCTGACCGGGTAGGAGAGCTGACGCCTTGCCACCAGTCGTGGTATGGCTTCGCCGTCCTCTTCATCTCTGGCGGGCCGGGAGCGCAGGAAGGCATAACCCTCGGCCTCGTCGAGTATCAGCTCAAGGCCGAGCACGGCCATGTAATCGCGCACGCTGGCCTGAAGGTTCAGGAGGGCATTCCAGAGCGCCGGGCTTTCATCCTGGTATATCACCCCTTTCAGGAGGGTGACCACCACCGGTGAAAGCTCCTGCGGCACAGATGCCGGTCGCAGGGTCTGTGTGTCGGTTTGGTTCATCATTCGTTTCTTACAAAGATAATGCGTGGCAGTTTTGCCTGACGTTTCATGCCGTTGTCGCTCTCCCATTCGATTTGCTCCTGACTCTCTTCATCCACCGCCGTACGGGGCCATTGGCAAGCGATCTGGAGGTAGGTGAGTAGCTCGGCAAGTCCGTGGTGCAGGGGGTTTCGGGCGATCAGTTCACCGAGGCTGATCTGGTTCAGTTCCTGGAGCGCCTTGCGGATGTTGCTCGACAGTTTGGCACGATCGACGATCACCTGGGCGTAGAGTGCGGCAGTGTCGATCTCGGCGTCGCCTTCGTCAAGAGCGATCCCCTTGATCACCGGTTTGAAGGGTGGCCTGTAAAGCGGCCGCTCGAACGTCAGTTCGATCGTGGCGGCGGCATCGGTAATAGGCATGAAGCTGTCTTCGGGCATCGTTTCGCGCAGGGCGAGGGCCCTTCCTTCGATGTCGTGCAGGATCTCCATGATGCGCCGGTTTTCGAGCCATGCCTTGTCGTCGAGGAACTTGCGCAACTGTTCGGAGAGGCGGGCCACGGTGCGCTGGGCGTGGTCCCCGGCTTCGAGCCAATCGTAGTGCACGCGTTTCAGGCGGGGTTCAGGCCGCATCTCGACCACAGGCGGCAGGCTGAGCACCTCATCGAGCAGGTCGGTAAGCTCCTCCTGGCGAGACTGCGACATCAGGAAGTCCCAGAAGGCCCGGAAGCTCCTGCCCTGGTCGGAATCGGCGATGGCGTCCCGTTGACCCATGATCTCCTCCAGCAGCATTCCCTTGCTCCCCTCCCAGAGG
>CAIYTH010000056.1 GCA_903929135.1 uncultured Chlorobiales bacterium
CACCAATGAAGTTATTTCAATATACCCAATTACTCCGGCCTCGACCATGGGTGAGTATTCGGATGCGTGGGCCGCTTCAGATAAAAAGAACATCTGGGGTTCCATACCACTGGTAGACGAAATGCAGAGTGAGGCCGGTGCGGCCGCTGCAGTGCACGGCGCATTGCAGACCGGCGCGATGACCACGACATTCACGGCTTCGCAGGGGCTTTTGCTGATGATCCCGAACATGTACAAAATCGCAGGTGAACTGACTCCCTGCGTCATCCATGTCTCGGCCCGTTCGCTTGCAGCCCAGGCGCTTTCGATCTTCTGCGAACACGGCGACGTCATGTCGGTCCGTGGAACAGGATTCGCCCTGCTCGCTTCATGCTCGGTCCAGGAAGTCATGGATCTCGCACTGATCGCACAGGCAGCTACCCTCGAGTCGAGGATACCGTTCCTCCATTTCTTCGACGGATTCAGGACATCGCACGAAATCTCGAAAATCGAGGTGATCCCCGTCGAACAGATCCGCGCCATGATCGACGACGATCTGGTGAACGCACACAGGATGCGTCGCATGTCTCCCGATGCCCCGATCATTCGCGGCACCTCGCAGAACCCCGACGTCTATTTCCAGGGTAGGGAGAGCGTCAACAGCTTCTACAACGCATGCCCATCCATCACCCAGAAGGCGATGGACAAGTTCGCCGAACTGACAGGACGCTCATACAAACTCTACGAATACTACGGCGCCCCTGATGCAGACCGCATCGTGATCATGATGGGCTCCGGCGCCGAGTCGGCCCTCGAAACCGTTGAATACCTGAACCACCAGGGCGAGAAGGTCGGGCTTGTGAAAGTGCGCCTGTTCAGGCCGTTCGACATCGTCTCCTTCATCGGATCGCTTCCTTCATCGGTCAAGTCGATCTCCGTGCTCGACCGCGTCAAGGAACCGGGAAGCGCCGGCGAACCGCTCTACCTCGACGTCGTCAACGCCGTGTCCGAAGCGTTCCAGAGCGGAACGATCACTTCGATACCGAAGGTGGTCGGCGGCCGCTACGGCCTTTCTTCCAAGGAGTTCACTCCTGCGATGGTCAAGTCAATCTTCGACAACCTCGCTTCGGCTTCGCCGGTCAACCACTTTACCGTCGGCATCAACGACGACGTGACCGGACTCAGCCTCTCTTACGACAACGGCTTCTCCATCGAACCCGACTCGGTCTTCAGGGCTCTTTTCTACGGCCTTGGTTCGGACGGTACCGTCGGCGCCAACAAGAACTCGATCAAGATCATCGGCGAGAACACGGACAACTACGCTCAGGGCTTCTTCGTTTACGACTCCAAGAAGTCCGGCTCGATTACGGTTTCACACCTGAGGTTCGGCCCTGATCCGATCAGGTCGACCTACCTGATCAGCGAAGCGCAGTTCATAGGATGCCACCACTGGGTGTTCCTCGACATGATCGACCTGGTCAAGAACCTCAAGACAGGAGGCACTCTCCTGATCAACTCCCACTACAGCCCTGAAGCGGTTTGGGAAAAACTGCCGCGCCCTGTCCAGGAGCACCTGATCAGGAAACAGGCAAACCTTTACACGATCGATGCCTACAAGGTCGCCCATGAGAGCGGGATGGGTCAGCGTATCAACACCATCATGCAGGCATGCTTCTTTGCCATCTCTGGTGTCCTTCCCCGCGAAGAGGCGATCGAGAAAATCAAGGACGCCATCCGCCATACCTACGGAAACAAGGGCGACGAGGTGGTCGGACAGAATATCCAGGCGGTCGACAAAACCCTTGCGAACCTGCACAAAGTGACTATCGGAGCCGTTGCCAGCAGCACCCAGGAACTTCGTTCGCCGATCGTGGGTGAAGCTCCGGATTTCGTCTGCAACGTGCTCGCCAAAATCATCGCCGGTGACGGCGACGAAATCCCGGTCAGCGCCATGCCGGCAGACGGCACCTATCCGGTAGGCAGCACGAAGTTCGAGAAACGCAACCTCGCACAGGAGATCCCTGCATGGGAACCGGACTTGTGCATAGAGTGCGGCAAATGCGCCATGGTCTGCCCCCATGCAGCCATACGTGCCAAGGTTTACGACCCGAAATTCCTCGAGAATGCCCCGCGCACCTTCAAAAGCATCGAAGCCAAGGCCCAGAGCTGGAGCGGCATGCGCTACACCATCCAGGTGGCCCCGGAGGATTGTACCGGTTGTACCCAGTGCGTCAACGTCTGTCCGGCGAGAGATAAAAGCAATCACGACCGCAAGGCGCTCAACATGCATGAGCAGGCTCC
>CAIYTH010000057.1 GCA_903929135.1 uncultured Chlorobiales bacterium
GCCCTGAACCTGTCGAAGCAGGCGCTGCACAACAAGAAAGAGCACATCGCCGGTACGGTTGACCGGCTCGGGCAACGGAAGCGCGAGCTCGAGGAGATGCTCGATCGTGCAGACCCCGAACGCCGCGAAACCGAAGCCCTGCTCGACGGAAAACGACAGCAGCTCGAAGCGCTGAAAAGCGAGGAGAAGCTCCTTGCCGAACGGAAGAGCTCACTCGTCGAAAAAATGGAGAGCTTCAGGGAGCAGATGCTTTCGCTCCGCGGAGAGCGCGACCGCCTGAACAACCAGATCATCCTCTGCAATTCGATCCTCGAAAAGTTCGAAGGGCTTCCGGAAGGGGTCGCATACCTCGAAAAACAGCGTGACGGAAAACCCGGCCTCGGCTGTCTTTCAGATCTTCTGTCGCTGCAGGCCGGCTACAAGAAGGCGGTCAACGCCGCCCTCGGCGAGAGCCTGGGCTACTACCTCTGCAGGAGCCTCGATGAAGCGAAAGGCGCCGTGACGAGCCTTGTCAGGGGAGACAAGGGAAAGGTCCATTTCCTCCTGCTCGACCTGGTCAACGCCGGTCCGGTTGCGGATTATCCCGCGATCGACGGTGCAACGCGGACGGTCGATGTGGTCGGATGTCCTGAAGAGGCCTCGAAAGCGCTCCTGCTGATCCTGCAGCACAGCTACATCGTACCCGACCTCGCCACGGCCGAACGACTGGCGACCGGCCATCCCGAAGCCCGTTTCATCACGGCGGAGGGAGAAAAGTTCAGCGGCAAAGGGCTGCTCTTCGGAGGCAGTGCGAAAGGAAGCGAAGGACTGCGGCTCGGAAGGAAGTCCGAACGCGACAAACTCCAGAGGGAGCTGAAGGCAGCAGACGCTTCGATCGCCGAAACAGACAAAACTCTTGGAGAGCTGCGCAAGGAACTCGACGGCATCCGCACCGACGACGCGCGACGAGCGGCTGTCATGGTCGAACAGGAGATCGGTGCGCTGGAAAAAAAGCTGGCGAGGCTGGATGCAGAAAACCAGTCGAGGGCTGATCAGGTCAGGCGCACTGCCGATGAAGCTGCCGCCCACGCCGCCTCGATGCAGGGAGTGGATGAAGAGCTGCAGCGCAGCGGCCCTGAGTTCGCCAGGATTCAGGAGGAGGAGACGGCACTCCAGCAGCAGATCCTTTCGATGCAGGAGGCGCTCACCGCCGAAGAGGCGCGCAGCCGATCCCTGAACGTCGAGGTGCAGGCGCAGCACGGCCGGTACCGCGACGCCCAGCTCGAACGCGAAAAGCTCGGATTCAGGAGAGGCTCATGCCAGCAGGGCATCGCAACGCTGAACGACGAACTGGCATCTCTGCAGCGGGAAAAAGCTAATGCCGGGAAAGAGGTCGCAACGCTCGGCACCACGATTTCGGAAACCGCCGCCGATCACGAGACGGCCCTCGTTGCCTCCGGCCGGCTACAGCAGTCACTGACCGAGCTCGAGTCGACATACCGTGATTTGCAGGCGAAAAACCACGAAGCGCTCTCGGTACTGCGGGACATGCGGCGCAAACATGAGATCTCCATGCAGATGCTGCTCGAGTTCAGCGGACAGAGGACCCGGAATGAACAGGAGATCGGCCACCTCAGGACCACGGTGCTGGAACGTTACGGCATCGAGCTAGAACCCATGCCTGCGCTGGCGCCGGAAGGTTTTGACGAAGGGAGAGCCCGAGAGCGGCTCGAGTATCTGCAGAAGCAGCGGGAGCAGGTCGGGGCGGTCAACGAGCTCGCCATGGAAGAGTATGACATCGAAAAGGAGAGGTTCGACTTCCTGACGGCCCAGAAAGCCGACCTGGTCAGCGCCGAGCAGCAGCTGAGAGAGACGATCGAGGAGATCAACCGGACCGCACTCGAAAAGTTCAACGCGACCTTCGCCGAGGTGCGGCTAAACTTCATCAGGCTGTTCCACGACCTGTTCGATCCGCAGGACGAGGTAGACCTCCTGATCCATACGGACGACGACCCCCTCGAGGCACACATCGAGATCGTCGCCAAGCCGAGAGGCAAAAAGCCGCTTGCCATCGAGCAACTGAGCGGCGGAGAGAAGGCTCTGACGGCCCTTTCCCTGCTTTTCGCCATCTACCTGGTCAAGCCGAGCCCCTTCTGCATCCTTGACGAAGTCGATGCTCCGCTCGACGACGCAAACGTCGGCCGGTTCATCAAACTCCTGAAAAAATTTGAGAATAACACCCAATTTATTATCGTTACGCACAACAAGAAGAGCATGGCGTCGTGCCAGGCTCTCTACGGCGTCACGATGGAAGAGGAGGGAGTGTCGAAACTCATCCCTGTGAAGATAGAACAAACACGTACTGAAGAGGTATCAGCCTGATAATGCATCGCAAACTTGTGTTGTTTGACATCGATGGAACCCTGCTCAAGGTCGGGAGCGTCAACAGGCGCGTCCTTGCCGATGCCCTCATCGAGGTCTACGGCACCGAAGGCAGCACGGGCCATCACGACTTTTCAGGCAAGATGGATGGCGCCATCATCTACGAAGTGCTGGAGAACGCCGGCCTGGAACGCCGGGAGATCGCCGAAGGGTTCGATCGGGCAAGGGAGACCTACATCGCCCTTTTCCGGGAACGGACCAGCCCTGCGGACGTCACCCTGCTTGAAGGAGTCCGCGAGTTGCTCGACGAGCTTTCCCGACTGCCCGGGGTACACCTCGGCCTTCTGACCGGCAACTTCGAAGCCTCCGGGCGGCACAAGCTGAGACTTCCCGAGATCGACCACTACTTCCCCTTCGGAGCTTTCGCCGACGACGCACTCCTCAGGACAGAACTTCCGCCCATAGCCCTCGACCGTGCCGCCCGCATGACCGGCACAAACTTTTCGCCTTCGGAAATCGTTATCATCGGCGACACGGAACACGACATCCGGTGTGCCCGGGTGCTTGATGCCCATTCGATCGCCGTGGCCACAGGCAACTTCTCCATGCAGGAACTCGCCGCCCACACTCCGGGTGCGCTCTTTGAAAATTTTGCTGCGACCGGTGACGTCGTCACCGAGATCCTGAACCACAATCCTAACTGCCCATCATGAAGACCTACAGACGACAGATCAGGGAAAAAATCCTCCAGGCACTCTACACGCTGGAGATCCGAGATGTCGATGTCGATTCCGCGACCCACTGGCTCCTGTCAAAAGAGATCATGGACGACCCGAACGCCATGAAATTCTTCAACCACCTCGTTTCGAGCATCATGAGTCACCGCGACGAGATCGACGGCTACATTGCCAAGCACACCTTCAACTGGGACATGAGCCGCATCGCGATCATCGACAAGAACATCCTGCGCATGGCGCTCGCCGAGATCCTCTACTGCGAGGACATCCCGCCGAAAGTATCGATCAACGAAGCCATCGAGATCGCCAAGAAGTTCACCAGCACGGAAAAGAGCAGCAAATTCGTCAACGGCATCCTCGACGCCATCTTCAACGACCTTAAAACCGAAGGCAGAATCCAGAAATGCGGACGCGGTCTGATCGACCACACCGAGACGAAGATGCAGAAATCGGACAACGAGAAGTGAACCTTCCCGTACAGAGTCCAGCAAAAGCAGAAACCCCCAAGCCATGAACATGCCTGTCAGCGAGAAGATCGCCCTCATCGGGAAGGCGCTGTCGGCCGCGTGGCCGGATCCGAAAAGCGAACTGAACTACGACTCTCCCTTCCAGCTTCTGGTCGCCACCATCATGGCCGCACAGGCCACCGACAAGAAAGTGAACCAGCTCACCCCGGAGCTGTTCAGGGCCGCCCCCGATCCCGAAAGCATGAGCCGCATGGATGTCGACGACATCAGGACCATCATCAGGCCGATCAACTACTACAACAACAAGGCCAAGAACATCCTGGCCGTCAGCAGGAAACTCCTGGACGAATACAGGGGCCAGGTACCCGCATCGAGGGCTGCGCTGGAAAGCCTGCCGGGAGTCGGCAGGAAAACGGCAAATGTGGTCCTGAGCAACGCCTTCGGTGTGCCGGTCATGCCGGTCGACACGCATGTCCACCGGGTATCGAACAGGATCGGCCTCTGCAGGACCGAGAAGCCGGAAGAGACGGAAGCGGCCCTCATGAAGATCATCCCTGAGCCGCAGGTGATCAACTTCCACCACTACCTCGTGTTGCACGGCCGCTACACCTGCAAGGCAAAAAAGCCGGAGTGCGCCTCCTGCCCCGTCATCGAAGCCTGCGACTGGCCTGACAAACTCAAGTGATGCGGAAAGAGGGAAAATGGACGCAGAAGTTATGGACTTGATGGACGGAACGGACGATGTAAGAAAATAGAGGAATGCGGGAACTACGAGTTTATCCTCACCGATCTTTTTTCTGTTCTATCTTTCTCTTCTCCTGTCCATGTCGTCCTTTTCCCACATTCGTCCATTCCGTCCATCAAGTCCATTTTCTCTTCTCTTCTTCCTACTGCAGCTCGATCTTCTTGTCCACGGCATAGAGCCATTCGCACTCCTGGCGTCCCCTCGTGCCCGCCCAAAGCTCGACCGTAACCCCCTGGCTCCTGCTGGTCTGGGAGGTGAAGATTTCGATCTGGTAATAGAGCTCTTCGAGCAGGTCGTTCCAAGCCTCTTCAAGCGGATTCCTCTCGCCGGCGTAGTGATCCGATGCGACAAGGGTCGTGGAACCGGCACTGAACCAGTCCGTCAGGCACAGGTAGCTGTCCGGCATGAGGCAGCCCCCCCTGAAGGTTCCCCGGGGATGCCTGACGCCCGGAACCTCCACCCAGAACTCGAGGCGGGCATCCAACGTCAGCTGGCCATCGCTGGCAAGCTTTTCGAGGAGCTGGGTGACCGTATCCCTGACGAGTTGCTTGCTCTCGGGTGAAAGCTCGAGCATTTTGAAGTTCGGCGTGTGGTCTCTCATGGATTGGGCGGTTTGTTGGCGGTTGTGTCAAGTGTCGCTCTCATTGAAATATACGGCTCTTCTCCGTCCCCTTCAACCTTCATGACTCATGTTGCCCCGGCTAATTCCGCACGGCGAACCCCGCGCAGGGCATTGCAGACAAGCAGCAGGTCTGCCCGGCGCAGATCGTCGATCGTCATCGCCATTTCCCTGATCCAGGGTCTTGTCCGCAGCAGGTAGCGGCGGTAGACGCCGTCAAGGAGCCCGCACGATAGCGGCGGGGTGTACCACCTCCCGCCGATGCGGACGATCACGTTGCTGATGGCCCCCTCGGTCACCTCACCCCGCTCGTTCAGGAAGAGCACCTCATGGAAACCGCCGGCAACGGCGTCACGGAGGGTGCGGTCGAAGCGATCCCTCGACGTGACCTTGTGCCGGAGGAGCGGATCGCCCGAGTCTACTCGTTCGGTCGAAACACCTACACGGACAATCAGGCCCTCCGGATCGGGCGTGAACGGCTCTGCCGTGGCCGAGAGCTTGCCGCTGCAATCGAGGGTCAGCCTGACCCGGTACTTCCCTCCGACGGCCCCGAACCCGGCCGCCAGGTCATCGAGCCGCGCCAGGGCGGCATCGCGGTCGAAATCGAGCTTTAGAGCCCGCGCCGAGGCCCCGATCCTCCCGAGGTGGTCGTCGATCAGCAGGTAAGCGCCGTTCCAGAGAATGGTCTCGAAAAGGCCCGTCGGCTCCCCGGCCCGGTCCGAGAGGATCCGTGCCTTGAGCATGCATTCGCGGTACTCCTGATGCGGGTCGGAATCCCAGACGATGCCTCCGCCGGAACCGTAGACGCCAGACCCGCCCGAGAGTTCGATCGTCCGGATCGCCACGTTGAAGGCCATCCGCCCGCCGGGCATGATGAATCCGACGGATCCGGTGTAGACCCCCCTCGGGCTTTTCTCGAGCGACCTGATGAGTTGCATCGCCCGTACCTTGGGGGCTCCGGTGACCGATCCCGAGGGAAACATCGCGCTGAAGAGCCCGAACAGGCCGGTTCCTTTACACAGCTCGCCACGGACGGTCGAAACCATCTGGTGGAGCGTCGGCCAGGTCCGGGTCTCGAAAAGGCCGGAGGTCTCTACAGAACCAGGCCTGCAGACCCTGCCGAGGTCATTGCGCAGGAGGTCGACGATCATCAGGTTTTCAGCCCGGTTCTTTTCGCTTCCGGACAGCCGATCCTTCTCGGCCAGGTCTTCGGCCGGGGTGTGGCCCCTGGGTGCGGTGCCCTTCATCGGCATGGTCTCGATGCTGCTTCCGTCGACGGTAAAAAACAGCTCCGGTGAAAAGGAGAGGACGATCCGCTCGCCGGTGTTGAGGAAGGCCGACCATGCCGAAGGCTGACGGCGCTTCATCGCCTCGTACAAAGACTCCGGACGACCCTCGAAGCCGAACCGGAACCGTCCGGTGAAGTTGACCTGGTAGACATTTCCCGCGGCGATCTCCTCCCGGATAGCGGCGATCCGGTCGATGTACTCCTGTCCGGCCAGGTCGAACTCGAGGCCGGAAACGTTGAATCGGCCGGCAGCGGCGGCCTGGTCGGCAGAGACGACTGCTTCCCTGTCGACCCTCTCGGCCTGCCGGTAGGCGGCGAACCAGCCGAGCAGGCCAGGTTCCGGGTCCGGCCAGGCGCAGCCGGAGAGGGCAGGGTCCATGAAGGCCCCGGCTTCGTAGCCGAGCCAGCCGGCGAGGCAGCAGCCCCGTTCGAGCCAGGATTCGAGTCGGGTGAACCATGCCCGGATATCGTCGCCGCCGTAGAGAGGCAGAACTTCCAAGGGGTCGGAAAACAGCAGTGAATCGCCATGTCGTTCGTCGGGGCCGGAGGCTTCGAACCACATCGTGCCCGGTGCCTCCAGGCGCTCGTACAGGGTATTCATTGCACCCGGGCTTCGATCAGGATCGTGCGGCCAAGGACCTCCTCAAGCCACGATTTCAGCGATTCCGCCGCCCAGAGCTCGATATCCGCATCGAACTTCGTGACTGCATCGAGCTCGATCTGCCGGTCGTCGATGGACACTGCAATCGATACGACATTCTGCCGATGGCCCCGTTCCAGTCCGTTGGCGATCCGCAGGATGCCCGAAAGAACATCGACCGCACGCCGGTGCGTCGGCTTGAGCTTGGCATAGAGGGGATGCTTCGGCGAAGGAGGGGACTTGCGATGGTAGCGGGCGACGTTGCTGATGATGTCGATTTCAGTCGGTGTGAACCCGCGCAGGTCGCCGTTCATGATGATGTACTGGCTGTGCTTCTGGTGGGCAGCGATCGAGATGAACTCCCCGATGTTGTGCAGAAGCGCTGCGTATTCGAGCAATTCGCGGTAGTGCGGCTTCAGCTCATGCAACGGCTGGAGCTGGTCGAAGAGCATCACCGAAAGCCTTGCCACCTGTTCCGAGTGAGGTTTGTGCCAGTAGCACCGGTACCCGAGTTCGACGACGCTCTGCCGCCTGATATCGAGCTTTCCGTTGCTGCCCGCCCTGCCCCGGATGCCTGAAATGTAATGCAGGACCATGCCCTCGCGCAGCGACGATTCCGAGACGATCACCTCCCTGAGGCTGAAGACCCTGAAAATGGTGTTGATCAGGATGAGTCCGGGCACGATGAGGTCGACCCTCTTTTCGTCGAGGCCGGTCAGCTTGCGGCGTGCGTTCGCATCGAGCTTGATCACCGACCGGTAGAAGGTTTCGAACTCCTCCCGGGTGAAGCCTTTCTGGTTCAACGCATCCACGCCTTCCGGTTCCCTGCCGGAACAGATCATGCGGGCGATGTTCAGCGCCGTGCCGGACGAGGCAATACCCCGGGTCACGCCGAGATGCCGGGCTCTTTCGGCCGAGACATAGAGTTCGGCCGCACAGAACTGATCGATGAGCTTCAGTTCAGAGGGAGAGACCGGATCGGTGGTCACGAACCGCTCCAGCATCCTGGCGACACCGATCTTGCGGCTCTCCAGCAGGTGCACGTGGTCGGATCCGGCGATGATGAATTCGACCGATCCTCCGCCGATATCGAACAGCAGGTCGGGCTTCTCCCCAAGCCTGACGGCGTTGCGAACCCCGTAGTAGATGAACTGGGCCTCCTCCCTGCCGGAAATGACCTGCACCTTGAGGCCGGTCTCCTGCCTGACCATCTCGATGAACACGTCTCGGTTGGAAGCCTCGCGGATGGCGCTGGTCGCGAACGCGATGATGTTCTGGGGAGCCACCCCCCGCTGGGTGGCCAGCACGAGAAACTTCTTCAGCGCGGCGACGCCGGCCTGCATGGCCGCTTCGTCGAGCAGTTTCGTCGAGATGCTCCCGCGGCCGATGCAGATCATGTCCTTGACCCGGTCGATCTCGACGATGCCCTTGCCCTTGCTCTCCTCGACGATGACCATGTGGAAAGAGTTGGTGCCGAGGTCGATGGCGGCCACCCTGATTTTGCCTGATGACATAGGTATGGATAAACGAGCTGACTGATTGCGATCGGTGGTAAAATACGCGATTTCCCCGAAAAACGAATCCGTATCACAACCATCAGCCTCGGCTTTCCGCAAACCGCTTTTTCAGCGTATATTCCGCATGGAATTCCGTCTGCCCTCTCCGGGCGCCAACACCTTCTTACCAGCCTCGCGCGATGAGCCAAGTTTTGAAAACCGGAAAGATCAACCAGAATCCGGACCGTCTTGACTTCCGTTACGAATTCGCGCGCAAGGCGATCCATCTGTCGTCCCTGCTCATCCCGCTGATCTACTGCCGCATCAGCAGGGAGGTGGCTCTCCTGATCCTCACGCCCCTCACGGCAGGATTCCTGTTCGTGGACATTCTCAAGAACTTCGTACCGGCCATCTCGGCATGGTACCACGAAACCTTCGCTCCGATGCTGAGGCACCACGAGCTGCAGAAGGACCACATCCACCTGAACGGGGCCACCTGGATCACCCTTTCGGCCTTCATCCTGATCGCGATATTCCCGAAGATGATCGCCGTGACGGCCTTCGCCATGGTTTCGGTCTCCGACACGGTGGCCGCGCTGGTCGGCAAGAAGTTCGGGCGGCACCGCTTCGGCGAAAAAAGCATCGAGGGCAGCCTCGCATTTCTTGCCTCGGCGATCCTGATCGCGGTTGTCGTCCCCAACGTACTGCTGCCGGCAGGCATCGTCATGGCAATTGCCGGCACCGTCGCCGAGGCGGTCGTGATCCGCATCGGGGGGTTCAAGATCGACGACAACATCTCGGTCCCGATGGCCGCAGCGGCAGCAGGCCTGGCCTGTTACGCCTTGTTTTTTCCCGAGGCCATGGCCGCCCTCTCCTCCTGTCAGTAAGCCTCCGACCATACATGCAGACCATCGTCACCGATTTGCCCGAAGAGGCCGCATGGTTCCTGAACCGCGGCGGCATCGTCGCGTTCCCGACCGAAACCGTTTACGGACTGGGCGCCGACGCATTCAGGCCTGAAGCGGTCGCCGGGATATTCACGGCGAAGGGACGGCCCGCCGACAACCCGCTGATCGTGCATGTGCAGAGCCCCGACCGGATCGATGAGGTCGCCTCTGGCATCAACAACCACGCCCTGGCCCTGATCGCTCGATTCTTCCCCGGGCCGCTGACCCTGGTGCTGAAAAAAAACGGCTCCGTTCCTGACATCGTGTCGGCCGGGCTTCCTACGGTCGGCGTGCGCTGCCCCTCCCATCCGGTGGCAGCGGAGCTCCTGGGGCACTGCAACCACCCCGTGGCCGCTCCGTCCGCGAATGTATCGGGCAGGCCGAGTTCGACCGACTGGAAGGCGGTCTACCATGATCTGGGAGGCCGGATCGACTGCCTGCTGAGAGGCGCCCCGAGCACCATCGGCCTCGAATCGACCATCGTGGACTGCACGGTCGATCCTCCGTTGCTGCTGAGAAGCGGGGCTGTCAGCCTGGAGTCGCTGCTCCAAGTCGTACCGGACCTGCAGGTCGCCACGACCTGCAAGCCGGGTGAAACGCCGAAAAGTCCCGGCATGAAGTATCGCCACTACTCACCCGAGGCATCGATCGTGCTGGTCGTCGAGTCGCCGAAGGCGTTCGATCCCGGTCACCCGACCGCATGGATCGGCCTCTCCGCTCCTCCCGAAGGGGCTGCCCGGTGCATGGTATGCCTCTCGCCCGAAGAGTACGCCCGGGTGCTGTTCGGTTTTTTCAGAACCTGCGACGCCGAGGGCATCCGCACCATCTACTGCGAGCTCCCCCCCGAAACGGGAATCGGCCGGGCTATCCGCGACCGTCTCTTCAAGGCTGCGGGGAAATAGGGAAAGGAAAAGAAATTGACTGAGTGGACGTTATGGACTGCATGGACAGGAGAGCAGAGAAAAATCCGAGCAGCACACACTTATCGTCCATCAGGTCCATTCCGTCCATAAAGTCCCTCTCCCACATTCGTCCATTTCCTCGCTCCCTTCCCCTAGAATTGAAGCATGCAACCCAGCTGGAACGACCCCGGCGAAGAGGTGGCGCGCAGGTCGTTGCCGCTGCCGTAGGCGATGCGGTCGGCGTACCAGCTCCTTTCGTATTTCCCGGCCAGCCTGAAGTTCCGCATCGCCTCCCAGTTCACGAGGAGGAACACGGCATGTCCCCTTCCGGAGAATGTGTTGAGGGAGTAGACCAGGGGGAGGTCGTCCTCGTAGGAGTAGACAGCCGCATCGTAGCTGTCGGTATCGAAACGGGTATACCTGGTGGTGACGGCGAACCTGCCCAGGGCCGACTTGAGCTGACCGTACAGCAGCCAGCCGCGGTCGGTCTGGCTTCCGGCGGCATAGCGGCTTTCAACGCTCTTGAATTCCCCCTTGGTCTTGAAGGTGAACACGGATGAGGCTTTCGTCTCAAGGCCGAGCTGTGCACGGTTCGTGCTCTTCGGCAACGGCATGACGTACTCCAGCCACCCTCCGTCCTCGGCCTGGATTTTCGTCTCCTCCCGCTGCTTGTGCTGGTAAAGGCCGCTCCACGTCATCGAGGGGTTCTGCTTCCAGGTGACGTAGACGCGCCCGTCATGGCCCGTCGATGGAAGCGCGTAGGAGGCACCGAGCTCGGGGAACCTGAAGATGTCGTAAGAAACCCCGACGTCGAGATTCCTGAGCACCTTCGCGTTGAGGCCGACATAAAAGCCCTCTTCGTTCGAACCGTCGTTGCCCCGTTCGGCGAAGGCCCCTGCAAAAGGCGAGAAGTAACCGCCGGCGTAGTGCCTGGCGGAGGCGACGCCCGTGACTCCCGGCCCCAGGAGGGCCTGGATGCCGCAGGTCCAGGAAAGCGCGTCGGGGTTCCTGGAGAAAGCCGCCTCCCCGAAGGCCTGGACATCCCTGTAGACGGCATTGGCCTCGATCGAGCCGGCACGCCGCTCCTGCCCGCCCTGGCCAAGCCAGGAGACGGGAACGCCGTATCGATAGCCCATGAAGGTGCCGCCGATTCCGGCGCTCAGTTCCCCTGCCCGGTAACGGTAACGGAGGTTCACCCCCTGCACGTCAAGGGGTAGGTTGTCCTTTTTCGCCTGTTCGGTAACCGTACGGTGGTACCCTGTGGTCGAAACGCTGGTGGCAATGCCGTTCGTTATCGTGGCATCAAGCCTGCTGCGCGACGTGAAGGCCGTTACCTCGAACGGGCCCGGGCTGAGGCATACGGCCCCGCCCTGCATGAAATTCTCTTCGGAGGTCGATGTGTAGGGCCTCAGCGAAGGCGAAAAGGTCAGCACCCCGTCGACGGCGTCGGTCCCCTTGGAAAAGTAACGCCCCTGCCCGAACAGCAGCCCCTGGCCGAATCCGAGCCGGTAGTTTCCGGCAACGACCTGGCTGATGATGCCGATGCGTTCGGCATGGAAGCTGAACGACTGGAAATCGCCGGCATCCGGTTCTCCGATGTCGCTCTCCTGCAGGTAACTGACGCCGTAGTTCGGGCTGGATATCTGGACACGACCGTACAGGCGACGGTTGCCTCCTTCATACTTGCCGGTTTCGATCCCTTTCCGCTGGGGCAGCTCCCGGTAAACCCTGCCATATACGCTGCCTTTCAGCCCGTCCTTGACCCCTTTTTCCGGCAACGACCTCGGCAGGTCGAACGTCAGGTATGGGTTGAGACGCAGGGCGTTTTCGGTGCCGATGACCGTTCCGAGCACTTCCGGGGAACCGATCGAGCCGTTATCCTTTCGCCATTTAATGATTTTCACCGCATCGGAAGCGGTCAGGAAGGGAATCCGGAGAAACTGCCGTTCGGTGGCGTTGTTCACCGGGACGGGGTTGCGGCGAAGATCCAGCAGAAGCTCGACCAGCTCCTCGCCGTTCGTCTCCTGCTCGTTCCGGTCAAGAAGCTCCTCGAGCGGTTCGACGCCTGGCGCCGTGCAGGGGAAGGCAATCGAAACACAAAGCACGGCTACCGACGCCATGCGACGGCAGCGAGGGAATGATGTTTTTTTCATCGGTAGGGGGGTTCGATGAATTATGACAACATGTTACTCGATATGACTGAACCGGGACCTGGGGGTTATTCGCCCTTGTCGACCTCGGAACACAGACGGTACAACTCCTCCACCTCCTTGCGGCTGAGGTAGCGCCATTCGCCGCGCCGGAGGTCGCCCGGGAGCAGCCCGGCGTAGGCGACCCGATCGAGCCGCTTGACTTCGAAACCGAGGGTACTGAACATACGCCGCACCTGGTGGTTCTTGCCTTCATGGATGCTGACCAGCACGCTCATCCCGTCGTCGAGGATCTTCGCCCTGCAGGGGCTCACCTTTTCGCCGGTGTCCTTCAACCGCATGCCGCTGGTCAGCTTCTGCAGCATTGCCGGAGGAAATTTCGTATCGAGGGCGGCAAGGTACTCTTTCCGGACCTGCGAAGAGGGGTGCATCAGTTTGTGGGCAAGCGCGCCGTCGTTCGTCAGGAGCAGGAGGCCGGTGCTTTTCCTGTCGAGGCGGCCGACCGGGAAAACCCGCTCTTTCACATCGATGAAATCGAGGATCTGCTGCCGGTCGCGCTCATCGTGGCTCGTCGTGATCACGTTCCTGGGTTTGTTGAAGAGGATGTAGACCTTGTGTGCTTCGGGTTTCGCCATCATCCGGCCGTCGACGATCACCTCGTCGTTTTTCGGATCGACCTTCAGGCCCGGCTCGTCGGCGATCCGGCCGTTCACGACCACTTTTCCTTCGAGCACCATCTGGTCGGCCGCCCGTCTCGATGCCACGCCGCACATGGCCAGATATTTATTGATCCTTACCTTCTCTTCCTGAACCTGCTTTTTCATTCTGTTTCCTGTAAATCATTGTTTTCATCCGGTACGAGCGGCAATTCGCTTCCTCCGGAGGCCAGATACTGCTGCTCCTCATGCTCCTGCAGGATCTCCCTTATCTCCCTCAGCTTCGGCAAGTCCTTCAGGGACGAAAGGTGGAAAAGGTCGAGAAAATCATCGGTCGTCCCGTACTGAAGCGGCCTGCCCGGTGCATCGGCCCGTCCGCGAACCTCGATCAGTCCGCGCTCGAGCAGCCGATCGATGGCGTAATCGGGGCTGACGCCCCTGATCTGCTGGATGTCGACCCTCGTGATCGGCTGATGCCAAGCCACGACCGAGAGGACTTCAAGCATCGAACGGGAGAGTCGCCGCTGGATGACCGGCGCAAGCAGTTTGCGGATAAGGTCGCCATGCTCAGGCTCGCTCAGGAAGCGGAAGCCTCCGGCGATCGAATGGATGCGGAACGTTCGCCCCGTAGCCTCGTACTCGTGGTTGAGCGCCTCCACGGCAGCCTCGAGATCGCGGTATTTGAGGTCGAAGCCGGTGACCTGGCAGATGGTCTGGAAGGTAATCGCCTCTTCTGAAGCGAAAATCAGGGCTTCTATGGACTGGAGGATGTGAGGGTCCTGATCCTGCACCATGGAGGAATTCTCTGTTTTCCTGTTAGCCGATTCGGAGAGCGTGCGTGCGACGCGTTTCAGGAACAGCACCCCTTCTTGCGCGCCGTGGAAAAGTCACCGTCGATACCGAGACCCTGTTCGTATGCGTACCACATCTCCTGGCAGGGGAAGTTGCATTCGTAAAGCGCCTTGCCGATAATGACCGAATCGACGCCGTACGGCTGGAGCAACCTGATCTTGTTCAGGTCCACGGAACTCGAGACACCTCCGGACGCGGTCACTTTCATGCCGGCCTTCTCGGCGAAGTTTTTCGTCGTTTCGAAACCGATGCCCTGCAGCATGCCGTCACGGGTAATGTCCGTGTAGATGACCCGCTCGACGCCGAGCTTCTTCATCTCGAGGGCGAGTTCATAGTCTTTCATGTCGCTGCTTTCGGTCCATCCCTTGATCTTCGGGACGCCGTTTTCGGCGTCGATGCCGACGACGATCTGCGACGGGCGGTATTTCTTCAGGAGGTCTGCGATGAGGCCGGGGTTGGTGACGGCTGCCGAACCGATGACCACGCGGCTCACGCCGATGTCGAGGTATTTGGCGACCGCTTCCACGGAACGGATGCCGCCGCCCACCTGTATCGGGATGTCGAGCATGCCGACGATCTCACGGATCTTTTCGAAATTGACGAGCTCTCCGGTCAACGCAGCGTCGAGATCGACGATGTGCAGCATCTTGGCATTCTGCTTGCGCCAGATGACTGCCATGTCGCAAGGGTTGTCGAGATATATCTTCTTCTGTGCGAAATCACCTCGGGTAAGCCTGACGCACTTTCCTTCCTTGATATCGATAGCGGGTATGATCAACATGGCGATAAACGAAAAAACAACTTAGCACTCAGCAAAATTTTTCAGCACCTTGAGGCCCGATTCCGAGCTCTTTTCAGGGTGGAACTGTACAGCGAAAATACCATTTTTTTCAATGGCCGAACAAAAATTATTTCCCGCGAAGAAGGTGGTGGCTGCGACGCTCTCAGGCTCTTCCGGGCAACAATAGAAGGAGTGTACGAAATAGAACCATGAGTGGTCGGGAATGTCGCGGAACAGTACCGAATCCTGACGGCAGATGTCGGCCGAATTCCAGCCGATCTGTGGAATCTTGTCGGTAGGGCTGGTGAAGTGGACCACTTTTCCGGGCAGCAGGCCCAGGCCGGCATGGGCACCCATCTCCTCGCTGTCGCTCAGGAAAAGCTGCATGCCGAGACAGATGCCAAGCACCTGGCGCCCCTTGTCGACATGCTCCCTGATGGCTTCGGTGAATCCGAGCCTGTTCAGGGCCTCCATCGCGGGCCCGAAAGCGCCCACGCCGGGAATGATCACTTTCTCGCAGCCGGACATCGCCGATGCCCTGTCGCTGACGACGGCCTTGATGCCGAGATAATCGAATGCCTTGTGGACCGATCGAAGGTTTCCGGCTCCGTAGTCGGCGATGAATACCATGAAAAACTGATTAAAACATTCCTGAAAGGCACCGGAAATCGAAAATTCGGCTTCGGGGCCATGAAAAAGCGTCAACCCGGCTTTTAATTAAGAAGTTCAAACCTTATTATAACCTAATTACGGCTTTCTCTTCTACCTTGCTCCCTGAAAGTCTTTCCAATCCACATACCACGAGAAATCGAAGAACCAATGTACAGGATTGTGTCCGCTATTTTTTTAGCTGAAAATATCAAAAAATTCGAAATAGAGGCTCCGAGGATCGCAAAAAAGCGAAAAGCCGGCCAGTTCGTCATGCTTCGCCTTGCCTTGAACGGGGAGCGGTTCCCGTTGACGATCGCCGATTCCGATCCTGAGAAAGGGACCATCACCATCATTGCGCAAGGCGCCGGGAAGTCGACCAGGGCGCTCAACCGCCTTGAGGCAGGCGACGCCATCGCCGATGTGGTCGGCCCGCTCGGAAGCCCTTCGCACATCGAGAATTTCGGTACGGCGGTCAGTATCGGCGGAGGCGTCGGCACGGCCATCGCCTATCCGACGGCGGCGGCCCTCAAGGCGGCCGGCAACTACGTGATCACGATCAACGGCGCCCGGACGAAGGAGCTTGTCATCCTTGAAAACGAGATGAAGGCGGTCAGCGACGAAGCCTACATCACCACGGACGACGGCTCTTACGGATTCAACGGTTTCGTGACCCAGAAGCTCCAGGAGATCATCGATTCGGGCCGCAAGATCGATTTCGTGCTTGCCATCGGCCCAATCCCGATGATGAAGGCCGTAGCCGAGGTGACCCGCCCCTTCGGCATCAAGACCGTCGTCAGCCTGAACCCCATCATGATCGACGGCACGGGCATGTGCGGAGGATGCCGCGTGACGGTCGGCAACGAGATCAAGTTCGCCTGCGTCGACGGTCCCGAGTTCGACGCGCACCAGGTCGACTTCAAGAACCTCGCCGACCGGAACAGGATCTACCTGCATGAAGAAAAAGAGTCTGATGAAGCCTTCGCCCACAAATGCAGGATGACTTCAAAAGCCTGAACCCGGCACACAACACATTTCACGGAAATCGCCAGCCCTTCGACTTCCCTTGCACGGAGATCGGGGGCCGGTATTGTCATCGAAGCAAGTTTCAAAGAAAACCGCGACTATCATGGACGCAACGAAGATAACGACCAAGGAACGCCTTGCCATTCCACGCCAGGTGATGCCCGCCCAGGACCCGACACTCCGTATCGGCAACTTCGAAGAGGTGCATCTCGGCCTGACCCCCGAACTGGCGCAGATGGAGGCTCTCCGCTGCATCCAGTGCAAGGACCCGGTGTGCATCCAGGGATGTCCGGTCAACATCAAGATAGACCAGTTCATCAAACTGATCGCTGAAGGGGATTTCCTCGGCGCGGCAAGGAAAGTCAAGGAGGACAACGTGCTCCCGGCGATCTGCGGCAGGGTCTGCCCGCAGGAGGACCAGTGCGAAAAGGTATGCGTCATCGGCAAGAAGCGCGAGCCGGTTGCCATCGGCAACCTCGAACGCTTCGTCGGCGACTATGAGCGCATCACCGGCCAGCGGATCGACCCGGCAATCGCACCCTCGACCGGCAGGAAGATCGCCGTCATCGGCAGCGGCCCTGCCGGACTGAGCTGCGCGAACGACCTGGCCCAGCTCGGGCACAAGGTGGTCGTCTTCGAGGCACTTCACGAGCTCGGGGGCGTGCTGATGTACGGCATCCCGGAGTTCCGCCTGCCGAAGGAGATCGTCAGGGACGAGCTTGACGGCCTGCGCCGGATGGGAATCGAGTTCAGGACCGATGTGGTGGTCGGACGTACAATCACCGTCGACGAGCTGCTTGAAGAGGAGGGTTTCGACGCTGCCTTCATCGGCGTCGGCGCGGGGCTTCCCTGGTTCATGGGCATTCCCGGCGAAAACCTCGTGGGCGTCCTTGCCGCAAACGAGTTCCTGACCAGGGTCAACCTGATGAAGGCCTACGATTTCCCGACAAGCGACACCCCGGTATTCGACTGCAAAGGAAAGAGCGTGGCTGTCTTCGGCGGCGGCAACACGGCCATGGATGCGATCCGGACCGCGAAACGCCTCGGGGCAGAGCACGCCTACATCGTCTACAGGCGTTCCGAAGCCGAGATGCCTGCCCGCGAGGAGGAGATACACCACGCACAGAAAGAGGGCATCGAGTTCATGCTGCTCACCATCCCGCTGGAATTCATCGGCGATGAAAAGGCCATATTGACCGGTGTGAAGTGCCAGAAGATGGAGCTCGGCGAACCGGACGAATCGGGTCGGCGCAAGCCGGTGCCTGTCGAGGGATCCGAGTTCCTGCTCCCGATAGACATGGCCATCATCTCGATCGGCAACGGTTCAAACCCGCTCATCAAGCAGACGACGCCGGACATCGAGGTCAGCAGGAAGGACACGATCGTTGTGGACATCAACACCATGGAGACCTCCAAGGAGAACGTCTATGCCGGTGGCGACATCGTCACGGGCGGCGCGACGGTCATCCTCGCGATGGGAGCCGGGCGCAAGGCGGCGGCAGCCATCAATGCAAAGCTGGCCGGCGTGGCGCAGAAGCTCGGGGAGCGTTGAGCCCATGGGCGACCTTTACCGTTTCGGCATTTCGCTCGACAGGGAGTTGATCGATGCCTTCGACCTGCACATCGGAGCCCAGGGCTACCGGAGCAGGTCGGAGGCGCTGCGCGACCTCATCCGGGAAGAGCTGGTCCGGAAAAAATGGACCGAAGGCGGATCCGTGGCAGGCGCGATCGTCATGACCTACGACCATCACAAACGCGAGCTGGTCAATCGCCTTCTCGACATCCAGCACGATTTCCACGACATCATCATCTCCACCCAGCACGTGCACCTCGACCACGGCAACTGCCTCGAGGTCATCGCCGTCAAGGGTCCCGCCCCCTCGGTTGAAGAACTTTCCACCGCACTCAAGGTGCTGGTAGGCGTCAAGCACCTCAACCTCAGCGTCTCCGCAGCAGAGTGACAGGATCAAAACCCTCCCTTCCGGAGAACGGTATTGATTTTCGATGGCACAATTTTTATTTTCATGCTATCGCCTTCGATGAGTAAACGAAAGAAGCCCATGCTCAAAAAAGCCTCACTGCTTGCCGTTGCGGCCATGCTTCAGGCTGCTCCCCTGCTGGCCACCCATCCACTCATCACCGACGATACCGCGACACAGGGAACGGGAAAGTACCAGATCGAGCTGAACGGCGGATATTCGACCGACATGCAGACTGCGGACGGGGCCTCTGTCCGGGCGAAAAGCATCAACGCCTGCACGACAGTCACCTTCGGCCTTTCGGACGGCATCGACCTAGCGGCAAGCCTGCCGTGGCAATGGTCGCGCCTCGAAGATGGCGGCAACGTCGTCAGCGAAGCAAACGGCATCGGTGATTTCGGCGTCCAGCTCAAGTGGCGGATACTCGAAAACAGGAGTAAAAGCCTGAGCTTCGCCGTCAAGCCGGGTGTGAGCCTTCCCTCGGGCAATGAAGGCAAGGGATTCGGCAACGGAGAAGTCTCCGGAAGCCTGATACTGATCGCAACGGGAAGGAACGGCACGGGTGCTTTGCACGCAAATCTCGGTTTCGTCCACAACAGCTACCGGCTCGACATCGACCAGGGCTCTTTACGCAGCGATCTCTGGCACGCATCACTCGCCGCCGAACTGAACATGGCCTCCGGACTGCGCTCTGTAGCGAACATCGGCATCGACACAAACCAGAACATGTCTGCCTGGAAGAGTCCGGCATTCCTGATCGGTGGCCTGGTCTACAGTCCGAAAAGCAATCTCGACCTCGATATCGGGCTCAAAAAAGGGCTGAACGATGCCTCGGTCGATACAACCGTGCTCGCCGGAGCGACCGCGAGATTCTGACACCGGAAACCAAAGGAGTAAGAAACCCATGCACATGGCAGACGCGCTGCTTTCACCGGTCGTCGGCGGAACTTTCTGGATGGTCAGCGCCGGTATGATCGGCCTGTCGGCAAAAAAAATCACCGCCGAATCCGACGGATCCAGAACCGTCCTGATGGGGGTGCTCGGTGCGTTCGTCTTCGCCGCCCAGATGATCAATTTCACGATCCCGGGCACCGGATCGAGCGGTCATATCGGAGGCGGGCTACTGCTCGCCGTTCTTCTGGGCCCATGGAGGGCGCTGATCACGATTGCGTCCGTCCTGTGCATCCAGGCGCTCTTTTTCGCGGACGGCGGCTTGCTCGCCCTCGGTTGCAACATCTTCAACCTCGCCATCTTCCCGGCATTCATCGCGTGGCCGTTTGTTTACCGGCCGATCGCTGGAGATGGCCGATCTCCGATTCGGCTTGCGGTCGGAAGCATCGTCGCTGCGACAGCCGGGCTCCTTATGGGAGCAATGTCGGTGGTGCTGCAAACCTCGTTTTCGGGCATATCGGACCTTCCGTCAGGAACCTTCGCACTCTTCATGCTGCCGATCCATTTCGTTATCGGCGTCATCGAGGGACTGGTCACCTGGGGCGTGCTGACGTTCATCGCGAGAACCGATCCTGCCCTGCTCTCCTGTACGGCAAAACCAAACGGCACCAGGTTGGTCACGACGGCACTCCTGATCGCGGCAATGGCGACCGGCGGAGTGCTCTCGCTGTTCGCATCGACGCGCCCGGACGGCCTTGAGTGGTCGGTTGCCGAAACATCGGGCAGCAAGGAGCTCCGCACATCTCCCGGAACCGTGCACTCCCTCCTTGCCCGCATCCAGGAGAGGCTGGCGCTGCTGCCGGACTATGGTTTCAGGGAGAGAAGGGCGGGGGTTCCAGAGGGAGCACCGGACTTGGCGGTCAATCCGTGGACCAGCGTTTCCGGCCTTTCCGGAAGCATGCTGGTGCTGCTGCTTGCGGCATCTGCAGGACTCCTGCTCAGGAAACGGCGCCCTGAGGCCGGAGAGCCATGAGCGTGCGGCGTCGCTTACCGGGAGGTGAATCCCCGGCATGCTCCCTTCCGGTAGGCGACACCACGGCCATGCTCCTTCTGATCATGTTCGTGCTCTTCGTGCTCTCCGTCCCTAAATACGACCTGCCAGGCGTCATCGCCTTCGCTGCAGTTCCCGTAATGATCGTCACGGCTTCCGGCATTCCCTTTCAGCCGATCCTGAAACGGTTGCTTGTCGCATCGCCGTTCATTCTTTTCATGGCCGCGGGCAATCTCCTGCTCGACCGAGCCCAGGTCGCATCAATCTCCGGAGTGCCTGTCACCGGCGGCATGATCTCGTCCACGGTGATCGTCGTCAAAACCCTGGCCACCCTTTCCTCGATGCTGTCGCTGCTCTCCTGCATCCCGTTCCACCGTTTCGGCACGGCCCTCAGGGCGCTCGGAGTTCCGGAGGTATTCGTGACCCAGCTCCTGCTGGTCTACCGCTACAGCTCCCTGCTTGCCGAAGAGGCCGGCATGATCCAGAAGGCCCGCGACCTCCGGACGTTCGGGGGCAGGGGAAAAGGTCCGATCGTCACGGCGCGCCTCATCGGGTCGCTCCTGATCAGGACCACATCGAGGGCAGAACGCATCTATATGGCCATGAGCGCACGCGGATTCGATGCAGCGCTGCACTCGAGGCCCCATGCCCCGCCAGGCCGCAAGGATATTGGATCGATGGCCTTCGCCCTCATCCTTTTCATCGCCTTGCGTTTCATTTTCTGATTTTCGTCCATGCATACCGAGACCGGAGCGACCACTTGATCCAGATCGACCAGATCACCTTCACCTACCCTGACGGCACCAGGGCCCTCGACAACCTGATATTGCATATCCCGAGGGGAGTGGCAACCGGCATCGTCGGAGCCAACGGAGCGGGCAAATCGACCCTGGTCAACCACCTGAACGGGTGGTTCATGCCCGGAGAGGGCTCGATCCGCGTCAACGGCCTGGAGATCAACGCAGGAAACCTTGAACGCATCAGGAAATGCGTCGGGCTGGTGTTCCAGAACCCTGACGACCAGCTCTTCACGGCACGGGTCTACGACGACGTGATGTTCGGCCCTGCAAACCTCGGCATGGATCGTCGCGAAGCTGAAGCTTCTGCCGAAAGGCTGCTCAGGGAGTTCGGACTCTGGGAGGTCAGGGACAAGCCCCCGGCGCACCTGTCGCACGGACAGAAAAGGTTCGCCGCGCTTGCTGCGGTGATGGTCATGAATCCGGAAGTTCTCGTGATGGACGAGCCGACATCCGACCTCGACCCGCGCAACCGGCGCAAGCTCATCGGCCTGATCGCAACGCTGCCCGCGACCACCGTCACGGTATCGCACGACCTGGACTTCATCTGGGAGACCTGCACAGCGGTATGCATCATGAACGCAGGGAGGATCGTCGCAAGCGGACCGGCCCGGGAGCTGCTGTCGGACCGGGCGTTGCTCGAACTGAACGGACTGGAGCTGCCGCTGCGGTTGCAGGGGTCGTGACTCGTGACAAGAGGGGATTTGATCCATGATCCCCGTGACTGAAGTCCGGGGCAATTGAAGAGAATACAAGACGTCGAATGTCCGCCGGGCTGAAGCCTGGGGCAGGAATTACGGAGGAGTCTTCTGTAGCCCCGTGTTTCAACCCGGGGGTCAGGGACAACTAATGGGGAAAATTGTATTTAATGCAAGTCGTCCTTCTCTTGTCATTCTGAGTGGAGCGAAGAATCCAGAACTTATTGTTTAAAAGAAATGATGGATTCTTCATTTCGCTACGTTTCATTCAGAATGACAGCGCGTTTTCTCAGATACCATTGAGAGTAATAATTGCCCCGGGTTTCAACCCGGGGTCAGAAGGATAAAAAAATCTATCAGCTGAATATCCGATCCCCCGTCACTCGTTACGCGTCACCTTTTCTTTTCGCGAAAGCGGCGCGCAGTTGCTCAACCCGCATGCGGTTCACCCCGAGGTCGGAAAAGCCGAGACGCGAGGCGGAACGGACATGGATAACCCTGGCTGCAGCGTCCAGCCTGAACTCGACATCGTCCGTGAAGCCGGCGACCGGCACCGTGAAGGTCGACCAGATATAGCCGCCGGAGTCCTCTCTCACCGTTCCGCCCATCTCCGATACGACCTGCCTGAGGGTGTTCCATGCCGCATCCGGCGAGCCCGAAAAGGCCAGCGGATCAACCCGCTCGCCGGGACTGCCGCATTCGCTGCTGACACAGTTAGGGGTGCCGGGACTCGGGCGCAGTTTACCGTCGACCAGTCCAGGCTTTGCGGCCGGCTGGGGCCATAAACTCGAAGTTACGCTGGTCACGCCGGCGAGAATGTCGTCGAAAATGTTCATGATGCAGGCTCCTGTAGGATAGTCGTTGCCGGGAAGTTGGTGTTCCGTCTTTCAACGCAGCACCCTCTTCCACGGTTCCTGAGCTACCCGCACGGCAGCATCCTGGCTACTCCGATGCCGGGATATATTCCGGAGGGGCGCCCTCTCCGGCCGACTGGGGCGCATCGGAATCGGACTTCTTGCGTGCAGGTCTCCTGGGCTTGCGTTTGGGGCGGGGCTGGGGCTCCGCCACCACTTCAGGTTCAGACGGCGCAGGCTCGGAAGCCGCTGGTTCAGCGGGCACGGGTTCGGAACGCACCGGCTTCGGACGCGCAGGCTGGCGACGGGCAGGCTTGGGACGAACCGGCTCGGGACGAACCGGTTCAGAAGGTGCAGGTTCGGAGCTCACCGGTTCCGAAAGGACCGGCTCTGGACGCGCAGGCTCGGCAGGAGCAGGTTCGGGGCGCACATGCTCGGGACGTGCATGTACAGGACGGGCATGCTCGGGGCGCGCGTGTGCGTGACGGACCTGCTCAGTGGACGCCGGCGACGTCTCGGACTCGCCCGAGCCCTGCTCGGGCCTCCGTGCCTTGCGCCTGTCGCGGATGAACAGCTCGGAGTTTTTGTTCCGGAACTCGAACTCGAACAGGTCGATGGAACGGATCAGGTCGGAGAGGCGCTTGAAACCGTAGTTCCTCGGATCGAACGACGCCTGGTTGGAGATGTTCTTGCCTATTTTGGCGAGGTTCGACCAGCCGTCCTCCTCCTGTGCACTGTCTATGGCGTTGCCGATCAGGGTCAGCAGCTTGCCGTCACTCTTGAGCTCGTGGCTCGACTTGCGCCGACTGCCGTCACTCCTCGATTTCTCCTGGACGCCGACAGATTCGAGGTAGAGGAAGGTCGAACAGGCGTTGACGAACGGGGATGGGGTCGATTTCTGCCCGAAACCGTAGACATGCAGCCCCTCGGCGAGGATGCGCATCACGAGCGGGGTGAAATCGCTGTCGCTCGATACGATACAGAAGGCGTCTAGCTTGCTGCCGTAGAGCAGGTCCATGCCGTCGATCGTCATGGCCATGTCGGTGGCGTTCTTGCCCTTGGTGTAGTCAAACTGCTGGATCGGACGGATCGCGTAATCGTGCAGTTTGTCCTCCCAACCGCTGAGCGAGCGGCTCTTCCAGTTGCCATAGGCCCGACGGATGTTCACCACCCCGTATTTGGCCAGCTCGGCCAGGATGAAATCGATCTTGTCGCTGGGGGAGTTGTCCGCGTCGATGAGCATTGCTATCGTATCCTTGCTGTGCTCCATAATGGTGGTGTCCTTGTCGGTTGGTCCCTGCGATCCCGTTACGGAAACGGGGTCGCAGGGACAGTGTTCAGAAATATCGAAGGCAGGCTTGCAGGCGCACCCGCATTAAGCAGCATCCGTTTTTCAATATAGACTCTTTAGGGAAATCTCGCGCCATCGTCGGCCGCTTGTCCTGAAAAGCCGAGGATCTGGGCGGCCCCCCCGGCGACACGATCGGCAAGATATCCTGCAAATGCCGGCGAATCGTTCAGGCAGGGTATCGACTCGACCTGTAACCCGGACTCGAGCCCGGCGAGCGCATCTGCCCGGTGAATCGTCTCGTTGCCGTCAGAGAAATAACCGGCGGCAAACAGCGAGACGTGACCGGATCCCCCGGCGGCGAGAGTCCGGCAGACCTCTTCGAACGACGGCTTCGTCCACTCACCGCCGACATCGTGGTTCAGGTAAGCCACTCGCACCGCATCCCAGGGATTTCGCCTGTCCGCCATGATGCGTGAAACCAGCTCCCGGGCGAAAGAGGCCGTCTCCTCGAAACCGGTATGAAAACGGGGCGGCTCTCCGTTGCTGTCCCTGACAAGGGTGCCGTGGAAGAGCAGCAGCAGCGCGTTGCCGCGGCCGCCAGCTCCCGGGAGCTGCCTCCCCTCCTCGAAAAGATGGCCCAGATAGAGACGATACAGTGCTTCATCGGTCCACAGACGGCCGATCACCTTCACCCGGTGGAGCGCCCCGGACGGATAGGCGCCGGCGATATGCCCGCACAGGAAACCACAGCTGAGGCTGTTGTCGACGGGGGCCATGGGCACGACGACCTGGCCGTCATGTCCCATCGTGTCGGCAAGCACCTGCTCGACAGATGGACTGGAAGCGGAATAGGCCGCACGCACATCGAACTCGATGGCCGAAGCGGATGGATGGCGGTCGAGATGCTGCTGCAGCAGTGCCGCCTGGGTGCGGGTGACCGGGTTCTGTGGAGAGCCGCCTGACCCGGGAGCATTTCGCATCCGTTTCTTCAGCGAGGAGCTGAACGAGATGAGGTGCTGCAAGGGAACCGGAATGCGCATGACCTCGGAAGCCCGGGCAAGCGTGTGCAGGCTCACCCGGTAATTCTCGATGAATCCTGCAGTCTCGGCCTCGCCGTGCGAAGCCAGGATGACGGCGACTTTTTTCCTTGGTGGCATGGCGATACCGGCCGGCCGATCAGGATTTTGCCTTGCGGCCAACGACAATCCTTGCTTCCATCCCTTCGCGGAACCGCTCCTCGGGAGAGACGACCACCATGTCGCCGCTCTTCAGCCCGCCGACCACCTCGACAAAAGTAAGGTCGCTGTCTCCGGTCCTGACCGGCTGCTTCCTCAATTTGCCGCCGTCGACTTTCCAGACATAGTCCTTTCGCTCCTCCTGGAAAACCGAGCTTTTTCGCACGAGCAGCGCACCTTTCCTGGTATTGTAAATGATGTTGGCCGTTGCGGTCATCCCCGCCTGCACTGAGGATACCGGCTCATCGAACCGCAGGTAGACCCGGGAGGTCTTCGTGACCCGGTCGGTCTGGGGTACGATACGGACTACCGTCGCCTGGATACGCTTCTCGGGCATGGCGTCCAGAGCGATGACCGCCCGAAGTCCCGTCCTGAGCCTGGGGACGTCGAGCTCGTCGACCTCGACGGTCACCTGATAGTTGTTCGTGTCGGTCACCGAAGCTACTGTCGTATTGAGGTTCACATGGTCCCCGGCCTTCACGTTCTGCAGGGTGAGGATGCCGTCGAAGGGGGCCCTGACCGTCAGCTTTTTCAGGTCGTCCTCCCTGCCCTTGAGCTGCAGGCGCCGCTGGCTCAGCATCTCTCCTGCCTGGCTGCTGTTCCGCTGGGCCTCGTCGAGCTGCTGGCGGGATACGGCACCGTCCTTGAAAAGGCGGCGGTTCCTCTCCAGCTTCATGTCGTTTTCGGTCGCCAGGGCCTGCTGTTCGGCGACCGCCGCCCGTGCCTCCCGGACCAGGAGCCCTGGCTGCTCGCTGTCGAACTCGATGATGGCCTGGCCTTTTTTGACGCGCTGACCTTCGAGCCCGCCTATCGAGCGCACCGTACCGGAAAGCTCTGAGCTGAGGCTGGCCACCTTCTCGGCTTCGACGTAACCGGTGGCATACACCGCCTCGACCAGCTCGGCGCGTGTGACCCTGCTGGCCTCGACGTTCACGGTGTTTCCCCTGGTGAGCAGGTATCCGACAGTAGCGGCGAGCACCAAAGCAAGCGCTATCGAGTACCTGGGGAGCATTTTCTGCAGGTTCTGCATGAGGTCAGGGGATTAGGATTGAAAGCCGACCAGGAGGCTTCGCCGTCATGAGCCGGGCGGAGGAGGGGCGGAATTCGAAAGGCTGGAGCAGCATACCGGAAGCGTGATCAGGAAGCGGTTTTGACCGGTTGCCACTTTTTATGGGATGCAACCTTGCTTTTTCCATATTTTTGTCAATCTTTAAAAACTTTCGCCGACCGGACATCCTGTCCGGAGCAGTCCGGTAAAAAATTCTAATCTACATCTTCAATGAGCGAGAATCAAGATTTGCAGAAGAGCTTTCTTGAAACGGTGAAGTTCGACGAGAAAGGGCTGGTGCCCGCCATCGTGCAGGACCATGAGACCGGCAAGGTACTGATGATGGCCTGGATGAACCGCCAGAGCCTCGAAATGACCATCGAGAAGAAGAAAGCCTGCTACTGGAGCCGCAGCAGGAAGCAGCTCTGGCTGAAAGGCGAATCTTCCGGAAACATGCAGGAGGTGCACGACATCCTGATCGACTGCGACGGCGACACCCTGCTTCTCAAGGTTTCCCAGAAAGGCGGAGCATGCCACGTCGGCTACCACTCCTGTTTCTTCAGGAGCACGAAGGACGGAACATCGATGGAGATCTGCGACACCCTGATGTTCAATCCCGAAGATGTTTACGGCAAAAAAAGCTGACCCCCGATGAGCAGTTCAAAAGAAACCGCAAAGTCCCTGATCCAGTCAAAGTCGCGGTCATCGATCAGGACCATGTTCGACGAGGTGGCGCCAACGTACGACTTCCTCAACCACCTGCTCAGCCTCGGCATCGACAACTACTGGCGTGCTACGGCCTCATCGAAGGCCAGGAAGCTCCTGTCTGCGGTCCGCGAGCCGAAAATCCTCGACGTGGCGACCGGAACCGGCGACCTTGCAGCCTCGATGGCGAAGATACCCGGAGCAAAAGTCACGGGCTTCGACCTTTCACCCGAAATGCTGGCCATCGCCCGGAAAAAGTACCCGTCGATCGAATTCATCGAAGGCTTCGCTGAAAAACTGCCTTTCAGCGATTCGAGCTTCAACGCGGTCAGCGCAGGTTTCGGCGTCAGGAACTTCGAGAACCTCGAACAGGGCATGCGCGAGTTCCAGCGCGTGCTGAAGCCGGGCGGCTGCGCCCTGATCATCGAGCCGATGATCCCGCGCAATGCCGTCATGAAAAGCCTCTACCTGATCTATTTCAAAAAGGTGCTGCCGAAGATCGCCGGCCTGTTCAGCAAATCCTCCTTCGCCTACGACTACCTGCCGAACTCGGTGGAACAGTTCCCGCAGACCGAGGCCTTCACGTCGATTCTGAAAAAGGCCGGATTCAGGAAGGCCGAATACCATCCGATGACGTTCGAGACCTCGATACTCTACATCGCCACGAAATAGGGGTATCGGTTCACCTCACCAGCGCGAACGAGCCTTCGAACTTCACCGCCACACCCCCTTCGGCGTTGATGACCGCATGAATGACCATTTTGGCCTTGCCTGTCCGGCTGTAGGTGCCGAGAAACTCCCCGAAAACCTCATCGGAGGGCATGGTGCCGGTCGCGACGATATCCCCGGTGACAGGCCGAAGGTACTCGACGTTCCCCTTGCGGATCACGATGCTCCCCTTGACGCCTGCCTCCCTGAGCCTCAGGTAGAGGAGGCCCCACGAGGAGAGTACGGCCGCGATGTACAGGCTGCCGCCGAACGCCGTGCCGAGGTGGTTGAAGTTGTTGGCAAGGGGCGCGACGATCGTCAGCTCCTTACCGGTGTATCGCTCGACGATAATGCCCATGGCCTGCGTCAGCGGGATGGCCTTGCCGAGGATCTCCTGGAGTTTCTGTTCCATGATGCCTTTTGCAATCAGTTGGTTGTCCGGTTCAGGGGAACGCAAGTCCCGGAAGGTCTCCCCGGTACCGGGAGTAATTGGTGCAGACGTGATCGGACTCCGGCCGGTCCTTGTGGATCCTGACGATCAGGTCGACCACCTGGGAGGGTTCCAGGACATGGAAGATCATGTGCATGTCACTCCTGTCGAAGAGATTCCTGCCCATGACCTCAGTTTCGAGCCACTGCAGCAGTCCGGTCCAGATCTCGCCGTAGAGGATGATCGGTGTTTCGCAGATCTGCTGCACCTGCACGAGCTGCCAGGTGTAGAAGAATTCGAGCAGGGTCCCGACTCCGCCCGGGGCCACGACCACCGCATCGGTAATTGCCATGAAGGTATCGAGACGGTTGCTGAAGCGCTCGAACTCCGCCTTGATGTCGAGGAAGGGGTTCGAATGCTGTTCGCTCGCCAGCTTGATGTTGAGCCCGATCGACTTCCCCCCGTTGGTAACGCTCTTCGAGCCGGAGTTGGCCGCCTGCATCAGGCCAGGACCCCCGCCTGTCACGATATCGAAACCTTCAGCAGCCAGCCCCTTGGCGATGGCGTAGACATCCCGGTACTGCTCGTCCCCTTCGCTGATCCTTGCCGACCCGAAGATCGCCACCCTGTATTTCGCATCCATGAATTAGAATATTTAGTGGGAATTCGCGCATCACTGTTGGTTCGAGGCAAGGCGGATGGAGCGCAGAAACCGGAGCGTATCCCGAGAAGTCGGGAAGGATTTCGAGCACCACCCAATGCAGCAATCGAATCGCGCAAAAGCTTTTCAGAGGTGACTAAAGCATGGCTTCGAACTCATCTTCGCCGATCACCCTGACGCCGAGCTTCCGTGCCTTGTCGAGCTTGCTGCCGGCATCGCTGCCTGCCACCACAAGTCCGGTCTTTTTGCTCACCGAGGTGACGACTCGCCCCCCACGTTCGAGCACCAGTTCCGATGCTGCCTGGCGGTCGTAGCGTTCGAGTCCGCCGGTGAAAATCACGCTGAGCCCCTCGAAATTGCGGTTCACGAGCGATTTCGGCGCCTCTGCCTGCAACGGCAACCCGGCTTCGGCAAGCCTGGCGATCATGTCGTTCACCCAGGGACGGGCAAAGTACTCCCTGATGCTCCGGGCAATCACCGGGCCGATATCCGGCACGGCGGCCAGCTCCTCCTCCCCGGTTTCGCGCAGGCGTTCGAGGGATGGGCAGGCCTGGGCGAGCTCCCTTGCCGTGGCACGACCGACATGCCGGATGCCGAGGGCATAGAGCAATCGTTCATAGCCGCGTTTCCTGCTTTCGGCGAGCGCCTCCAGGAGGTTGCCGGCCGATTTCGCCCCCATCCTCTCAAGGCTTTCAAGCTGCTCTCCGGTAAGTCGGTACAGGTCGCCGGGATCGTCGATCATGCCCCGGTCGACGAGCTGTGCCACGAGCGATTCGCCGAGGTTCTGGATGTCCATGGCGTTGCGGGAGGCGAAATGCAGGATGCGGCCGCGTTTCTGGGCCGGGCATCCCGATTCGTCGGGACAGTAGAAGCTGACCTCCCCTTCGGGACGCACGAGCGAGGCACCGCATGCAGGGCACACCTCCGGCACATCGATGGCGACGGTGCCGGGCGGGCGTTCGTCGAGCACCACCGCAACCACCTTGGGAATGACCTCCCCGGACTTTTCGATCGTGACATGGTCGCCGATCCGGACGCCGAGCCGATCGATCTCGTCGAAATTGTGCAGTGTGGAACGTGACACGGTCGAACCGGCAAGACGCACCGGCACAAGCTCGGCAACCGGTGTGATGGTGCCCAGCCTGCCGACCTGGAACACCACGTCCCGCAGCACGGTCCTGGCCTGCTGCGCCGCGTACTTGTAGGCGATGGCCCAGCGCGGGCTCTTGGCCGTGGCGCCGAGGCGGTCCCAGAGGGAGACGTCGTTCAGCTTCAGCACCACGCCGTCTGTCTCGTAGGGCAGCGCCCACCGCTTTTCGGACCACTCCCCGATGAACCCCGAAATCTCCTCCACCCCCCTGCAGAGCCGATAGTTCCTGCCGGTCATGAACCCCATGGATTCAAGCTGCTGCAATCGCCGGAGCTGGGGCATGGCCTCATCTTCGAGCCCCTTGAGGAAGTAAGCCACAAAAGACATTTTCCGGCGCGCCACCTCAGAGGAGTCCTGCAGCTTGAGCGTTCCGGCAGTGGCGTTCCTCGGGTTGGCAAAGCGATCCTCCTCGGGCCGGTCTTCGTTCAGCTTTCCGAAATCCTCTTTCCGCATGAACACCTCGCCTCGTACTTCGATCTCGCTGCCTGCACTTCCGAAAAGAGGCCCCCCGGGCATGACGATGCTCAGGGGCACCGTCGGAATGGTCCGGAGGTTGACCGTGATGTCGTCTCCCCTTGTTCCGTCGCCTCGGGTCGAACCGCGCACCAGGATTCCGTCGCGGTACAGCAGGCTTACAGCGACGCCGTCGAACTTCAGCTCGGCGACGAACTCGGGGGCTTTACCGCCCTCGGCTTCGACGAGCTTCTCCACACGACGGCAGAAATCGGCAACCTCTTCGACCGAATAGGTATTGGCAAGGCTGAGCATGGGCTCCCGGTGGATGACCGGCGGAAACTCCCTGGTGATCTCGCCGCCGACCCGCTGCGAGGGACTGTCGGGTGTCGCCAGGTCGGGGAACTCCCTCTCGATCCCGACGAGCCGTTCGAGCAGCCTGTCGAACTCGAAATCGGAAATGACCGGCCTTGCCTCGACATAATAGAGGCGGTTGTGCCGGTTGATCTCCTCCCTGAGCCGTTCAGCCTCCTGCTTCGCTTTTGCCTTGTCCATCGCTCAGGAGTGCTTTGTTGACGGCGACATGGCCCAGCCGGCAAGATTCCTGAGGAACCCGACCGACCCCTGGACGCCGAGCTTGTCCCAGGTGGCTTTCAGTATCCTCGGATAACGCCATGCCACACGGAGCATGACGGTGACCAGTTCGTCGAGCTTCAGCTCGTCCCGGAACATGGCCTGCCGGTAACGGAGCGGAAGCGCGTCAAGCACGATCATCACCTCGTTCATGAGCTCGTTGACGAAATCGGGTTCGTCCGTGCGGGCGTCGAAGCACATGTACTTCATGAGGTTTGCCATCGACGACACGTTGTGCTCGAAAGCGCTGACGCCGGCAAGCGTTTCCCTGTCGAGGGTTCCGTGACGCAGTGCCCTGTCGAGACCCGACGTCAGACGTTCAAGATTGCGAACCATCGACCCGAACCCGCAGAAGGTGAGCGGTGAAGCCAGCGAGGCCGCATCGCCGAGCAGGAGGATCCGGTCGTCTGAAACCACCCTCGTACACCCGGCGCCGTCATGGAAATAGGCAGGAATGATGCCGTAGACCGGTCGATGGATGGCAAACCCTGCACCGGGTTCCTTGTAGGTGGGCAGCTTGCGGAAATAGGTTTCGAACAGGCCGAGCAGCGATTTGTCGTTCGGCGAATCGACGCTGTCGTAGAAAAACAGGTAGGTGATGTACTCGTCGCCCTTTGCAGGGAACCCTTCCCAGATGAGCTGCCTGCCGCCGCCAGGGAAGATTTCGGCCGGTTCGGTGCTGGCCAGGATCTCGCCCACGTCGTAGTCGGCGTCCTCGAACCCGCTCGCGATGGTACCGACCGTCGGGCAGACGTGGGTCTGGGGCTGTCCCCTGTTGAGCTGCATGGCCACCGGGGAAACGATGCCCATGGCATCGACCAGGACCTTCGCGCCGAACCTGAGCTGACTGCCATCGGGCCCCGCTGCCTCGACCTCCACATGGTCGGCAAAGCGGCTGCAGGAGATGAACGAGGTGCGGGCCATCACCTTCGAGCCTTCCGTTTCGAGCACCTTGCGCATGGCCAGAGCGAGCAGCTTGTCGGCGTCGACGGCGCAATCGAGCACGCCGTCCATGAACAGTCGCTTCCGGCGGGCCTCCGGTACGTGGAACTCCACCCATCCGGTCCTGTAGCTCCTCAGAATGAACGAATCGAGCTCTTCGATGGTGAAAACGCCGGTATCGGCCAGGCGATGCAGCTCGCTCCGCGAAATATTCCAGTCACGGGTCGAGCGCGCGGGTTCGCCGCGGTCGATCACCAGCACCCGGTACCCGTAACGTTTCGCCATGACGGCCGCATGCAGCATGCCGAGCGTGCCTCCGGCATAGAGGATGTCAAAGCTGCCCGAGAGCTCCGCCTCCGCAGCAGGCCGCTCCCCTTCCCTGACCACCTCCGGCACCGGGCAGTCGAGCTGCTCCCAGTAGCGGTCGATCGCCAGGAGTGCCCGGAGATGCTCCTCGCCGCCTTCGATAGCGCTGAAGTTGCCGTAGACGAGGGGATGCGTAAGCCTGATCTGTTCGAGCATGGATGGTGTTGGCGATGGGTTCATGCCTCGGCCGCATGATTCATGAGCGAATCGCTTGCGATCATGCCGTCCACGAGGTGGATGCGTCGTTTCGCCCTGTTGGCGAAATCTTCGTCGTGTGTCACGACGATCACCGTCTGGGACAGCTCCCTGTTGAGCCGGTCAAACAGCTGATAGACATTGTCCGCCGACTTCGTATCGAGGTTTCCGGTCGGTTCGTCGCCGAGCAGCACCTTCGGTTCGTTGGCCAGCGCCCTGGCGATGGCCACACGCTGCTGCTGGCCTCCGGAAAGCTGGTTCGGCTTGTTGGTGTACTTGTTCTCCAGTCCGACCACATCGAGCAGTTTCATCGCCCGATCGCGGATCTCTTTTCGCGTGTATTTCCGGCGGATCAGCATAGGCAGGCTCACATTCTCCACCGCATTGAACTCGGGCAGCAGGAAATGGAACTGGTAGATGAAGCCGATCTTCTCGTTCCTGATCTCGGTCATCTCCGCTTCCCCGGTTTCCGTGATATCCTGACCGTCCAGCCAGACCCGGCCGAAGGTCGGTTTGTCGAGACCTCCCATGATGTAGAGCAGGGTCGATTTCCCCGATCCGGATGGACCGGTGATGGCCACGAACTCACCCTTGAAAATTTCGAGCGACAGGTTGGGAATGATCGTCTGCCGGACATCTCTTGAAAGTTCGAGCTCCTTGCGGATGCCTTCGAGACGGAGGATCGTTTCAGCCATCGGCCAGGGTTTCGTTCTGCTTCAGGAATTTGCTTTCCGGTAAGTTCAGACCCGGTTGACAACCGGATTCGAACCTCCTCAAGTATAACAAAAAAGCCCCGAATGACGGTATCCTATCGGCATGCAATTCATCAAGAACGCCCCTCGCGACGCCGTCGAGGGAGAGGGAGGCAGATTTACCGGCAGAGGAAGTTCAGAGCAGCAGATTGAAAAGGTACCCCACGATCATGATGCCTGTGGCCACAACGCCGGCAAATACGGCGATCAGGCGGGGTTTGAGCACCTTTCTGAGGATGATCATTTCCGGGGCGGAGAGCGCGATGACGCTCATCATGAAGGCCATTGTCGTACCCAGAGCGGCGCCCTTGCCGAGAAGAGCCTCGACCACCGGCAGGATGCCTGCGGCGTTCGAGTACATCGGCACACCTATAAGTACGGCGACCGGCACGGCCCACCACTCGTCCCGCCCCATGAGCGAAGCCATGAAGTTCTGGGGGACATAGCCGTGGATGCCTGCACCCAATCCGACGCCGATGACGATGTAGAGCCATACACGACCGACGATCTCCCGCACATGCCTGGCTCCCCCGCTGAAACGTCGCGGCCAGGAGAGGGATTCAGCTTCGTAATCATCGACAGACGCGCTGTTCTGGATTTGCTGCACCCACTCCTCGAGATACCTCTCCATCTTCAGCTTTCCGATCGCGACTCCTGAGACGACAGCGACCATGAGCCCCATCGCCATGTAGAGCAATGCCACCCGCCAGCCGAACATGCCGAAAAGCAGCGCAAGGGCAACCTCGTTGACCATCGGCGCCGACACGAGGAACGAAAAGGTGACGCCCAGGGGTACGCCGGCCTGCAGGAAACCGATGAACAGGGGCACGGCCGAGCAGGAGCAGAACGGCGTCACGACGCCGAGCGCCGCAGCCATCAGGTTGCCGACCCCCTCCCTCCTTCCGGAAAGCAGTGCCCTGGTGCGTTCGGCTGAGATAAAGGTATGGACCACCCCCATCAGGAATACGACGGCGACCAGCAGCAGCAGCACCTTCGGCGCTTCGTACAGGAAAAAACGGAGTGCCTCGCCGAAAGAGGTTGCCCTGCTCAAACCGAACAGGCCGACAAGAAAATCGGCAGCCTCTTCCAGGTGCAGATAGGTATACGCCCAGAGCGCAGCGGAGACGACAAGCCCCGCCGCCCATCCTGCGGCTGGCGACTTCAGGCCGCCATCTGCCCGGACCTCCCCCATCAGCTCAGCAGCAGGTTCCGTTGTGCCGTCCGGTGCCATTCGCATGGTCGCCGCAACAGCAGGAGTGCGGTTTTGCCGTCAGCATCTCCCTGATTTCGTCGTTCGAAGGCACTCGCCCCGAACAGAGCACTTTACCGTCAACCACGAGAGCAGGTGTCGACAGCACGCCGTACGCGACGATCTGCTGGATATCCTCGACCTTTTCAAGAACCGCCTCAATGCCCTCCGCTTCGATGACTGACTTGACCGCATCCGCAAGCTGGTTGCACTTCGCACAGCCGCTTCCGAGAATTTTGACCGTTTTCATCTGGTGTTACCCCTTGTTTTTTGTTTATCGCAAATGAACGATTTATCATAAATAAAATGAAAATCAGCAGCAGGATTTCCTGCATTGAGTCTCATCGAACAAGCTCCCGAAGAGTTCCTGTGCCATCCGCATCCGCTCCCTGTTGATACAGTAACGTACCTTCGGCGGATTGATCGCGCCCTGGATGAGGCCGGCTTCGAGCAGCGCCTTGAGATGCTGGGAAATGGTCGACTGCGCCATGGGAATGACTCCGGTTAGCTCTCCGGTGAAGCAGCAGGACTCGCCGGCAAGCAGTTTCAGGATCTTGATCCTCACGGGATGGGAAAGCGCCTTCGCAACAAGGGCGAGTTCCTCCTCCTCCTTGCTGTATGGCACAGCTGCCATGGATCTCTTCATCGCTCTTAATTTAGTTCATCGTAAATATACGATAAGAAATCCAAACAAACTAAACCTTGCCGCCGGATGACCGGAAATGTCAAAGAGCATCATGAACGGAACGTTGATGGTTAATAAATAAAGTTTTCGTTATATTCAGATAAACATAACGCAACCAAAACAGGAACCGACTTTTTCGTAATAAAATTAATTTGGCTTTTCGGGATATAATTGATAATCTTAGGTGTTAAGATTATTTAACCTTATTTATTTAGGTTATTATTGAGAAATTGCCAAGGTTCCAAAATAAATCCCTTTCCCTCCATTGCAGGCGTCTTCCTTCAAAAAACCTGTAAATGACATGAAAGCATCGTCGACGCGATCGACGATATGGAGGATCCGACATAACGACTGCACTAGACTGACATGCCCTATCTGATTCCTGACAACGATCTGGACCGCTTCATCGAAGAGGATATGCCCTATGGCGATCTGACGACGAGCCTGCTCGGTATCGGCGACGAGGAGGGAACCATCTCCTTCACATCGCGCGAAAAGACAGTCGCCTGCTGCACCGAAGAGGCTGGAAAAGTCCTCGGGAAGTGCGGTGCGAAGGTCTCCTTCGCATTGCCATCGGGAACTGCCGTCGGGGCCGGCACACTCCTCCTGCAGGCGGCAGGGTCGGCTGCCGCACTGCATGCGGGATGGAAGGTGGCGCTGAACCTCCTCGAGTACGCCTCAGGCATCGCGACAAGAACGGCTACGATCGTCGAAAAGGCCCGCGCCATGAATCCGGATATTGCCGTCGTAACCACGCGCAAATCATTTCCCGGTACCAGGAAAATCGCCATGAAGGCGATCATGGCCGGTGGCGCAATGCCGCATCGCCTCGGGCTCTCCGAATCGATTCTCGTCTTCAGACAGCACACCGTATTCCTGGGAGGGATCGAACCCTTTCTGGAAACCATATCCTCCCTGAAAAAGAGAGCGCCTGAACACAAGATCATCGTCGAAGCCGATACTTACGATGACGCGCTCCTGATCGCGAAGTCCGGGGTCGACGTCGTCCAGGTCGACAAGATGCCTGTTCCCGAACTTGCCGCGCTCGTCGCCGAAATCCGCCGGACATCTCCGGGAACCGCCATCTCGGCAGCAGGCGGCATCAACGTCGACAACGCTGCCGCATACTCCTCGACGGGCATCGACATCATCGTGCTCTCCTCGGTCTATTTCGGCAAGCCTTCAGACATCTCAGCAGTCATCAACCACAAACAAAAACCCTGATCGCCATGAAATCCGCTAAAAGCCTTTGTTCGCGCATAGTGCTCTCGCTCTTCGCCTTCTCGATTGCGGCGTTGCCTGCAAAGGCGGCCCAGATCAACCTCTCTGCCGCTGCGAGCCTCAAGGAGGCCATCAACGAAATGTCGGACAAGTACACGGCGACGCATGGCGGCACCACGTTCGTGAAGAACTACGGAGCCTCGGGCGCCATCGCCGGGCAGATCGAGAACGGCGCACCGGCCGACATCTTCATTTCGGCGAGCACCGAGTGGATGGATTACCTGAAGAACAAAAACCTGATCGACCCTGCAAGCCGGACGGACTTCGCCTACAACGTGCTCGTCTTTGCCGGCACGACCACGAAAAAGGTCAGCGGCATGAAGGAGCTTGCAGGGCTCGACAAGATCGCCATCGGCAGCCCGAAGAGCGTGCCTGCCGGCGAATACGCCACTGAGGCCATGAAGAAGTCTGGAGTCGACCAGAAGCTTGCCTCGAAACTGGTCATGGCCAAGGACGTCAGGGAGTGCCTCACCTATGCCGAGATGGGAGAGGTCGACGGCGCCTTCGTCTACCGCACGGACGCCCTGCAGGCGAAAAAGGCCAGAATCCTCTTCGTCGTGCCGGCAAACCTCTATTCGAGGGTGGTCTACCCGATGGCGCTCACCGTGAGCGGAACGAAAAACGCCGATGCGAAGTCGTTCATATCATGGCTGAAAGAGAGCGAAGCAAAATCCATTCTCAAGAAATACGGCTTCGAGCTGAAGTAACCTGACCGGGAACACCATGAGTCTTTCACCACAGGACCTTACGGCCATAGGCCTTTCGATGAAGATCGCTGTCTGTGCGACCGCGCTCTCCCTCCCGTTCGGCTTTGCGACGGCATGGTTCATGGTGTTCAGGAACTTCCGAGGCAAGGTGCTGCTCGAAGTGCTGGTGAACCTTCCGCTCACCCTACCCCCGGTGGTCATCGGCTATTTCCTGCTGCTTCTCTTCGGGCGGCACGGCTGGGCCGGCGCCGCACTGAGGTCGGCAGGAATCGAATTCATCTTCACCTGGAAGGCGGCCGTGGTCGCATCGGCGACCGTCGGATTTCCCCTGCTGGTACGCTCGATCCGGCTCGGCATGGAGTCGATCGACCGCCAGCTCATTCAGGCATCACGGAGCCTCGGCGCCGCCTGGTACGACACGCTCGCCACCATCGTCCTGCCGCTCTCCTTCAGGGGCATGGTCGCCGGATCGTCGCTCATGTTCGCCAGGAGCCTCGGGGAGTTCGGAGCGACGATCATCGTGGCAGGCAACATTCCCGGCCTTACCCAGACCATACCGCTGGCCATCTACGACTACGCCAGTTCCCCAACCGGCACCTCGATGGCCCTCTCGCTCTGCGCGGTTTCGGTCACCCTGTCGGTCGCGATCCTTCTGCTGCACGAGGTGATCGGCAAAAAGCTCGAGAACGGGAGGAGCGCATGAGGCTGGACATCGATGTTGAAAAGCGACTCGGCAGCTTCTCGCTCCGGATGGAAACCAGCCTCACTGGAGACCGGATCGGCATTTTCGGCGATTCGGGAAGCGGCAAATCTACCCTCGTCCACCTGATCGCCGGCCTCCTGGCACCTGATCGGGGCGAACTCCGCATCGACGGCACGACGCTCTTCAGCAGCCGTGACCGGATCAACCTCACACCGGAACAGCGCCGTATCGCCATCGTCTTCCAGCAGGCGATGCTCTTCCCGCATCTCGGGGTAAAGGCGAACCTGCTCTACGGATACCGGAGATGCCGACCGGAACACCGCAAGATCCGGCCGGAAGCGATCATCGAGGTGCTGAACCTGCAGAACCTCCTCCAGCGCGGCGTCAACAACCTCTCGGGCGGTGAAAAGCAGCGCGTGGCCCTCGGCAGGGCCGTGCTGGCCAACCCGCGCCTGCTCGTGATGGACGAGCCGCTCTCGGCACTCGACGATTCGCTCCGCTACCAGATCATCCCCTATCTGAAAAGCGTCAGCGAAGAGTTCCGGATCCCGTACCTCTTCATTTCGCATTCGATCACCGAAATGCAGCTGATGGCCGACGATGTCCTGGTGGTTGCGAAAGGTGAGTTGGCCGGAGTCTCGACGCCGGATCAGATAGCCCGTACGAACATGGTCGGAAGCCCCAGGGGCTATCTCAACCTGCTGCGCCTGGGCGATCCCCTCCTGCGGGATGGCCTTTACCACTACCCGTGGGGACAGGGCCACCTGATCGTTTCAGACGGAAACGATCACGGCGAGTCGCTGTTCGAACTCTCTTCGCGGGATATCATCCTGTTCAAGAACCACCCGGAGGCGATCAGCGCCCGTAACCTGCTCGAGTGCAGGGTCGCAGAACTGTTCGAATCAGATGGACGGAACGGCGTGGTGCTTGAATCAGGCGGCAAACGGCTCGTCGCCGAGATCGTCCGTACGGCAGCCGAAGAGCTCGGGATAGCCCCGGGTGTCATCATCTTCGCCGCCATCAAGGCTTCGGCGTTCAGAAGGCTAGGCTAAAGGCAGAAAAAGACTGATACCGCGATTATCTGGTAGATAAGTATTGAATTTTGAAATGAGTTTTTATGGATACGGAACAACGTCACGGAGGGTAACCTCGCATCCCAGAGGAACCTTGTACCGACTATGTTAGCCCATTTCCAAAAATGCAGAATCCACCATTTCTTCAAGCTGCTGCCAGTCTTTTGGTTAGCAATCAAAAATCATATTAGACATATTAGACATCAAGGCTCCTCGAAAAACTCTGTTCTGAAATGCTTCCCGGCTTGACTCAGAAACGTCACTTAATAAGTTTAGAAGCATCAGGTTCACTGTACACAAAGCCGAGGTACAGATTCTGATCGATCCTCATCATCCTGAAATATCGAGCCTCGTCAAGCAAAATAAAATCATATGACACAAAGTTCCTTGAGCATCATACCGTAATCCTCACGGCATAACATCTCCCTTGACTCGTTCTCATTCCTCAATATTCATTTTCATTTTATCATAATAATCAATCTCGGCCTATTAAATAATACCAAATATTCTCAGAGAAGATGAAACGGCTATCTATAGCTTTTTGCTTTTGGATATATCACTTGGTGAAGCAACTGATTATAGCCTAACTGACCCTCCCCAAAGCTGTTCATTCCCCGCAAAATAATTATCCACATAGTTCTTAACCTTTTCCAGGGGTTCCTTTCTACTCGCCCTTACCGATATACAGGACTCCATCCCAATATCTGTTTTTAGCGTGATACCCTCCTTTAATTTTATCGTCATACACCAGTCGTGCAACTTGATAAAAAGTGTATCTGAATACCCCAAAATGTCAAAAATCCAAAAACCAAACACTTTCCAAATAATAGAAAATATGGCAAGCCCAGACAGTTTATTTATTATTCGTATGAGTTGAAAAAATATATTTCCATAAACTTCTTTTGTTTTTCGCCTTATAGGATAAATGGATATGCTTTCAATATGATTTAACTCACAATGCCAAAATCCATAAGAAATACCATCCTCATCAAAATTCAGGTAACCGTAATTATTTTCGTCGAGCATAATTCCGATCAATAAAGTTAACAGGAGGCAGGCTCAGAGGAAAGCTTCGAAAAACCGTATAAGAAATATGCAAAGCGAGTTTAACTGGCAAAGCTAGACTCAGAGCACCCATTTTCACTCCGCCAGAACGGGCTGTTTAAGCCTAATTAATCCATAGTTTTGTTACCAGCTGTTTCACCTACGATTCAGTGAAAAGGTAACTTGCTGTTGGAAATTTACAGCTTTTCCGATAACAGAACCCAATTCAACTTTCTGAAATTATTCCCGGAAATTCCGCATCAATGCCGCCTGCATCTTACAAGAACGGCGCTCTAATTCCAATCACAACCACGGGAAATCCCTGTTAAATAATCGGATGCCCCCGCCCGGATGTCCTTGCCGCCGTGAACATGCGAAAAAACACGAGTATGGCCTGCAATTGCACAGGAGACGGGCAGGCGGGGCATCCGAAAGTCATCTGTCTGCAGGCCCCACCTTTCCAACCTCGATGCTCTTTACCAGTTTGACATGCCGGGGGCCGTTCGATCGGTCGTTGTCGCAGAAAACCACGAACGGTCCATCCTCGCCTATCTGGCGTCCGTTCTCCTCGAACACCAGCCAGGTCTCCTCGCCTGCTACTCCATAGCAGAGCTCGTTCCAGGTGTAGAGCACGTTGTAGTCGTCCGAAGCGCGCACGAGCACATAGTACTCGCCCCTCCGCCTCGGGTTCGGGACGGAGACCTTCGCCGAATCGAGAACGTCACGAAGCAGCACCCCTTTGAAGCTTTTCAGGGCATGCTTCGTTTCGCCTGAATCACAGACGATGTTTGTCTTTCCCTTTTCAACGACTCGCATCTTCCTGAGGGAGTCCACGGTCAGTGTCAGCGGATGCTCTACGAGCCCGGATACCGTCACCGTTCCACTCGGAGATGCAGGCGCGGCATTGGAGGCTAACGGCGCTCCGACCATGGTAAGGGCGCAGAAAAGTGCACCGTAAACTCTTTTTTTCATTCTTCTCATTGCTCCTCCTTGTACGTTGATTTGATACTTCCATCAGTCAGATAAATCCTTGTCGACGATCGGCCCGGCCTCTTGTCGAGGGACGATATGAGGCCGGACCGACGAAGACAGTTGCCCCATGGTTAAAAATCGTAACCCATCGAAACCACGTAGGTCCTTCCGGGTTCAGGATATCCTTCCGCAACCTGGTAGTTCCGGTCGAAAAGATTCTCGACCGACGCCTTCACCGACAGCGAATGGCCAAGGCCGACGCTCCCTCGCAGGTTGATCAGGCCATATCCGCCTGCCGTGTAAAGCCCGTCGCTCGTGCTGTAGCGCTTCGAGTTGTACTCGGCCTCGACCAGGCCCCAGGTCTTGCGGCTGTGCAGAAACTGCAGCGATCCGTTGAGCTTGTGCTTCGGCACGTCGGTGAACAGAATCCCTTGGTTGCTGTCGTTTTTCCGGTCAATAAAGCTGTAGCCTCCGGTTGCCTTCAGCCAGCTTTCCGGTGTCCATTCGGCAGAGCTTTCGAAGCCTTTGTAGGTCGCTTTCCCGGTGTTCTGGAACTGGTAGACCCAGATACTGTTGACGTACGCGACGTTATTGACCTGCTGGATGACGTCGGTCAGCTTGTCCAGGTAGACCGAGGTCATGATTTTCAGCTTGTCGGCCGGCCTGAAGGAGTAATCGATACCGAAGTTCCAGCTTTTCTCAGGAGCAAGCTGCGCATTGGGAAGGGCGCTTCCGAAACGGTAGGAGTAACGGTCTTTCAGGGTGGGGAACCTGGTCGTCCTCGCCACGTATCCTGTCAGCTCCTGATTTTCTCCCGGATGCCCGACAACGGCAAGCTGGTAATTGGCGGCTGAATTGTTGTCAAGTGGGAACGAGGAGATCGCATTCGTGGTGGAGTTCAGGTCCTGTGCCCTGATGGTGCTGCGGAAATCCTGCCTGACCCCGAGAATGACGTTGACCTCCCCCGTCGCCGCAAGGGTATTTTCGGCTGCGATCGAGAAGGTATTGTCCTCGAAGTTCTGCGGCGTCTGTCCGACGTTGTACTGCCGGTGCATGTCATGCTTTTCGTGAAGTGCAAACTTGAGGGTATCGTGCTGCGCGATCTCGGAACCCAGTTCGACCGACGCCCCGAAGGTCTTGTCGTCATAGACGCTGGTGAACGATGATTTTTTCTTCTGCGTCGTGTAGGTGGCATCGTCGTAGCTGTCCAGGACGTTGTAGTAACCGTCGTAATAGGCCTTCGTTTTCAACCAGCTCCTGCTTCCCATGGCCGTCTTGCCGATGTAGTAGATGCTCGATTTGTCCCAATCTGCGTATTTCCAGAACCTGGCCGTATTCGACGGGTTCGTGCCGGTATAGACGGGAACGCCCTTCGCGGCGCTGATACCGTTGAAGGCGATGGTGTATTCGTCCGTACCGTTCGGCGTGTAGCCGATCTTCAATCCGCCATTCAGGTCCCTGGACTTTGAATTGTCACGCTTTCCTCCGTTCTCGTACGTCGTCGGCCTGAACTGTCCGGACATCTGCGAAAAGTCCCGATCGAGATGGGAAAGGCTTCCCTGCACATACCAGGTCCCCTGATTGGAACCGAAATTCAGTGTCTCGAAACTGGACCCGACACCGTTGCTGCCGTCGCTGAAACCGGCGCCCAGTGAGCCCTCGAAAACTCTTCCAGGTTTCCGAGTTACCAGGTTGATCGCGCCGCCGAGAGTGTTCGGCCCGAACAGCACCGACGAGTATCCCTTTGAAACGGTGATCTCCGAAAGTCCGGCCGTCGAGAATCGGTTCGGATCGACATATCCGTCATACGGCACGTATTGAGGCACGCCGTCCAGGTAGAGCGGCACCTGCCTCATATCGAAACCCCTGACATAGATCATACCTTCGTTCCGTGCACCGACGTTGGCGAAATTCACTCCGGGAAGGAGATCCGCCGCCCTGGCGATGTCGGTTTTGCCGAGCGTCCCGATCTCTCTGGACGTCAGCGTATTGCCGACATCCGCTTTTTTGCCGACAACCGTTATCTCACCGGCAGTAAACACCCTGGCATCATTATCCTTGTCACCCTGGGCTTGAGCTGCCATTGCCGGCCTGACGGCGGCCAGCAGAAAAACCGTCAAAACTGCTTTTTTCATGGACGTATTTTGTTTCGTTATAACTTTAACTACATAACCATTTCCAAAAAAAACCGAGTCTTTGAGAGCAGTTCACGATCTGTGCCGATCGCGACCTTTCCGGCACGGACGTCGTGCGCCCCCTCACGCATCGTAAGATGCCGCAGACGAACGGTTCCTTGAAATCGAGCGTGACGATATCCAGTTTTTGATTTGTCTTCGTTATATTCATAATGATATAGCGCATTCCAAAAAAAACGGGCATTTCCCGCTCACCATGAATTTCTCATCTAAAATCAAAAAAAACAAACCGATCCCACATGGATGTATAAAAAAATGCACTCATGACGATCTTTTCCATTAATTCCGAAAGATTCCGCCGGGACTCCGTTGTGTTTGACGAAAAAAAGCGATTATTTCACTGAAATGAACTGTATAAAGCAAGGAACAACCCCGTCAGACCTTCTTCCCGATGTCTCTGCATCTCGAACTTCCCCCACCGGATCGGATGATGCCCGAGCTCCCCTCGGTACTTCGAAAACCATGCATCCCTTCCGATCGTCCAGCCCCTGCGGTCTCAACCAGAAACGGCAACCGGCTCTGCCTGCCGCTGCGGAAATTCATGCAACGAGATTTTTTCCATGAACATCAACGAATACATCAACCTTTTTCAGGAGTAACTCCATGAACATCAGCGCACGTAACATTTTCAAGGGCACCGTCACTTCGATCGTCAAGGGCGCTGTCAACACCGAAGTCACCATTGCCCTCGGCGACGGGACCAGAATGGTTTCGATCATCACCGTCGGAGCCGCCGAACGTCTCGGGCTGAAGGAAGGGGCAACCGCCAGCGCCATCGTCAAGGCCAGTTCGATCATCGTCGGAACCAACCTGCAGGGCGCTGAACTGAGCGCAAGGAACATCGTCAGAGGCAGGGTCAGCAAGGTCATAGAAGGACCGGTCAGCACCGAGGTCGACATCGAGATCGGCGGGGGCAACACCCTGTCGGCGGTGATCACCCACGAAAGCTCGAAAAAGCTGGGTCTTGCTGCCGGCGCCGATGCCAGCGCCATCTTCAAGGCGTCAAGCGTGATCATCGGCGTCGAGTGAACAGCCTCCGGGAACCCTGACCTGTCCCTTTCATGTTCTTACAGGGCCTATAGGACCCATACGACCTGCAGGCCCTGTATTTTTCCCTTTCCTACCGGTGAATCCCTCGCTCCTTCCTGTCAACCATTTTCAACTTTTTGCCTTAACTTTCCGTTGGATATGGAAATTGAAGGATTATTCCAAACCGACATCATGAGCATTTCAGGCAAAAAAGTCTGTTTTATGACCGGCGCATCCGGCAAGCTCGGCAGAGAGATCGCGCTGTCGATCGCCGGGCAGGGCTATTCGATATTTTTCACCTGGAATTCATCGGAGGAAAAAGCGAAGGAAACGCTCGAGCAGCTCCGATGGATAAGCCCCGACTCGCAGATGGTGCAGTGCGACGTATCGAAGGTCCAGGATATCGACCGGGCTTTCAGGCTCTTCAGCGAACAGTTCGATCGGCTCGACCTGCTCTTGGCGAGCGCGTCGAACTTTTTCCGTACCGACCTGCTTGCGGTCACCGAACAGGAGTGGAACAGCCTCGTGGACACCAACCTCAAAGGAACATTCTTCACGATGCAGGCGGCCGTTCGCATCATGACGCGACAGCACTTCCTGTCCCGCATCATCACCATGACGGACGTGTCGGCCGAACTCGTCTGGCCAAACTTTGCACCCTATACGGTCTCGAAGGCAGGAATCCAGCACCTGACCAGGATCTTCGCTAGGGAAACGGCTCCGCATATCCTCGTCAATTCGATCGCGCCCGGTACGGTGTCGTCCTACCCCGGACGCGAAGATGAACCGGAGGCCGGACTGCTGAAGAAGATTCCTCTGCAGCGGCTGGGAGACCCGATGGATATCGTCGGCACGGTGAAATTCCTCATGGAGAGCGAATACATCACCGGCCAGGTGATCAACGTCGACGGAGGCCGCCTGCTGTTTTGAGAAGATCGTGACATGGAACACATGACGCGTGACGCGTGTTCCAACAGGCATTGCACCGGCATCTGTTAATTTTTATATATTTACGTGATGGCAGGCTCGTTCAATCATACCTCATCAACGGCTATGGAACACCAGATACCGATCACCAGCATGGATCAGGAACAACCTGAGGCAAAACCGGCCCCACCTCAGGATATACCGGAGCAGATCAGGGAGATCAGCGAAAAGGTCGCCAGGACCTTGAGGGAGTTCAAGGAGAGCGAAACCTACGACAGGATCATAGAGGGAAAGGAAACGGTCCGCGATTACATCAGGAACAATCCGCTGGCTTCGTTCGGCTATGCGCTGGGGGCAGGCGTCTTCATCGGGTTTATCCTGAAGAAAAGCAGGTAGGCGCAGGTACGCATGACGAACATGGAACAGAAAAACCCCACTCCCCGAAGCCAAAAAAAAGGCATTCCGGGACTCATCGACAAAACCGTATCATCGACCTACGATGACCTTATGGCCATCATCGAGGCCAAGATGGAGCTCCTCAAGATCGAACTTACCGATAAGGTAGCCCTGATCGGCGCGCTTCTGATCCTGCTGGTCATCTTCATGATCGGAACTGCCTACTTCATCACGTCGGTCGCCCTCCTGGTGGGTGAGCTCCTGGGACACCCGTTCCTCGGATATCTGGCAATCAGCCTGCTGTTCATCTCGACCTTTGTGGTTCTGACCAGGTTCAGGCCGGACCTGCTGAGAAACTTCATACACAAAATCCTTCTTTCCGCCAATGACTACCGCAAATGAACACATCAAGAGTATCCAGTCACGGATCGACGAACTGGAGCAAACCATCAGCGAGCGGGGAGAACAGATCAAATCGAGGGCCGTGCACCTGAAGGCGGAGCTGCAGGAAGAGCTCGCGCCGGAAGAGGTGATCAGGAGGCATCCTTTCAAGACGACTGGAAGCGCCCTGCTTACCGGTCTTCTGCTCGGCCGTGCAGTCAGGTCCCTGCTCACTCCCTCCCGTCGTTCCGCGCCCGTTTCCGAACGGCAGCCCGCAATGCAGCGTGAACCTTCGACCATGAAGGTAGCACTGGCAGCCATTGGAGCCGAGGCGTTGTATGCCGGCAAAGACCTGGCCATCAGCTGGCTGAGGAACTATATCGAGGAAAAGAAAAAGAGACCGGCTTAGACCCGGAGTACGTCCCGCGCTACCAGTTGGAGACCATCCTGTTGAACAGCGCGTCCGCAGCCTGGTCCATTGCATTGGTGATGGCGGCCTGCTGAGCGCTGAAACTGCCGACCGAATAATCAGAAAAACCGATGAACGATTGGGAGAAGAGCAGCGTGTTCTTCACCCGGTCTTCGAATTCGCCCTTGATCACGATCGTGACCCTGTTGGTGACGGCACGTTCCGTCGTGCTGCCCAGCTGGCTCGGCTCGTCGGTATAGGAGAGGATGAGGCCGGTAAGGAGAGCGTCCGCGCGTGTCGGATCCGATTCGATGCTCAGGCTGCTCTGCGACTCGATCTTGTCGGTGACCTTTCGGGTGATCGTTTCCCTGAACTGCGCGATACCTGCCTGGGAAGCGTCTTCGAACAACGGTACGGCAACACGGTTGAGATGCGGAGGAAGAGAGGCCCCCGAAAGGCTGTAGCATCCCTGCAGCACGCCCAGCGAAAGGCAAAGCAGCACCGCGAGCAAAACCCCCGCTCCCGACTTTCTCTCAATTGTCCGCATAGGTCCGCCCTTCTCAGTAGGTTCGACGATCGATTCTGTTCAGTATTTTACGAAAAGGATAGCTCAGAAGCATGAGCTTCTTGCGTTTTGCGTCGAGGGCGGACAGGTAAAGTCCCGTCTTGCCGTCACTCCACCCTGAAGCCATCTTCACCGCATAGCGGACCGCGCGCTCCGGGGACTGTGCGAAAATGTCCTGGATGGTGTTGAAGGTCTTGAGCTGCCGCTGGAATTCTGGAGTGGGGTTTACCGAGTAGATCATGCTGGTCCTGACAAGACCCGGATGGAGAAGCATCACCGAGATACCGCTCTTGCGATACTCTTCGGCCATGGCAAACGTAAAGCGGGCAATTGCAGCCTTGGTCGAGCCGTATGCCGAGATAAAGGGTGTGTTCGACACCTTGTCGGTACCCGAGCCGGCAAGGTTGATGATCTTTCCTCTCTTCCCTGCGGAGAGGAAATAGCGCACGGCCGCACGACTGCCGTAGTACGTCCCTTTCAGGTTGGTGTCGATGACCCGGCACCAGGCGTCGGGGCTGCTGTCGCCGACGCTTTCGAACGGATCGGATATGCCAGCGTTGTTGATGAAGCAGTCGATCGTGCCGAACCGGGCTACCGAGGCATTCACGAGACCCTCCATCTCTTCGCAGGAGGATGCGTCGCAGACATGGCCGAAAACCGTACCTTCGGGAAAAATGCTGACGGTCGCCTCGACGTTCTCCCTGCGGCTTGAGGTGATCACGACCCTGGCCCCCTCCCTGACGAACTCCCTGGCGATGGCGAGGCCGATGCCGCGTGTCGATCCGGTGATGACGACGACCTTATCTTCAAGCTTCCTCATAGCTGGCGGCGGTTTGGTTTTCAAACGTCCACGGGTGACATGGCCACTTTTCAGCGCTTGACGCCGGCAATCTGGTCGACCATCGCCTGAAGCTCCGGCCGGCCTTGTGCATAGACCTCGATGGGAACGCCGCGTTCGATGGCTTCCCATGCCTGACGGATGCTCATGGCGCCTGCCTTCGGGCCCATAGGGTGGCCGAACACGCCGCGACCGGGCACGAACCCGAAATCGACGCTGCCGACCTTGCGATACACGTTCTCGAGCGTGAGCGCCGAATCGCTGCCGCCGGGTACGGGGAGACAGGGCCTGATATGACCCATCGGCTTGAGGCACTCTTCGATGTTCTCGAGCACCTCCTCTTCGGGAGTCATCATCCTGTCGCCGAATCCCGGCATGATGACCGCATCGAGGCCGGCAAGGCGCTGCAGCTTAGTCATCACCCTGGAGTGGATGCCATATTTCTCCATCCTGCTGAAGGAGGCGATAAAAGGGAAATGGCCGATCAGGGGAACCTGGGTGTAGTTGCTGAGCATTCGTACGGCGCTGAGGCCGACCGGGAGTGCGTTGATGAGCAGGGCGTTGGCCCCGTTGCGCACTGCGACATCGTGTTTCTCGATCAGGCTGTCCACCTCGTCGGTAATATTGGCCAGGTAGATCTTGGGTTCGCCGGTCACCGCCTCTGCGTGACGCCGTGCTGCTCCGAGGTGGGCAGCACGGTCGGCGATGGCCGACCATGTCACGTCGGCAAGCATCTCGTCGTCCTTGGCGATATCGAGCCCCCCCAGCCAGCTCTGGTGAGCGATCTCGGAGAACTCTTCAGGGCTGAGGCCGATATTGGGCTTGACGACACCGAAAAAGATCGGCCGACCGTGGGCGTTGAGCAAGTTGCGCAGTCCCTCGATTCCGAACTTAGGCCCTTCGAAGTCGGCAAGAAACGAGTCGGGAAACTGGATATCCATGAGCTTCACCACCGGTACGCCGGGGGTGAAAAAGGTGCCTTCCCCGCACACGGCCGTCAGCAGGTTCGGGATCTTGGGGCCGAAATTGCAGTGGGGATGGGCAATCGTCACCCGGCAGGCGTGGATGGCACCGGTTTCGGCGTGCTTGACGGGATAGCTCAGGTGAGGCAGCTCCCCGATGACCTCAAGTTCGATCACCTTGGCGGCGTGCACCGGCCGGAAATCCTCATCGATGCCGACCCGCTTCCACTGGGCGGTCGATTGTTCACTGCAGAAATGGGCAAGTGCCGTCTCGATATCCCCTACGCTTTCGAGGTAATAATCGAGCACCAGGTACTGCTCCATATCAAGCGATTCCCTGGAGGCAAAGAACCCTCTGATGTCTTCAGAATTCATAATTTATCATCAACCTCTGCAGTGTTATAAAATCGGAAAGCAGCGTTGGCTGCCCCCCCCTCTGAACAGTTATCGGCAATAAAAACGTTCAATTCGGATCAGTCCGGTTCTTATCGAAGGCAACCGGACTGAGCGGATCGATGGCAACCATCAGCCTTCGGCCTTGATCGAGTTGAAAAACTCGAAGGCTTCGGCCGGGGTGTACTTTTCATGCACGATCCTGTTGACCGCCTTCATCATGGCCAGGGGCGAATCGCTCTGGAAGATGTTGCGGCCCATGTCGACACCCGATGCGCCCTCCTGGATGGCGTTGTAGGACATGGTAAGTGCGTCGAGTTCGGGAAGCTTCTTGCCGCCGGCCATGACGATCGGTACCGGGCATGAGGCGACGACGGTCTCGAACTCCTCGTCCACATAGTAGGTCTTGACGACCTGTGCGCCGAGTTCGGCGCAGATGCGGCATGCGAGGCGGAAGTACTTGGCGTCGCGCACCAGGTCCTTGCCGACTGCGGTCACGGCCATGGTCGGGATGCCGTAACGCAGGCCCATGTCGACCAGCCTGGTCATGTTCCTGATCGAACGGGTCTCGTACTCGCCGCCGATGAACACCTGGAGGGTGATGCAGGCGACGTTCATGCGGATTGCGTCCTCGATGTCGACGGCCAGCTCTTCGTCCGAAAGCTCCTTCAGGATGCTGGGGCCTCCGCTGCAACGCATGACGACGGCCTTGGTGAGGCTCGGAGGAACCGTGGTACGCAGGATACCCCTGGTCAGCATGATGGCGTCCGCGTGGGGCATGAGGGGCACGATGTTCACGTCCGGTCGTTCGAGGCCGGTCGTCGGGCCCTGGAAATAGCCGTGGTCGATAGCGAACATGACCGTCTTGCCGGTCTCTGGCCTGAAAATCCGGGACAGGCGGTTCTTCATTCCCCAGTCGAGGGAGTGTGCGCCTTTCAGAAAGAAACCGTGGGTATTGACCGGGATTTCGGTATAGTACTCCTTGGCCTGTTTGTCCTTATCGTATTCCGCCATCGTCGTGGTCTCCTGGTTGGGTTTGTTGATTCAAGAATTTCCTGTCGCGATCATCGCAGCGCAGCCGCGATGTTGCCGCCGTCGACCGTGGTCACCGACCCGGTCGTTTTCGTTTCGAGGGCAAGATGCACGAACGCATCGGCCACATCCTCGGCCGTGACCTCCAGGCCGAGCAGGTTGCCGGCCATGTACTCCTTTTCGCTCAGGCCTCGGGCCGTCGAACGTGCCTTGATCATTTCTGGTGTCAGGAGGCCGCTGCGTATCCTGTCGGCGTTCACGCCATTGGCGCGGATGCCGTCCCGGCCGTGGTCGAGGGCATACTGGCGAAGCAGGAACAGGGTTGCCGCCTTGGGCAGCCCGTAGGGGCCGAAATCGGGCCCGGGGTTCACCGCCTGTTTCGAGACGTTGAACAGCAGGACGCCGCCGGTGCCCTGCAGGCGCATGATGCGAACCGCGTTCTGGGCAATCGCCTGGTGCGAGAAGAAATTGATCTCGAAGCTTTTCCTGAGCAGTTCGTCGGCGACGTCGCCGATCCGTCCCTGCAGAGCCACGCCGACGTTCGAAACGACGATGTCGAGTCCGCCGAAGCGCCGGACGACCGTATCGAAAGCGTTGCGCACCGCATTGCGGTCGGTCACGTCGCAGGGTATGGCAAGCGTTCCCGCGCCAAGTTCAGCCGCCGCCCGGTCCAGGGCCGCAGGGTCGAGGTCCATGATGACGATCTCGGCCCCCTTCCTGCTGAAGGCCTTCGCCGTGGCGAGGCCGATGGCACCAGCGCCGCCGGTCACGAGCACCACCTTGCCGGCGAACTCGCCGCCGTTGCGGTTCTTCCTGACCTTCGCCTGCTCCATGTCCCAGTATTCGATCTCGAAAACATGACGTTCCGCGATGGACTCGAAACTGCCGACAGACTCGGCATCGAGCATGGCGAGGGCGGACTGTTCGGCGATGTCGGCCGTCAGCCTGGCATCCGCAAGGGTCCTGCCGAGCCCGAAGAGCCCGAGGCCCTGAACCAGCACGACCCTCGGCATCGGATCGATCATCTCCACCTGCATGCCGGTCTCCTGGCGATTGCGTTCGAAATAGGAGCGATACTCCTCGACATAGCGTTCGACCCGCTCACGTACGGCGGTCCGGAATCCTTCGAGGTCGGCGGCATCGGGGGCAGGCACCACCAGCGGATGGTTCTTGGTCCTGATGATGAAATCGGGGGTCATGGCCCCTTTCAGGACGATCGATTCAAGTCCCGAATAATTGACGAATTCGGACAGTGCCCCGGAACGCCTGAATTCGAGCACGAACCCTTCGTAATCCTTTTCGCCGGGCGTCTTTTCGAAGGTACACGCCCCCCTGATGACCGGGGCCACATCTTCGAGGCTCGCCAGCGTCGACGGCAGCTTCACCGACGGAAAGCTCTTCCGTCCGGCAGAGGCGATGCGCTCCTCGATACGGCTGACGCCGTCAATCATGCGGTCGTAGGCCTCTTTCGCCGAATCGCCGAAGGTCACGAGCCCGTGGTTGTGCAGCACCATGCCCTCGATCCCGGGATCCGCGTCGAAGGCGTTCACCGCGAGCCTGGCCAGCCCCAGCCCCGGCTGGATGTAGGGCACCATGCCGTACCCGTTCCCCAGCGCCTCGCGGCAGTAACGGTCGCCCTCGGCCTGGTTGCTCAGGGTCAGGAGGGCAAGCGAATGGGTATGGAAAATGTAGCGATGCGGCAGGAACGCATGCAGGAGGGTCTCGATCGAAGGCGAGAGCGACCGGTTGACCATCTGGTCGGTCAGGGTGAACAGGTTGAGGAACAGGAAATTCTTGAACTCCCTCGTGGAGAAGCGCCTGATATCCTCCTCGCTGTGCCTCTCGCCTGACGCATACATGCGCTGGAGCCTCTGGAGGGGCTCGATCCGGACGGGCGTGAAATCATGAACGTCGACCGAAGCGAGGTTGACGCCGCTTGCCTTGATGAAGATGACGTTGGAGTGGTTGCCGAGGATATCGGTCAGAACGGTCTTGACGGAGGTGTTCCCGCCACCGTGCATGACCAGCCGGTCATCCTTGCCGAGCAGCCGGGACGCATAGACCAGGTCGTGCAGTTCGTCAGGTGTATCGGCGGCATCGATCTTGCCGGCCGCCAGGGAATTCAGTTCGGACTCGTTCCAGAGATTCTGCATATGGTTGGAAAGTGTTCTGGTGATTGCTTGCCTTTCAGGTTCCGGATGAAGCGTCTCAGGAGAGCCCGCCCCTCTGTTTTTTCGCGTGACGGTTACGGATCAGGAACCCTGACAGGTAGATCAGGAAAAACCCCGGAATGACCAGGCCGAGAAACAGTGCATGGTGCTGCGGCGTCCTGAGCTGGCCGGAAGACCAGATCATCCAGGCGAGCAGCGCCCAGGCCGGGCCGACGACGATGAAGGTTGCATTCCAGAGCGTCTTGAAACTGTAGTTCATGATACGATATCCGTAAAATACTGATGATCGGAAAGCCGTACAGGATCAAATTTCACCCTGAACCCGCAGCTTCTTTTCGTTGTTTTTTTCGAGAATGATCCTGACCAGGTACTGCAGCGCGTTGATCACATAGGTCAGGTAGGCGATGTACGCCTCCATGACCAGAAGCCTTTCAGGATAACCCATCCATGCCATCACGAAGTAGAGAAGGTGGAAAAACGACGCAACCGTGCTGCCGACATCTTCCCAGAGAAACTCCGGTGAATAGACCCATTGGTTGAAGATCTCCTTTTCGAAAAACATGCCGGTGATGAACAGGAGGGCGAAAAAGAGTGTCTTGAACAGGATGGTGAGGCTGATCCAGAAAAAATCGATGGCCACCAGATGGGTCGCATAGAGGGTGTTCAGGGTCACACCTGTCAGGAAAATGAGAAACTGCACCGGAGCGAGGATGATCTGGATCTCCGTCCAGACCGATGCGTTCCGTTTGATGAGCTGTTCTGGCGTATATCGGGGCATGGTCTCTCGTGCTTGCAACTGATGGCTATGGCGGCGGTCGTACGCGGCATCATAAAGCAGGGAATATAGCAAAATCCGTATCCCCCGGAAAACGCTTCCTGACGGAAAAGATGTGTACCGGCAGACTTCATGAAAGATTTCGCAGGTGCTGCCTGCAATGAACGTTTTGGTAAAACCGGGCTGTTTTGTACGTTTCACAAAAGCGGCAGGATTTCAGGCCGTCCGAGTCTGCCGTTCAGGTAACATCCCCGTGTGAGGCCGTATTGTATTATCGAAAAACCGGTTATTTCACCCGATGCCACTCTCTGATCCCTTAACGACGAAACCGCTGAAAATCCTGCTCGTCTCGCCGCAAGGCAAGATGGATGACGACAGCAACCAGAAACCGCTTTTCCACATGGCCCTCGGCGTCCTGGTCAGCATCACGCCGAAACAGCATGAGATCGAGATGGTCGATGAACACTTTCACGACACCATCGATTATGATGGCGACTATGACCTCGTCGGCATCACCTCACGCACGCTCGAGGCTACAAGGGCATACGAGGTCGCCGACGAATTCAGGAAACACGGCAAGACCGTGGTGCTGGGCGGCCTGCACATTTCGTTCAATCCGGAAGAGGCTGCACAGCACGGCGATGCCATCGTGGTCGGAGAGGCCGACAACCTCTGGGCGACGCTGCTCGACGACGTGGCTGCCGGCAGGCTGAAACCACTTTACGACGCCAAGGATTTCCCGCCAGTCAACACGATCGTCCCGATCGACTACGAACGCATCGCCAAAGCATCCAGACGGGAAAAAGTCGACGGCACCAAGTCGATCCCGATCTACGTCACCAGGGGATGTCCTTTCAACTGCTCGTTCTGCGTCACACCGAATTTCACCGGCAAGAAATACCGTTCACAGGAGCCCGAATCCCTGAAAGCCCAGGTCGATGCGGCCAAAAAGTACTTCTTCAAGGCAAAAGGCAAGAACTCGAAGCCCTGGTTCATGCTGACCGACGAAAACCTCGGCATCAACCGGAAAAAGCTCTGGGAGTCCCTGGACATGCTGAAGGAGTGCGACATCACCTTCAGCGTCTTCCTCAGCATCAACTTCCTCGAAGACCCGCAGACCGTCAGGAAACTCGTGGATGCAGGCTGCAACTTCGTGCTTGCAGGTCTCGAATCGATCAAGCAGAGCACGCTCGAAGCCTACAACAAGGGCCATGTCAATTCGGCCGAAAAATATGCGAAGATCATCGAAGAGAGCCGCAGGGCCGGGCTGAACATCCAGGGCAATTTCCTGTTCAACCCGGCCATCGACACCTTCGAGGATATCGACGAACTGGTGCGATTCGTCGAAAACAACCATATCTTCATGCCCATTTTCCAGATCATCACCCCCTACCCCGGTACCCAGATGTACCTCGATTACAAGGAGAAGGGGCTGATCACCGACGTCGACTGGGAAAAATACAACGCCCTGCACCTGGTCATCAAGTCCGACCGCTATGAACCGCTGCTGTTCCAGTACAAGGTGCTCAAGAGCTATACGGGGGTCTACTCATGGAGGAATATCGCCGCCAGGACATGGCATAACCCGAGGAAGATGATCAACCTGATCACCAGTCTCGCCTTCAGGAACCACCTGATGAGCGAGCTCAGGGAGTTCGAGAAGGCGCACGCCATGAAGCCGGCCATGCTCGATGGCGTCAAATGAACCTCCCCCGACGATGGACGCCCCCCAGAACATGCTGCCAGCCGGGATTGCCCTCTTCGGGCTGTACCTCGCATTCGCAGCAGGAAGAACGCGGAACATACGCAGATGAACGACAGAACCATTCCGGATGCCGTCAGGAGCGCGATCAGGCTTCTCGGTCTGCGGGCACACAGCAGGGCTGAGCTTGCGGCAAAGCTGAAAAAGAAGGGGTTCGATGCTTCGACGGTTGACGCCGCCACATCGAGGCTCGAATCGCTCGGCCTGATTGACGACAGGGGCTTCGCAGCCGGCTTCATGGAGAGCATGGCCAGGCGAAAACCGGAAAGCAGGCTCAAAGCCCGGATGCGACTGCTGCAGAAAGGTCTTTCAGAAGAGCTGGTCGATGAGGCGCTGCGGGACTACGACGCCTCCTCGATGTGCATGGCTGCGGCTGAAAAAAAAATGCGCTCCCTTTCGGGAACGCCTGAAGCCAGAAGAAAAAAACTCGAAACCTTCCTTCGAAACCGCGGCTTCGACTGGAGCTCGATCAGTGAAACACTCTCGATGCTCGGAGAAACAGCGACCGGCGAAGATCAGTCCTGATCGCCTTCGGTCTGCACCAGCGTACCGATCGAATCGCCCTGGAGCAGCCTCGTGAAGTTCGACTTGACATTCATGTTCATGACAACGATCGGCAGGGTATTCTCCCGGCAGAGCGTAATGGCCGTCATGTCCATCACCCTGAGGTTCTTCCTGATGACGTCGAAGTAGGAGATTCGCGGGAAAAACTCGGCATCGGGATTCTTTTCCGGGTCCGAATCGTAGACACCCTCGACCCTCGTGCCCTTGATGATGACGTCGGCCTCGATTTCGATAGCCCGAAGCGACGCTGCGGTATCGGTGGTGAAGTAGGGGTTGCCGGTGCCCGCGCCGAAAATGACCACACGCCCTTTTTCGAGGTGCCTCACCGCCCGCCGGCGAATAAACGGTTCTGCGATCTGCTCCATCTTGATGGCGGTAAGCAGCCGGGTGTAGATGCCTTTCCTTTCAAGGGCGTCCTGGAGCGCAAGCGAGTTGATCACCGTTGCGAGCATCCCCATATAGTCCGCCTGCACGCGATCCATGGAGGCCGCTGCCGTGGAAAGTCCACGGAAAATGTTGCCGCCGCCGATGACCAGGGCCATCTCGGCGCCAAGGTCATGAGCCTCCTTGATCTCTTCAGCAAAGCCTTCGAGCACACCGGCATCGATGCCGTAGCCCGACTCGCCGGCAAGTGCCTCGCCGCTGATCTTGAGCAGGATCCTCCGGTACTTTAACATGGCTTCACTCCTGTTGCTGATTGACAGAATCAACTTTCATAATTAGCAAAAAAAAAGCCTCGTCAACAACGAGGCTTTTTCGGTTACGCTCCCAACTGGTAGCGAACAAAGGCCTTGACCTCTGCTTGCGCCTGGTTCGTCTTCCTGAATTCGTTCAGGACATCCGAGACCCTGGCATTCTGGTCCTTGATGAAGGTCTGTTCGGTAAGCACCACCTCCTGGTAGTACTTGTCTATGCGGCCGTTGACGATCTTGTCGACGAACTGCTCGGCCTTGCCCTGGGCAAGCGCCTGCTGACGATAAATCTCGCGCTCCTTCTCGATGTATTCGGCCGGAACGAGCGAACGGTCAACGACGATCGGCGCCGCGGCAGCGACCTGCATGGCGAGGTCCTTGGCAAGTGCCTTGGCCAGCTCAGGCTTGTCGGTCGACATGTACACCAGCGCACCGAGCTGTGCACCCGGATGGATATAGGTTTCAAGTACGCCGTCCGCTGCGTTCAGCATAGCCAGGCGCTTCAGCTCGAGCTTCTCGCCAAGCTTGCCGGTCATGGACTTGAGGGTCTCCTCGACGCTTTCGCCGCCGTAGGCTTCGCCGAGCTTCACGGCGAGCAGCTGCTCCCTCGACGCACACCTGTTGGCAAGGGCGAGGCTGGCGAGCTCAGTGGCAAAGCCGGTGAAAACCTCACCCCTGGCCACGAAGTCGGTCTCGCAGTTCAGTTCGAGAATAACGCCCGTTTTCTGGTCGTCGCTCAGTTTGATGCAAACAGCACCTTCGCCTGCTTCGCGATCAGCCCGCTTGGCGGCCATCGCAGCACCCTTCTTGCGGAGGTATTCGATCGCTTTCTGCATATCTCCCCCGGTCTCCTCGAGGGCCTTCTTGCACTCCATCATGCCGACGCCGGTCGTATCCCTGAGGTCTTTGACGTCCTTGGCAGAAATCTGGCTCATATAACAGTCTGAATTATCGTGGTTGTAGGCAGAACCCCCGCGGGCACATCATCATGGCGCCTGCCGGGGTTCAATATTGTCAGGTCAGTTGTTCTCGACGGTCTCCTCTTCGACCGCTTCGTCCATCTCGGTGAGCACTTCCTGCTCGACCTGGAGGGCGCGAGCGTTGATGATGGTTTCGGCAACGGCCTTGACCATGAGGTCGATCGAACGGATCGCGTCGTCGTTTGCCGGGATCACGTAGTCGACTTCATCAGGATCGCAGTTGGTGTCGACCATGGCGAAGATCGGGATACCGAGCGAACGAGCCTCCTTGATGGCGATGTGCTCTTTCTTTATGTCGACGACGAACAGCGCTGCGGGCAGGCGGTTCATGGTCGCGATGCCGCCGAGGATTCGCACGAGCTTGTCCTTTTCGCGAAGCAGCATGAGGCGCTCTTTCTTGGTGATCATGTCGAAGGTGCCGTCCGTCTCCATCCTGTCGATGGCGTTCATGCGTCGGATGCTCTGGCGGATGGTCGAGAAGTTGGTCAGCATGCCACCGAGCCAGCGCTCGCAGACGTAAGGCATGCCGGCACGCTCGGCCTGCTCGGAAATGATGATCTTGGCCTGCTTCTTGGTGCCGACAAACATGATCTCCCTGCCGGTAGAAGCGATGGCTTCGATCGCCTTGAGGGCCTCATCGGCGAGGACGAGGGTCTTCTTGAGGTCGATGATGTGAACGCCGTTCTTCTCCATGAAGATGTACGGCTTCATTTTCGGGCTCCAGCGGCGGGCGAGGTGGCCGAAGTGCACGCCGGCCTTGAGCATTTCTTCAAGCTGAAAGTGTGACATGGTGGTCATCCTTTGATTAGTTGTTCCTCTACCCTGCCGTTGCCCCCGGGATCCGATACGTCGTGTACCGGACACTTCCCGGGAACCCTGTCCGGTGGCCCGGAATGGCAGGGTATGTGAGATAGTGACTACAGAAAAAAAATCCGGATCAGCGCTTCGAGAACTGGAAGGACTTACGAGCCTTTTTGCGGCCGTATTTCTTCCGCTCGACCATACGGGGATCCCTGGTCAGCAGGCGGGCCGGCCTGAGGGTCGCACGGATGGTTTCGTCGAACTCGACAAGTGCCCTGGCGATGGCGAGGCTGACCGCGCCGGACTGGCCGGTGACACCGCCGCCGCGCACGTTGACCTTGATATCGAAATCGTTCTGCTTTTCAGCAACCACCAGCGGCTTCAGTGCCTGGCTCCTCTTGTACTCATCCTTGAAATAATCTTCGATCGGAAGCTTGTTGACCACGATCCTGCCCTTGCCAGGCGACATAAAAACCCTTGCAACCGAGGTCTTGCGGCGTCCGACGGTATCGATAACCTCTTTCATCAGTATACGTTATGTTTATTTATTGACTTTCATTTCCACCGGGCACTGAGCGGTGTGCGGATGTTCGGTGCCGGCATAGACCTTCAGTTTCCTGAAAAGCTGCCTGCCGAGGTTGTTGTGCGGAAGCATACCCCAGACTGCCTTTTCGATGATCCGCTCAGGCTTGCTCTTGAGCAACTCCTTGACACTGTCGATCCTGACGCCGCCGGGATACTGGGAGTGAGAGAAATAGGTCTTGTCCTCCTGCTTCTTTCCGGTCAGGGCGACCTTTGCGGCATTGGTCACGACCACGAAATCACCGGTATCGATGTGCGGGGTGAACTGCGCCTTGTGCTTGCCCCTCAGGATAGTCGCGATCTGCACCGCCATCCTGCCGAGAACCTGGTTTTCCGCATCAATGACATACCATGCCCTTTCAACCTCAGCCGGCTTGGCCGAGTATGTTTTAAAACTTAACGTCTTGCTCATGCTTCACAATGGATTATCTGGTCTATTCCGAAAAATAAAGTTGAGCAATGTAATTTATTTCGATTAATTCTACAAACTATTATACCTTGTTCTTCCCTTGAAGATCGACAACCCAGCCGCGGCAAGGCCCGCGACCGCTACGCTGTTTTGACATGAAACCCTTGATCGCCCTCGTCGGCCGGCCCAACGTCGGCAAATCGACTTTATTCAACCGGATCCTCAGAGAGAGAAGCGCCATCGTGGACCCTACGCCGGGCGTCACCAGGGACCGGCACATCAGCCTCGGCGAATGGCAGGGCAAGAAGTTCCTGCTCATGGACACCGGAGGCTACGCCCATGAAAACGACACGATCAGCACGGCCATGCTCGAGCAGACCCTGCAGGCTTTCCGTGACGCCGACGCGATCATCTTCATCGTCGATGCCCGCTCGGGCCTGACCTACCTCGACCTCGAAATCACGAAACTCCTGCAGCGCACCTTCAAGGACAAGAAGATCTTCTTCGCGGTCAACAAAGTCGACAACCCGCAGGTCGCGCTCGAAGCGGAATCGGTCGTCAGGAGCGGCTTCACCGAACCCTACTTCATCTCGGCGAGGGACGGAAGCGGCGTGGCCGACCTGCTCGAGGACGTGCTCAACTCCCTGCCCTGCCCTGAGGGCGAAGGCGTCGATGACGACGAATCGATCAGGCTCGCGGTGCTCGGCCGGCCCAACGTCGGCAAATCGAGCATCGTCAACGCCCTGCTCGGTACTGAACGCCAGATCGTATCGGACATTCCCGGAACGACGCGCGACGCCATCGATACCAACTTCAAGCGCAACCAGCAGGAGTTCACCCTGATCGACACGGCGGGATTGCGGAAAAGGACCAAGATCGATGCCGGTATCGAATACTACAGCTCGCTCAGGACCGAGCGGGCCATCGAGCGCTGCGACGTGGCGCTGGTGCTGCTCGATGCACAGCTCGGACTCGAAAGCCAGGACATGAAGATCATCAACATGGCCGTGGAACGCAAGAAAGGCGTCCTGATCCTGGTCAACAAGTGGGACCTGCTCGAAAAAGACTCCAAGACCAGCAAGCGCTTCACGGACGACCTCGAGCAGCAGCTCGGCAACCTGGCCTACATCCCGGTGGTCTTCACCTCGGCGCTGACGAAGAAAAACTGTTACCGGGCGATCGATACGGCCGCGGAAATCGCCGTGAACCGTCGCCAGATGATCAGCACGAGCACCCTGAACCGCTTCCTGCAGGAGACCATCGCAATGAGGCACCCGTCGACGAAGTCGGGCAAAGAGCTGAAGATCAAGTACATGACGCAGATCGAGTCGTCGCATCCCGTGTTCGCGTTCTTCTGCAACGACCCCGAACTCCTCGAAAACAATTTCAGGCGATTCCTCGAAAAACGCCTGAGGGAGAGCTTCAGGCTCGAGGGAGTCCCGATCACCATGAGGTTCGTGCGTAAATAACCTCATCCCGCATCTTGTTTTTTACTTTTCAAACGGGAACCCCGGACCGGGAACCAATAGGTCATCTGGGAACTATAAGACCCATATGACCTATCGTTCAGCGCGGATAAGCCTTTTCATTATCCATTATCAACTATCCATTATCAATGAGCAGTATTTCGTCAATACAGGAATCGCAAATCATCGCCGCGCTGAGTACCGTCATGGACCCCGATCTGGGCAAGGATCTGGTGACACTCGGCATGGTAGGGGAGATCGCGGTCGATCAGTCCGGCAACGTTTCGTTCACGGTCACGCTGACCACCCCGGCCTGTCCTATGAAGGAGTCGATCAAGCAGTCCTGCATCGCCGCGGTCAGGGCCGCAGTGCCTGAAGCCGCCTCGATCGAGGTGAAGATGGACTCGAAGGTCACCTCTTCATGCAGCCACCACGGAAACCATGGCGGACACCACGGCCACGGCGGGCATGGCGCCCATGGAGGCCATGGAGGTCACGGCGCGCCGCAGCGGATCGAGCTCGAGAAGGTCAAGAACATCATCGCGGTCGCATCGGGCAAGGGCGGCGTCGGCAAGTCCACGGTATCGGTCAACCTCGCCGTGAGCCTCGCTGCGTCGGGCGCAAAGGTCGGCCTCATCGATGCTGACCTCTACGGGCCCAGCATTCCCACCATGTTCGGGCTGCAGAACGCCAGGCCGGAGCTTTCGGAAGGCAAGCTGGTGCCGATCGAGCAGTACGGGGTGAAGCTGATGTCCATAGGATTCCTGGTCGACAACGAAACGGCCCTGATATGGAGAGGCCCCATGGCGTCCAGCGCCATCAGGCAGCTCATCACCGATGTGGACTGGCAGGAGCTCGATTACCTGATCTTCGACCTTCCGCCCGGCACCGGCGATATCCAGCTGACCCTTGTGCAGGCGCTGCCGCTGACCGGAACCGTCATCGTCACCACTCCGCAGGATGTGGCGCTGGCCGATGTAGCCAAGGCGCTCACCATGTTCCGGAAGGTGGACGTGCCGATCCTCGGCGTGGTGGAGAACATGAGCTGGTACGAATTGCCCGACGGAAGCCGGGACTATATCTTCGGACGGCAGGGCGGCGAAAAATTCGCGAAGGCGAACAGCCTGGACTTCCTCGGATCGATCCCGATCAGCGGCGGCGTTCGGGAAGGCGGCGACAATGGCAAGCCCTTCATCATCAGCAATCCGGATGCTCCGACTTCTGTCGCGGCCCGGCAGGTGGCCGGCGAAATAGCCCGCCGGATATCGCTGCTGAACGCGACATGCACGACCTGAGAAGATGAATTCGTCTTGTTTTTTTCACGGGGGTGAGTAATATTAGGTCAGGTGCCTGACAGCACTCCCATTTTTTACCCAACACAACGAACCCGTACTATCATGAAGGATTATCTGCCAAACAGCGACCCGCTTTACGACAAGGTCATCAGCGCGCTCGAAACCGTTCGCCCCTACCTGCAGGTCGACGGCGGCGACTGTCAGCTCGTCGGCATCACCAAGGATATGGTCGTGGATGTGAAGCTTCTCGGCGCCTGTGGCTCGTGCCCGATGAGCACCCTGACCCTGCGCGCAGGCGTGGAACAGGCCATCAAGAAAGCCAACCCGGAAATCGCAAGGGTCGAGTCGGTCTGATCGACGACCTGGAGAAAATGTCAACGGCCGCCCTCGGGCGGCCGTTCGTGTTTCTGCTCATTCGTGACTGTAATTCGTAACGCGTCACCTGTTACGTGTTTCGCTTCACGATCTCCGCGTCTCTTCTTTCGTGTCCCGCGTTTCGTGTCCCGCGTTTCGTGTCCCGCGTTTCGTGTCCCGCGTTTCGCGTCACGTGTCACGCGTCACGATCTCCCAGTCTCTTGTCACGGTTCAGTCGAGATTCCTCAACAGCAGTTCCAGGGAGTCCTCATTGGCGATGAGCACCTCTCTTGGTTTGCTCCCGTCCCCCGCGCTTACGATCCCGCAGTCATGAAGCTGGTCCATCACCCTGCCTGCACGGCTGAACCCGAGCCGGAGGCGACGCTGCAGCAGCGACACGCTCGCCTGCTGGTGCATGACGACAAGCCTGGCGGCCTCCTCGAACATGCTGTCACGCCCGTCCCTGTCCTGGCCGCCCCCTGACGAAGATCCATTGGCTGAGGGGGCCTCCGGCAGGGTGTAATCGTCCTTCTGTTCGGGCTGCGAACCGATGAACGAGGTGATCGCATCGACCTCCTCCGAGGAGATGTACGGACACTGGATGCGGTCGGGCTTGGGCATCCTGGCTGACTGGAACAGCATGTCACCGTTGCCGAGCAGCTGGTCAGCTCCGCCGACATCGAGAATCGTGCGGGAGTCGACCTTGCTGGCCACCTGGAAAGCGATGCGCGACGGGAAGTTCGCCTTGATGATACCGGTGATGATGTCGACCGACGGGCGCTGCGTGGCGACGATCAGGTGGATACCTACGGCCCTCGCCATCTGGGCAAGCCTGGTGATGGGCTCCTCGACCTCGCGGCCGGCCGTGATCATCAGGTCGGCGAGCTCGTCGATGACGACCACGAGATAGAACATCGACTCATCCGGCATTTTCTGGTTGTACTCGCGGATATTGCGGACACCGCACTTCTCGAGCATCTCGTAACGACGCTCCATCTCCCGGACGACGGACTGCAGGGCGCCCGAGGCCTTCTTGGGATCGGTGATGATGATCTGGTCCTCGAGCCCCCCGATCTTCGGAAGGAAATGGTTTTTCAGCTTCTGGTACTGCGACAGTTCCACCCTCTTGGGATCGATCAGCACGAACTTGACCTCGTCCGGCCGCTTCGCATAAAGAAGGCTCGTCAGGATCACGTTGATCGCAACCGACTTGCCTGCTCCCGTAGCTCCCGCGATCAGCAGGTGCGGCATGGTCGCGAGGTCTTCGATCAGCACCTCGTTCGAAATGCTCTTGCCGAGGGCGATCGGCAGGGCCATGTTGTTGTTCTTGAACTTCTCGACCTGGAGCACGGAGCGCATCAGGACGTTTTTCGGCTTGCTGTTCGGTATCTCGACGCCGACGGCGTTTTTTCCCGGGATGGGCGCGATAATTCTGATGCCTCTTGCGGCCAGGGCCATGGCGAGATCGTTCTCCAGCGTCTTGACCCTGCTGATCTTCACGTCGGGTGCCAGTTCGAGCTCGAACAGGGTGACCCGAGGACCGACGGTCGTGGCGATCTTCACCACGTCGATCTTGTAGATGCTGAGCTTTTCGAGCAGTCGGTTCTTGCTCTCGGCGAGGTGACGCTCGTCATAGCGCTCGTCGTCATCCTTCGGCTTCTGGAGCAGATCGATCGAAGGAAAACGGTAGGGCACCCGGTGACGGGTCCTGACCTTGAGGCTGCGCTCGTCGAGGTCTGCCTCCTTTTCGCGGACCCCTTTCCTGATGATCATCTCGGGCCCGTCACCCTCTCCGGCGGGAATCACCGAATCCGTTTCTTCGTCGACCGCCTGGCCATTCCGGTCCGGTGCCTGGGCCTCATCGGCCTCGTATGTCGGAGGCGCCGGGCGCTCCACGGCGGCCGGCTTCTCCTGCATGGGCTCGGAAACACGCACCGCAGGAGTGGGACCCGAAGCTTTCCGGTTCTTTTCAATGCTCTTTTCCCGGGCCCTGGCTTCCCTGGCAGCCTTACGCTGCGCCTTCTGCTCCTCCTTCTCGAACCGCCTCTTCGCATTTTCCGCCCGCAAGGCCTCCATGGACCTCGACACCTTGCCGAAAAACGAACTCGTCGAAGAGACCGTCCGTGAAAGAATGCCCCGGCCCATCAGGAAGGTCAGGGCCAGACCCGCCGAAACCGTGAGGGCCCAGGCTCCGATGATGCCGACCACGGTCGACAGGAATGAGGCGATCATCCGCCCGGTAACACCGGACATGACGTCGGCGAACGGGGCTGTCGTCAGGCCGAACACGGTCGCAATGTCAAGCGAAATCAGGAGGGAGTAGATCATGAAAAGGGCTGCAGGCCTCAGGGATTTCAGCCTCAGGAGCTTCCAGCCGAGCACGAACATGGAGAGTACGGGCACAATCGACGGGTAGCCGAGGAGGACCCTGACGAAGAAAACCGCTATCCGCGCACCGAACAGGCCGAACCGGTTGTGGATGGTGACGGCGACTGCCCTGGCCGCTTCGCTGAACACCTCGTACCACGGAAGGGTCGAAATGACCGCCTCGTCGCCGGCATGGTAGTTCAGCAGGGCTCCTGCCAGAAACAGCGACAGCAGCATCAGGGCGATGCCACAGGCTTCCCTGACGAGGCTCTCCTTCCGGAGGGCCTTCAAACCGGACATGATCTTCAGGAGGGGCATATCAGTTCTTCCGCTCAGGGTCTGTCGCCATGAACGAACGGCAGGTGCCGGACCACTCCGGAATGCAGGGAACCACGGATTTCAACAAACAAGGTCGTGCCTGTGGGCGTATAATCGGCCAGGACGCTCGCCGTGCCGATCGGCTCCTGGAGCGTGGGCGACATGGTGCCGCTGCAGACCTGGCCGATCTCCTGATGGTCGCTGTTGAACACCTTGAACCCCTGTCTCGGGATGGCGCGTCCTTCAAGGGCGAAGCCTACCACGCCTCGACGCGGATCGATTTCAACCTGCTGGCACGCCTGCTTGCCGATGAAATTGCCTTTATTCATCTTGACCACCCAGTTCAGGCGCGCCTCGAGCGGATTGATGTCGCGCTCGATTTCGTGACCGTAAAGGGAGTAGCCCATTTCAAGCCGGAGCGTGTCGCGGGCACCGAGACCGATCGGCTGGATACCATCCTCACGGCCGGCCTCCATCAGGGCTGACCAGAGCGACTCTGCCACTTCGTTCGGCAGGCACACTTCAACCCCCTCCTCGCCGGTGTAGCCTGTACGGGCCACCATGATCTCCGAGCCCTCATAGGGAATGGTGCGGAAATGAAAGGAGCCGAGTCCGCTCAACCCCGAACCCGGGAATACCCGGTCAAGGATTTCCATGGATTTCGGACCCTGCAGCGCGATCAGCGAAAGGCTGCCGGTTTTGTCTTCGAGCGTCACCCCCTCGAACTCGCCCAGATGCCCGCCGATCCAGAGGAAATCCTTTTCGCAGTTGCTCGCATTGACGATCAGGAACCAGGTGTCGGCGCTGATCCTGTAGATGATCAGGTCATCGACAATACCCCCGTCCGGATAGAGCATAAGCGTATATTGAGCCTGGCCGTCCCTGACCTTGGCGACATTGTTGGTCGTCAGGTACTGCAGGAACTCCCCTGCCTTTTCTCCCCTGATATAAAAATTCCCCATGTGGGAAACATCGAAAAGGCCTGCGGCTTCGCGGACGGCCCGATGCTCGGCGATGATGCCGGCATACTGTACGGGCATGAGGTAGCCGCCGAAATCGATGATTTTGGCTCCGGCCTGCTCATGCCAGGAATACAGCGCTGTTTTTTTCATTGAACTCTTTTCTGCTGCGTTGTGTACTTAAGGAAACTGCCTTGTAAAAAAACATTTCGGGGTAAACATCAAAGCACTTTTTTATCGGCTGCAAAAGAGGTTAACCCGCCCGAGCCAGTGAAACCGGCAAAATGAACGATACGGATTTTAGACCCATAAGGCTAATACTCCGGAGATCCGAGGATTACGGCATCACCGAGCTCGTTGAGTCTCTCGTCCCTTCCCGGGAAGTGCCGGGAGAGCAGCCCGGAGCAGCGGTCCACCGCCTCGATAATCGCCTCGCCCTGCGTCCCCCGCTCGATGCCCTTCGTGACCAGGGCAACGATCTCCTGCCATGCCTCGGGCCCGGCCTTCGAGTCGATTCCGGTGTCGGCCAGCACGCGCACGCTGCGTTCGAACAGTGAGATATAGATGAGTATTCCTGCTCGATGCCGCGTTTCGTGCACCTTGCCGTGGTAGAAGGCCCTGATGGAAGCCTCCTCGACCGCTTCGGACATTTCGCGCCGGTCGACGAACGGTCGGATCAGCCGGCGTACCCGTTTGAACAGCTCGTGCGCAACGACGAACAGGAGGGCAAAGATCGGGAGGAACAACCACAGGTTTTCGCTCCCGAGCAGCAGCATGACGCCGATGGCCAGAATCAGGGCAAGGGTTCCGCTCGCGGCCAGGATGGCGGCATGATAGTGGTTGCTCGCCGACACCGCCATGACGACGATCTCACCCGATGAGCCCGATTCGGCGGACTTCACCCTTGTTTCGATCGCCAGCCGCTCCGCAGCCGTCAGAAACTTCCGGACATCGTCTTTCATTCCTCGTGCTCCCGAATTGTGATGAACGCGGCTTACCAGTCGCCGGAGGCTCCACCGCCCCCGAAGCCACCGCCGCCACCGCTGAACCCGCCGCCATCGCCACCGCCGCCACCAGAACCGAATCCGCCGCCGCCGACCCAGGGACCGCCACCGAAGATGGACGGGCCGCCGCCGCGGCGCCCCCCGAAGACCCGAAGGTAGAATAAGAGCCCGAGCAGGATGATGAGGACGAGCGGGATCGAAGGCGCTCCCTGATCCCCTTTTTTGTGAGCAGGAGCCTTGTACTCGCCCCTGACCGACGCGACGAGCGCATCGGCGGCTCCAGTGAACCCCGAGTCGAAATCGCCCCTGGCAAACGCAGGTGTGATGATATCATGGACGATCCTGCCTGCCTGAAGGTCGGTCAGGCGTCCCTCGAGCCCGTAGCCGACTTCGATCCTGACCTTCCGGTCACCTTTCGAAACGATCAGCAGGATACCGTTATCCTTACCCTTCTGTCCGATCTTCCAGGCTTCGGCAACCCTGATCGAAAACTCCTCGATCGGCTCTCCACCGAGGGTAGGAACCGTAAGTATCGCGATCTGCGTCGCATCGGACTGTTCGAGTGACTGGAGCTTCAGTTCAATGGCTGCGCGCACCTGTGGCGAGATCATCGATGCGTAGTCGTTCACCCTGCCGGCAAGCGCCGGAACCTTGAGGGCGGCCGCTACCGCCGACGCTGCGACGGGAGCCGCCAGGAGGAGCATCAATACGATCCAGGAGAGCACGGTTGCCCTTCCTGTTTCCGGTTGCCGGAAACGGTTGCAGGAGCGCTGCTGCATGGTCAGAATTTCACCTGGGGAACGACCTTTGCCGCTTCGTCAGCCTTGAAGTACTCCTTCGGCTTGAGCTTGAGCAGCACGCCGTTGGTCATGGAGTTGGGAAACTGCCGCAGCGAGTAGTTGAATACCTGCACGGATTCGTTGTATCGCTGCCGGGCGACGCTGATCCTGTTTTCGGTGCCTTCGAGCTGAACCTGCAGGTCCCTGAAGCTCTGGGTAGCCTTCAGTTCGGGATAGCGCTCGACGCTGACCAGCAGCCTCGAAAGCGACGAGGAGAGCTGGCCCTGCGCAGCCTGGAATTTCGACATGGCCGCAGGATCGCTGAGCATCTCCGGGGTCAGGCGGATCGAGGTGGCCTTCGAACGGGCTTCGATCACCGCTGTCAGGGTCTCTTTTTCAAAACTGGCCGCGCCCTTGACCGTCGCCACCAGGTTGGGCACCAGGTCCGACCGGCGCTGGAGCTGCGACTCGAGGTCGCCCCAAGCCCGGTTGACCGCCTCCTCGTTCTGCTGCATGGTATTGTAGCCGCACCCGCTGAGCATGACGAGCGCCACAAGAAAAGGAAATACCCTGGAAATCATACGGATCATGGTCACTCCTTGATGTTTGAGCCCGGCTGGCCCTGACATGGGGGCGGACCGGATTGTGTTAAGGTTTCCTCAAAAATATAACATTCGCGGAGAGCCGCCCAAAACATCCCCCGGTCGAGCTGACGGCAAGTGGCGAATATGGCCGGCAAATCGTAAATTTCCTGCACCGGCGTCACCAGGACCCGGAAAACCCCAACCCCCTGTCACCATGCGCAAGACCCCCATCCTGCTCGCGCTGTGCAGCTGCATGAACGCGACCCCGCTCTACGCATCGTTCGAATTCGCTCCGACGGACCCGAGAGGAGTTGCGATGTCCGGAGCCCTGGCAGCCGTCGCCGGCGACGCTTTCGGCATGCGCTACAATCCGGCCGCGCCGTCGCTTTCGAAAGGAATCACGGTCGGCGCCGCCTACGACATTCCCTACGGCAAAAGAGATCTCTCCTCGCTCTCGGGAGCCGCAACCTGGTCGAACCTGCCGTTCGACCGCCACGGGGCAATCGCTGCATCGGCAGGCAGGTTCGCTCCGAACGGGTACCGGGAGCAGACGGTTTCCACCGGCTACTCCCGCACCCTGACCCCTTCGATCCATGCAGGCATCTCCGTCTCCCGGAACTCCCTGTCGATCGACGGCATGCCCGCCCGGTCCGCCGACGGCATCAACGCTGGATTCATGGCCGAGCTACGGCCGGCTCTCATTGTCGGCATCGGCTCATTCAACCTCAACGCCCCGACCATCGACGGCGGCTTGACGAAGCTGCCCCGGACCACCCTGGCCGGCTTTTCATACCGGTTCGATAACGGGAACATGCTCACTGCAAACGTGCAGGCGGACCCCGATCGACCATCCCGTCTGTTGGGCGCCGGCGCGTTCGGGATCCTTCCTTCCATGGTGGTGATGATGGGCGTGGGCACCAACCCCTCGGTGATCTCGGCCGGAACCGGGATCGAGGCCGCAGGAGTGCGGGCGACCGGGGCCATCAGCCGCAACATCGACCTCGGCACCACCGCCGCATTAGGCCTGGAGTTGAAGCTGTAACAAACAAAACGGCCGGCAATGGAGAAGTTTCTTCTCATTGACGGCCGTTCTCGTCACGTGTCACTCGTCACTCGTCACTCCCTAACTCGAGAGTCGCTCGACGGTGAAAACCCCCTGCACCTTCCTGAGCTTGTCCATCAGGGTGGTCAGCTTGTCCGTGTTCCGGACGAAGATCATCAGGCTGCAGACGAAAATGCCGTCTTTCGCATGCAGTGAGATGGTCCTGATGTTCGTATCGAATTTGGAGATGACCCCGGTGATCTGGTTCGTCATGCCGATTTTGTCCTCTCCGACGATCCGGATGCCTGCAAGGAATTCCGACTCCATCTTCCGGTTCCAGGCGACCGAAACGATGCGCTCGCTCTTGACGATGTTCTCGTTGGTGACGTTGACGCAGTTCTTGCGATGGATCTTGACCGATCCCTCGGTGGTCACGAAGCCGATGATGTCGTCGCCAGGCACAGGGTTGCAGCACTTCGCATAGGCGTAGGCGATGTTGTTCAGGCCTGAGATGATCACTTCGTCCTTCTGATCGCCGGTACGCTCCTGCACCTGGCGGGCAATCTCGGCGAAATCCTGCCTGTTGACCGTCGGCTGGGAGGATTTCTCGACTGTTTCAGCAGACTTCTGCGGGTTGGTGATGCTTTCGAACACCTCCTCGCTGCTGATCTGCTGGTTGGCGAGTGCGCTGAACAGGTCGGACGGTGTCCTGATGCCGTGCCTGCGGATCGAACGGATCGCATCGTTCTCGGTGAACAGCTTCTTGCCACCGGAGAGCATCTTCTCCCAGATACCCCGCCCCTTTTCGATTTCCAGGCGGCGTTCCTCGTTGATGGCCGACCTGATCTTGAGCTTCGCCCGGTGGGTCACCACGATTTTCAGCCAGTCCGCCTTCGGTTTCTGGTTCTTCGAGGTGATCACCTCGACGCGGTCGCCGGACTTGAGTTCGGCGTTCAACCGCACGATCTTGCCGTTGACCTTGGCCCCGATGCAGCCGTTGCCGATCTCGGTATGGATCGCGTAGGCAAAGTCGATCGGCGTCGCTCCGGCCGGGAGGATCTTCATGTCGCCTTTCGGTGTGAAGACGTAGATCTCGTCATGGTAGAGGTTGAGCTTGAACCCTTCCATGAACGCTGCCGCCGTGTCGGCGTCCTTGATCAGCTCCCTGGCCCACTTGAGGAACGAATCGACCGCAGCGTCGTCCTTCGATATCTTCTCCTTGTAGCGCCAGTGGGCCGCGACGCCGAGCTCGGCGAACTCGTGCATGCGCCTCGTCCGGATCTGAAGTTCGATGACGTAACCCTTCGGCCCGATGATGGCCGAATGGAGCGACTGGTATCCGTTATGCTTCGGAATCGAAATGTAGTCCTTGAAGTGCTGCGGAATCGGTGGATACTTCTGGGTGATGAAACCATAGACCGCAAAGCAGTCGGAGATCTTTTCGGTATCGACGATCACGCGGATACCGTATAGGTCGTGGATGTCCTCGAACTCCTTCTGCTTGAGGCGCATCTTGTTGTAGATCGAAAAGAGGTGCTTGGCCCTGCCCTGCACCTCCACGACGAATCCCTGCTTTTCGAGATCGGTCTTGATCGGCACGATCATCTTGTTCAGGTAGGCGATGCGTTCGTTCCTGCTGAGGCGTACCTTCTTGAGCAGGAAATCGTACATCTCGGGGTCGATGTACCTGAGCGCGAGGTTCTCGAGATCGACCTTCATCTTGCCGAGACCGAACCGGTGGGCCAGCGGCGCGTAGATGTCGCGAGTCTCGAGGGCCATCCTCACCCGGCGGTGCTCCGGAAGCGAATCGAGGGTCCGCATGTTGTGCAGGCGGTCGCAGAACTTGATGAGGATCACACGGATGTCCTTGACCATCGAGAGCAGCATCTTCCGGAACCCTTCGGCCTCGGTGGTCTCCCGGTTGGTCATGATCTCGGAGATCTTGGTCAGACCCTCCACGATGTCTGCCACTTCGGTGCCGAGTTCGGCGGCGATGTCCTCATAGGTATATCCGCTGTCCTCGATGACGTCGTGCAGCAAGGCCGCCGCAACGGAGACGCCGTCGAGCGGAAGCTCGGTGACGAGCAGTTTGGCGACTTCGACGGGATGATAGAAGAACGGCTCGCCCGACGCACGCTTCTCGCCCTCATGAGCCCGGTAGCACATGAAAAAGGCTCGCTGGATGAGCGACTCGTCATAGTTCTTCAGATTCGCCCGGCAGAGCCTGAGAATCTCGTGAAGCTTCTGGTAATGTTCCTGTTCTATCTGGGCCAGCATAGGTATCGGGTACTCCGGGCTAGGGGTAGTATTGCCGTGGCCTGCGGCCACGAAAAATGCTCTATCTTCTATATATGAAATCGGCGGAAATCATCAATACCCCTCACCCCGGATACTGCGCGATACGCTCCTGAAGCATGGAAATCTCGTCCCTCAGATAGGCGGCCTTCTCGAAATCGGTCTCTTCGGCAGCCGTCTGCATCTCGGAGCTCATTTCAGCCACCATGAGCAGGACCTCTTCGCGGCTCATCGTGTCAAGCAGGCGCTGCAGCTCGAGCTCGGGCCGCTTTTTCAGCCCCAGCCGCTTGCGGCGGTAACGCTCCTCGGCGTCGGCCACGCTTGTCGTATTCAGCACCTGGTCGACCGACTTGATGATCGATCGTGGCACGATACCGTGCTTCAGGTTGTACTCCTCCTGGATGCGGCGGCGCCTGGAGCTCTCCTCGAGGACATTGCGCATCGAGTCGGTGACCTTGTCGGCATAGAAGAGCACGATCCCCTCGACGTTGCGGGCCGCCCGGCCTGCGATCTGCATGAGCGACTTGCTGTCGCGCAGGAACCCCTCCTTGTCGGCGTCCAGGATGGCCACGAGCGCAACCTCCGGAAGGTCCAGCCCCTCACGCAGCAGGTTGACCCCGACGAGGACGTCGATATCGCCCGCACGCAGCTCCCTGAGTATCTGTATGCGTTCAAGGCTCTTGATCTCCGAATGGAGGTACTGTGACCGGAGCCCGACCTTCCTGAAGTAGGAGTGGAGGTCTTCTGCCATGCGCTTGGTCAGGGTCATGACCAGCGACTTCTGCCCTTTCACGATGCAGGCACGGAGCCGTGCGAGCAGATGGTCGATCTGCCCGGCGACGGGATGCACCTCGATGGGCGGGTCGAGAAGGCCGGTCGGGCGCACCAGCTGTTCGACGACCACGCCTCCGGAGCGCATGAGCTCATGCTCGGAGGGGGTGGCGCTGACGCAGATCACCTGCGGGACCATCTCCTCGAACTCCTCGAATCGGAGCGGACGGTTGTCGAGCGCCGAGGGAAGCCGGAAGCCGTGCTCGACGAGGATGGTCTTCCTCGACCGGTCGCCTCCGTACATGCCCCTGATCTGGGGCAGGGTCACGTGCGACTCGTCAACGACGACCAGGTACTCCTCCGGGAAATAATCGAGCAGGCACCAGGGGCGTTCACCCGGCTGCCGTCCGGAGAGGTGGCGGGAATAGTTCTCGATTCCCGAGCAGTAACCAAGCTCCTTCATCATCTCCAGGTCGTAACGGGTTCGCTCCTCGAGCCGCTGCGCCTCGACGAGCCGATCCTCGCCACGGAGCTGGTTAAGTCTCCCCGCCAGCTCGTTTTCGATGTCGAGCATGGCCCGCTGCAGCTTCTCGCCGTCGGCCACGAACTGCCGGGCCGGGTAGATGAAGGCATACTCCTCCGTCCCGACGATTTCGCCGCTTTTCGGATCGAAGGTCTGCATGTTGTCGATCTCGCTGCCGAAAAATTCGACGCGAAGGGCCAGCTCTTCATGGCCGGGAATCAGATCGATCACATCCCCGCGGACCCTGAACCTTCCCGGAGAAAAATCCACGTCGTCCCTGAAATAGTGCAGCGACACGAGCTTCTGCAGGAACTCGTCCCGATCGAGCTCCATGCCGCGACGCAGCTCGACGATCTGCGAAAGCCAGTCCTCCGGCGAACCGAGGCCGTAGATGCAGCTCACGGAGCTGACGACGATCACGTCGTTGCGGCCGCTGAGCAGCGCGCTTGTAGCCCTGAGCCTCAGCCGCTCGATCTCGTCGTTGATCTTGAGGTCCTTGGCGATGTACTTGTCGAGGGAGGGGATATAGGCCTCCGGCTGGTAGAAATCGTAGTAGCTGATGAAATACTCGACCGCATTGTCCGGGAAGAACTGGCAGAGTTCGCCATAGAGCTGCGCCGCCAGGGTCTTGTTGTGGCTGAGCACCAGCGTGGGGCGGTTGACGGCCGCTATGACATTTGAAACCGTAAAGGTCTTGCCCGACCCGGTGACGCCGAGCAGGGTCTGCCAGCGGTCTCCCGCCAGGACTCCCGCCGTAAGCGCGCTGATCGCCCCCGGCTGATCGCCTGTGGGGCTGTAGGGGCTCACCAGTCTGAACTCCCCGCCGCCTCTGTTTGACTGCATGGACTGAATACCTGTAATGGAGTGATAAACCGGAAAAACTGTTATAAGAACGAATAAGCCCGCCAGTTAGTTCTTGACGCTGTCGCCGGGCAGTTCCGGCAACGGCCGCAAGCTTTTTATCCTGCCGGTTTGCAGGATTTTTCGTAATGTACGGTTTTGTTTTCGCACGCAAGGGCGACGATGCAAGCGATCGATGACCATGAGAACGAACCATGACCGTTACACTCCTGAAAACAGCCGGCAGAATCGGCGCCGCGCTCACCTTCGGCATAGTGCTGATCCATCTCATTTCCTGTAAATCAATGACGACCGACCAGAAACAGTATCCATACACGACCGTTCCGGAAGACTCGCTGCATACGAGAATCTACAAGCTCTCCAACGGGCTTACCGTCTACATGAGCCCCAACAGCGAAGAACCGAGGATCTACACCTCGATCGCCGTCAGGGCAGGCAGCAAGAACGACCCTGCTGAAACCACAGGCCTCGCGCACGACCTCGAGCATATGCTCTTCAAGGGAACGGATTCGATCGGTTCCCTCGATTACCAGAAGGAGCACATCGAGCTCGAAAAGATCATCGAACTTTACGAGAAGTACCGCTCGACGAACGATCCCGAGAGAAGGGCGGCCATCTACCGGGAGATCGACAGCATCTCCAACATCGCCGCGCAGTACACCGTCCCCAACGAATACGACAAGCTGCTCAACTCCATCGGGGCCCACGGCACCAACGCCTACACCTGGGTGGAACAGACCGTCTACATCAACGACATCCCCTCGAACGAGCTGGAACGATGGCTCTCCATCGAGGCCGAGCGGTTCCGCAACCCGGTCATGCGCCTGTTCCACACCGAACTGGAGACGGTCTACGAAGAGAAGAACATGACCATGGACAGTGACAGCCGCAAGCTCTGGGAAGAGCTGTTCAGCGGACTTTTCAGGAAGCACACCTACGGCACGCAGACCACCATAGGAACAGCGGAGCACCTGAAAAAACCGTCGATCCGCAACGTGATGAACTATTACCGTTCATACTACGTCCCGAACAACATGGCCGTCTGCATCGCAGGAGATTTCGATCCCGATGCGACCATCCGCCTGATAGACCGGAAATTCTCCGCACTGCAGGCGAAAGAGGTCCCGGAGTTCCATCCCCCGGTCGAAAAATCCATCGCCGAACCGGTGGTCAAAACCGTGACCGGGCCTGAAGCTGAAGAACTGGTGCTCGGGTTCAGGTTCGGCGGCGCCGGTTCTCCCGATGCCGACCTCCTGACGATCACCGACAAGATCCTGTTCAACCAGACCGCCGGACTGATCGACCTGAACCTCAACCAGCAGCAGAAGGTGCTCGACGCCGGATCGATGCTGGTGCTGATGAAAGATTATTCGGCCCATATCCTGAGTGCAAAGCCAAGGGAGGGGCAGAGCCTCGACGAGGTCCGGCAGCTTCTGCTCGACCAGCTCGAACTGGTCAAGGAGGGCAAGTTCCCCGACTGGCTGATCGGGGCCGTCATCAACGACATCAGGCTCGATGAGCTGAAAACCTACGAAAACAACCGCGGACGCGCCGAGGCCTTCGTCGACGCCTTCGTCTGGGGTATGGAGTGGGATCGACACGTGCAACGCCTCGGACGACTCGAAAAGATCACGAAACAGCAGATCGTCGATTTCGCCTGCCAGCATTACGGTTCGAACTATGTGGCGGTGTACAAGGAGAACGGCAAACGCAAGAGCGAAGCCAAGATCCAGAAGCCGCCGATCACCCCAATCAAGGTGAACCGCGACCACTCGTCCGTATTCGCCGAAGAGCTCCTCGGACGGAAACCCGCCAACATAGCGCCATCATTCATCGATTTCCGCAAAGACATCAGCTACGGCGACGTCACCCCGGAGATCCCCCTGCATTATGTCCCCAACAAAGAAAACGACATCTGCAGCCTCTACTTCATTTTCGATACCGGCCTGAACCAGAACCGGAAAATCGATACCGCGCTGCACTACCTCTCCTACCTCGGCACATCCAAGCTGACCCCTGCCGAGTACAGCCAGGAGCTCTACAAGCTCGGAGCGGCTTTTTCGGTCTTCACCTCCGAGGATTACGTCTATCTGAAGCTTACCGGCCTGAAGCACAACTTTCCCCGTGCAATCGCCTTGCTCGACCAGTTGCTCGACGATGCGAAGCCTGATCCGGCCGCGCTCGAAAAACTCAAGGACGGAATCCGCAAGGAGCGCGCCGACGACAAGCTCTCGAAGCGAAAGATCCTCTTCGAAGCCATGGTCAATTACGGAAAGTATGGCCCGAAATCGCCGTTCACCAACGTGCTGAGCAACAGGGAGCTTGAAGGGCTCACTGCGCAGGAACTGCTGGACGAGATCAGGAACCTCATGGGCTTCCGTCACCGTGTACTCTACTTCGGGGCGCAAAAGCCCGAGGATCTGCTGGTCGACCTCCGCGGCATGAAGCACTTCGACCGTTCGTTCAGGCCAGTCGGCAGGAGCAAGCCGTTCGAGGAGCTCAAAACCGACAGGAACCATGTCTATGTGGTCGATTACGATATGAACCAGGCCGAGATCATCATGCTGTCGAGGGGGGAGCCTTACGATGCGTCGACCGTGCCGCTCATCACGCTGTTCAACGAATACTACGGCGGCGGGATGTCGTCGGTGGTGTTCCAGGAGATGCGCGAAGCCAAGGCGCTCGCCTATTCGGTCTTTTCAGTCTACAGGCTCCCCAAGGAAAAGAGCCGGCACGGCTATGTCTTCAGCTACATCGGCACACAGGCGGACAAGCTTCCCGAGGCGCTCCAGGGCTTCGAGGGGCTGATGCGGAAACTGCCTGAGTCACCCGAGCTGTTCACCTCGGCCAAAGCCGGCATCGAGCAGAAGATCCGGAGCGAGCGGCTTATCAGGAGCGAGATCCTGTTCGCCAGGGAGGAAGCCGACAGGCTGGGGCTCGATCACGACATCAGGAGAGACATTTTCGAGAAAACCGGCGCCATGGAGTTTCAGGATATCGAGCGGTTCCACGCCACACGGTTCAGCAACCGCCGCCAGGTGATGCTCGTGCTCGGCAAAAAGAGCGGTCTCGACATCGACACGCTCAGGAAGCATGGGGATGTCACCTTCCTCTCACTTGACGAGATTTTCGGATATTGACCATGGATGCGAGGAACCCAGAACAGGAAAAAACCCGCTGCCGAATGGGGCCCGGAATACCGGCCTTCCGTGCGCGCCGCAATAACGGGGTATGTGGTCGATGAAGCTGGTCGACCGCTACATCTCGCGAGAGTTCCTGGTCACGTTCCTCTTCGCATCCGTCAGTTTCGCCGCGCTGTTCACCATCATCCATATGGTGGACAACCTTGACGACTTCTTCGAACACCACATCCCGACCTCCAGGATCGTGCTGTTCTACCTCTTCGGCCTGCCTGAAACCTTCCTTTTGACGACGCCCCTGAGCGTTCTCCTCTCTTCCCTGTTCGTTACCGGAAAACTTTCGATGCAGAGCGAGCTTCCTGCGCTGAAATCCGCCGGGGTCAGCCTGGCAAGGCTCCTGAAGCCGTTTCTGTTCGTCGCCGGGCTGATCTCGCTCTTCAACTTCGTCAACTCATGCTGGATCGTGCCGTCGACCTATGACTGGTCCAGGGGCTTTGAAAAGCGCTACCTGAAAAACAAGACTCAGGAAAACGACGCGGTACGCATCAGGGAGTCGGGAAAAAGGATACTGACCGTCGGCCGCATCGGCAACGATCTGGCCAGCGGGACGTCGGTCTCTCTCGAGGAGATCGACGGTCATCGTCTCGTCTCGCGAACCGATGCGGACTCCCTGAGGATCATGCCTTCCGGGAAGCGCTGGGTGTTCTTCAACACCAGGCAGCGTTCTTTTGCCGGCGACGGGGAGCGATTCTCGGCCACTCCCGGAGTGAAGGCGATGGAGATCGCGCTGGCACCTGACACCTTCAGGATGATCAATGCCGACCCGGACCAGATGACCGTCTGGCAGCTCTACCGCTTCATCAAACACCAGGAACAGGCCGGCATATCGGGGCTGGACAAGGCGAGGGTCAAGTTCAATACCAAAATCGCCCTTCCTTTCGCAGGAATCATCATCGTGATGATCGGAGTGCCGCTTTCAACGAGGAAGAAGCGGAGCGGCCTGGCCCTCGAGGCGAGCATCAGCCTGGTGGTGGGATTTCTCTATCTGGGTATGCAGAAAACACTGAGCAGCATCGGCTACAGCGGCCTGATCAACCCCGTGCTGGCAGCATGGCTGCCAAACATCCTGTTCGTGGCAGCAGGAACCCTGCTCTATCGATCGGCAAACGATTGAGCGCATGCACCAAGAGCCACTCATCGTCCTCCTGACCGATTTCGGCACCAGCGACACCTTCGTCGGCGTCATGAAGGGGGTGATTGCCTCGATCTGCGGACTTGCCCGGACGATCGACCTGACCCATGAGATAAGCCCTCAGAATGTCCGGGAAGCCGCGTTCCATCTGGACCGGTCACTATCGTTCTTCCCTGAGGGCACGATATTCCTCTGCGTCGTGGATCCAGGAGTCGGTACGGCAAGAAGAGCCATCTGCGTCGAAGCCGGACCTTTCCGGTTTGTTGCACCCGACAACGGCCTGCTTACCCCTGTCTTCGAGCGTTACCCGGAAGCCCGCTGCCATCTGCTCAACGAAGCCCGCTACCACCTTGCCACGACCAGCGCTACATTCCACGGACGGGACATCTTCTCGCCGGTCGCTGCGCATCTTGCCGCCGGCGTACCGCTCGACGAGACCGGAACGGCCGTTCCCCTCTCGTCATGCACCAGAATCGGGATGTTCAGGAACCTCGCCCTGCGAGACCGCATCGGCTGGCAGGGTGAAGTCGTCTCGATCGACCGGTTCGGCAATATCGTCACTTCGTTCGACGCCGGGCTGGTTTCCGATGGAAGGTCATGGGTGCTCTCGGCAGGATCGGCCGGCGACATCCCGATGTCCAACACTTACGGCGACGTCGGAGAGGGTCTCCCTCTCGCCTACATCGGCAGCAGCGGCATGGTGGAAATTGCCGTGCGAAACGGCAGTGCAAGCCGTGGATTGCATATCGGGCAGGACACCCCCCTCTACCTGCTCAAAACGTGACAGCTTCTTTTCGGATAACCTGAATCTGTCGGTCACGCTGCTCCGGATCTTTCATGATGTGTTTGCGGACAGCAGCGCATGAATAGCGGAAGGATGACGTCCAGATTAACAGGACATGGAGATCGGCTTATCCCCCCTGACGCTGATTTCATGGACAGGATCGTATCACCTAAACAACGAGTGAAAGCATGAAAAAAAAGATTTTACTGGCAATCGGCATCGCAGGAGCGTTCGCCGTTCAGCCCAGAACCGATGCACATGCGGATTTCCGGATAGGCATTGAAATTCCGGGGGGGCTTGGAATCAATTTTGAAAGCCGACCGGATTTCATCTATATGGACGACTACGGGTTTGCGGTATCCTATGGCGGACCACATGACGTCATTTTCTACGGGAATACCTACTTCGTCTTCCGCGACGGTTACTGGTACCGGGCCTACGACTATCGGGGACCATGGGGTCGTATCAGCAACTATGAACTTCCAGGTCCCATCAGGAGACACGGTTGGAATGAGATCAGAAAACACCGTGACATTGAATACCGGAGACATGACCGCGGTTACTGGGACAACAGATTCAGACAGGATCGTGAACGCAGGGGCGAGCAGGATGACCGCCGCGGGCCTCAGGGCTCCGGCGACAGACGCGGCTTCGATGACAGACGCGGCCCTTCAGGACCGCAGGGTGCCGACGATCGACGCGGCTTCGATGACAGACGCGGCCCTTCAGGACCGCAGGGTGCCGACGATCGACGCGGCTTCGATGACAGACGCGGCCCTTCAGGACCGCAGGGTGCCGACGATCGACGCGGCTCCGACGATCGACGCGGCCCTGCAGGGCAGCAGCCCCAGCAACCGCAGCAGGCGCCACAACGCGGAGGACCGACTCAGCAGCTCCAGCTCCAGCCACAGGCTCCGCAACCTGCTCCGCAGAGAGGACCGGCTCAGCAGCCACAGGCTCCGCAACCAGCTCCGCAGCGAGGACCGGCTCAGCAACCGCAGGCTCCCGATCAGAACAGAAAACCGGAACAACGGGACAGGAGGAATGACCGTCGCGACGAGCGTCGTGACCAGGACGAGTCTCCCAGGAACCGCTGGGAACAGCAAGAACGCAGATAAACCTGCACTGAACCATGCAAACAGGGAGCCTCACCGGCTCCCTGTCTGCGTTTTTCCCGACACGGCGACATGCCCGGAACACTCATCAGGGCTTCGGAACCGTTCCTCATGAAATATGTGATCCCCCCGGCAGGGCCGATGCCTTTCGTCAACATGGAGACTCCCCGGATGCATCGGAAGGACAGGCGTAAAAGGAAAAAGGCCGCTTTCCCTCCCGGGACAAGCGACCTTTCTGACGAACACGAATATCGAGGATAACGAAGGCTCAGCTGCCGATGTACTCCTTCAGCACCTTGTTGTAGGCGGACTGCCGGAGGCGGCGGATTGCCTTCTCCTTGATCTGGCGTACACGCTCCCTGGTCAGCTTGAACTTTTCGCCGATCTCTTCGAGGGTCAGCGGGTTGTCCATGCCGATACCGAAGTAGGACCGGATGACGTCAGCTTCCCTCGGAGCCAGCACCGACAGCGAGCGCTCGACCTCGAGAGTCAGCGAATCGCGGTTCAGGCCATGGTCGGGCATATGGCCGTCGTTCTGCAGCACGTCGAGAAGGCGGTTGTCGTCGCCCTGTGCGAACGGTGCATCGACCGAAACGTGGCGGCCGGCAATCTTGAGCGTATCGGCAACATCCTGTGAATCCATGTCGAGCAGGTTGGCCAGCTCCTTGGTGTTGGGATCACGCTCAAACTCCTGTTCGAGCTGGCTGTAAGCCTTGCTGATCTTGTTCAGGGTACCTACCCTGTTGAGCGGAAGACGGACGATTCGGGACTGCTCGGCAAGCGCCTGCAGGATGGACTGCCTGATCCACCAGACCGCGTAGGAAATGAACTTGAATCCGCGGGTCTCGTCGAAACGCTTCGCTGCCTTGATCAGGCCGAGGTTCCCTTCATTGATAAGGTCGCCGAGAGTCAGGCCCTGATTCTGGTACTGCTTCGCCACGGAAACGACGAACCTCAGGTTCCCCTTGATCAGCTTGTCAAGGGCGCGTTTTGCCCGCTTGTATTCAGGAGTGTCGACCGGCATATCATACCCTTCCTTGATTGCCATCGTCAGCTTCACTTCATCTTCTGCCGTCAGCAACTCATACTTGCCGATCTCCTGGAGGTAACGGTCAAGGGAAAGGCTTTCCCTGTTTGTTATCTGCTTGCTTATTTTCAATTGCCTCATTTATTGGTCCTCTTTCGAACTTCGCGATACTTGCAAGGATACCGCACTGCATTGTTCCTTCCGCCTGCTGCACGCAGGAGAATCAACCTGCGGGCATACGGCGTCAAGCTGGGAATATCCGAAAAAAAACTGAATTTTCAGAGCGAAAAACAATTAATCACTTTGAGAGCACCCCGAGGTTCTCCTGAAGCTTTCCGGCAAGCGAACGTGCCTCACCCAGCTTCTCGTGCTCTTTAGCAACTACATCCACGGGGGCATTGGCCACAAATGCCTTGTTGGCCAGCTTCTTCTCGAGCGATTCGATATATCCTGAAACCTTGACGATCTCTTTCTGCAGGCGCAGCTTTTCCTTTTCAAATGATATCAACCCCTCGAGACGAATAAAAAGTTCATTGCCGTCCACGACCGATCCCGCCGAGTGGGCAGGCCTCTCGATGCCCCTGGCGATCTCGACCTCGCACCGCGTCAGGGCCGGGAAAATCCTGCCGGATGCCGCCAGGGCGAGCGCCGCCTTCTCCGAACCGACTTTCACGACCGCTTCCGCGCGAAGATCGTGAGGAACGTTGAAAGCCGAGCGGAGGCTCCTGATCTCCGAGACGATATTGCGCACCAGGTCGAACGGAGCAGCGTCATCCAGGCCCCATGAAGTATCGGACTGAGGCATGACGGTCAGTGCGATGCTCTCATCCGTGCCGCGTGGCACGATGGCATGCCACACCTCGTCGGTGATGAACGGCATGACCGGATGCAGGGTCTTGAGCGTCCCCTCGAGGACATGCACCGCGAGACAGACCGCATGTCGGGCCTGTTCCGGGGTGACTTCGCCGGCCAGCTCGCTTTTCAGCGCCTCGAGGAACCAGTCGCAGTAGTCGCCCCAGAAGAATTCGTGGGCGATCTTGACCATGTCGTTGACCCTGAACTGGGACATGGCATGGTGGTAACGATCAAGCATGGCGGAGTATCGAACCAGAAGCCAGCGGCCCGAATCGGAAAGAAGGCTGCGGTCAGGCATGAAGGCCGAATATGCCTCCGCAAAAGCCTCCTGGGAATCGAACCAGCGGTCGCGCTGCATGAACACGAAACGGGAGGCGTTCCATATCTTCGTAGCGAAGTTCCTGCCGAGTTCGCACTTCTCCTCACCGAACAGGACGTCCTGTCCGAGGGGAGCGATATAGACGATGGTGAACCGGAGCGCGTCAGTGCCATAGGTCTCGATCACCTTCAGCGGATCGGGCGAATTGCCGAGGGACTTGGAGAGCTTGCGCCCCTTCATATCCCTGATGATGCTGGTGAAGTAGACGTCGCGGAAGGGCACGTCACCGCGGAAATGCATACCGGCCATGATCATCCGGGCCACCCAGAAAAAGATGATGTCGGGACCGGTCACGAGGGTGTTGGTCGGATAGAAGGTCCTGAGGTCCTCGTTGTCGCTGTGCAGTCCGGTCCAGCCGAGGGTGGTCAGCGGCCAGAGCCACGACGAAAACCAGGTGTCGAGCACATCCTCGTCCTGCACCAGCTTGTCGGTACCGGCGAGATGGCATGCCTCTTCGTAGGAGGAGGCCACCCACACGTTGCCCCGATCATCGTACCAGGCCGGGATGCGGTGCCCCCACCAGAGCTGGCGCGAGATGCACCAGTCCTGGATGTTCTCCATCCAGTGGCGGTAGGTGTTGATCCAGTGCTCCGGATGGAAGCGGATCCGCCCGTCGTTGACCGCATCGAGGGCCGGTTCGGCCAGGGGCTTCATCTTCACGAACCACTGCTCCGAGAGGTAAGGTTCGACGACCACGTCGGCGCGTTCGGAGTAGCCGACGTTGTGGTCGTACTCCTCGACCTTCACCAGGTGCCCCATGTCCTGGAGGTCGGCGATGATCTTCTCCCTTGCCTCGAACCTGTCCATGCCCGCATAGCCGAACTCATCGGTCATGCGGCCGTCCTTGCCGACCACGGAAAATGCGGGCAGGTTATGGCGTTTCGCGACTTCGTAATCGTTCGGGTCGTGGGCCGGAGTGATCTTCAGGGCTCCGGTGCCGAATTCGATATCCACGTAATCATCGGCAATGACCGGAACATGGCGACCGGCGACCGGCACGACGACAAGTTCGCCGATCAGGTCGCTGTAACGGGGGTCGTTCGGGTTCACCGCGATAGCCACGTCTGCGAGGATGGTCTCGGGTCGGACCGTAGCGATGGTGATCGATCGCCCGGGATCTTTGGCCAGCGGATAGCTGACGTAGACGAGCTGGTCACGGCGCTGTTTCATGATCACCTCCTCGTCGGAGAGCGCAGTCTGCGAAACAGGGCACCAGTTGATGATCCGCGTGCCGCGGTAGATCAGGCCTTCACGGTACAGGGCGACGAAGGAGTTGACGACCGCTTCGGAGGCACGGTCGTCCATGGTGAACAGGTTCCGGCGCCAGTCGCAGGAGATACCGAGCTTGCGCAGCTGTTTGAGGATCAGGCCGCCGTATTCGTCGCGCCACTCCCATACCTTCGTAAGGAAATCCTTCCGTCCCAGGTCGTGACGGGTGACCCCCTCCTGGCGAAGCTTGCGCTCGACCACCGTCTGCGTGGCGATGCCCGCGTGGTCGGTCCCGGGCAGCCAGAGGGCCTCGCTGCCCGTCATGCGGGCATACCGGATGAAGATGTCCTGGAGGGTATGGTTCAGCACGTGGCCGAGCGTCAGGCTGCCCGTCACGTTGGGTGGCGGCATCAGCACCGTATAGGGGGGGCGCCCCTCATCGCCGGCCCGCGAGCTTTCGGCATGGAAAACGCCGAGCGCCTCCCAGTGGGCACTCCTCCAGCGCTCCTCGACGTCGTGGTGGTTGTAGGTTTTCTCGAGTTGCTGCGCGGTGGAATGGTCGCTCATGGGTTACTTCGTGGTTCCTGTTTACGAAAAGCTCAAATGCCTGCACTCCCGGCGATACCCGGGAACACAGGCTTTTGAATGCTCTCTCACGTTACTCTCTTGTTCTTGCTGTCCTGACTTCGTCAGTCGACCTTCTCCGGAACAGGACGTTTCTCGAAGATCTGGTCGATGATGCCGTACTCCTTGGCCTCGAGGGCGTTCATCCAGCGATCCCTCTCGGAGTCCTCACGGACCCGCTGAACATCCTGGCCGGTATGCTTCGCCATGATCTCCTCGAGCAGGCGGCGGATCTTCTCGATCTCCCTTGCCTGGATGAGAATGTCGGTCTCCTGTCCCTGCGCGCCGCCTGAAGGCTGGTGGATCATGATGCGGGAGTGCGGCAGGGAGGCCCGCTTGCCGGCCGTGCCGCTGGCGAGCAGGAACGCGCCCATGCTCGCGGCCATGCCGACGCAGACCGTGGCGATGTCGGGGCGGATATACTGCATGGTGTCATAGATGCCGAGACCCGCCGAGACGCTTCCGCCGGGCGAGTTGATATAGATGTAGATGTCCCGCTCGGGATCCTCTGACTCGAGGAAGATGAGCTGGGCCATGATCAGTCCGGCCACATGCTCGTCGATGCCGGAACCGAGAAAGATGATCCGCTCGCGCAGGAGGCGGGAAAAGATATCGAACGCACGCTCACCGCGGCCGGAGGTCTCGATGACCATCGGCACGAGCTGGTTGTTGATCCCCTGCTCGATCGCGCCGGAATAGAGCTTTTTGGCCTGATGTTCAAACCCGAAATTGATATTTGCCATGTTCGAGAACCCATTTGGATTGTTGCGGCTCCAGAAGTTGCGCGCCATGAATGGTCCGGCGCAGCGACCCGTGAAGCCTGAAAAATACCCCCTAAAATACAGAGTGTGAACAAGAATTCCTGAAATCAGGTTCCTGAATCCATAAATAATTTGGCGTCTCCTTCTTGCGTGATGTGCATCGTATGCCCATATTTATACAGTTTTCGTCTCCTCCCAACAGGATCAACCATCATCCAGCATGCAGGTACGCCTCATCTCCGTCACCAATCCGCTCATCGAAGTCGAGAACAAGGCATTGTCTCCCGAAGGGCTCATCGCCTATTGTGCAAGGGTGTCGAGCCCGCACCAGGAGACCCCCGACTTTGAAAAGCTCCTCTCCTACTGCATCTCCCACAAGCACTGGAGCGTGTTCGAAATGGTGGACATGACCGTGGAGATCGTCACCTCCCGTGCCATCTCCCCCCAGATCCTCAGGCACAGGAGCTTCTGCTTCCAGGAGTTCTCGCAACGATATGCGAAAGCCCAGTCGATCGAGCATTACCAGCCACGGCGCCAGGATGCCAAAAACCGTCAGAACTCGCTGGACGACCTCGACGAATCCACCGTTGCCTGGTTCGACCATACCCAGGAGAGCATGGCGAACCTGGCCATGGAGAAGTATGAAGAGGCGCTTGGGAAAGGCATCGCGAAGGAGTGCGCAAGGGTGCTGCTGCCCCTCGGCACGCAGACCAAACTCTACATGAAGGGATCAGTGCGGAGCTGGATACACTACCTCGAGGTACGCACCGACAAAAGCACCCAGAAGGAGCACCGCGACATCGCGGATGCCGTCATGAAGATCTTCACGGAAGAGTTCCCGGTGACGAGCAGGGCGTTGGGGTGGGGGTAGAAGAAAGTGACAAGTGACGAGTAAAGAGAAGATGGAATGGACGGAGTGGACGAAAAGTTCATGGACCTGATGGACGGGATGGACAATGTAAGAGAAGAGCGGAAAGGAGAAATAGTGCAGTGAGTTTACCTGCCGCGCCACCCCGGTTTATCTTCTCTTTTTCTCTTGTCCATTTCGTCCATTTCCCACATTCCGTCCACAAAGTCCATTCCGTCCATTTCCCCTCTTCACCTCATGTGGGCGAAGAGCTTGCAGAGTTCTTCCTTCAGGTCCTTGCGGTGTACGATGAGGTCGACGAAACCGTGCTCCTGCAGGAACTCCGCACGCTGGAAACCTTCGGGCAGGTCCCGCTTGATGGTGTCGCGGATGACTCGCGGACCGGCAAATCCGATCAGTGCTTTCGGCTCGCTGATATTGATGTCGCCGAGCATGGCGAAGGAGGCGCTGATGCCGCCCATGGTCGGATCGGTCATGAGCGAAACGAAAGGAATCCCTTTTTCGCCGAGACGGGTAAGACGCGCCGCGGTCTTGGCCATCTGCATCAGGCTGAAGGCGCCTTCCATCATGCGTGCGCCGCCCGACTGTGAGATGACCACGAGCGGGGCATTGAGCTCGATGCTCCTGTCGGCGGCACGGGCGATCTTCTCTCCGACGACCGATCCCATTGAGCCCCCGATGAAACCGAAATCCATGGCTGAAATCACGACCGGCTTGCCGTCCATGTCGCCCTCAGCGTTGCGGCAGGCCTCGGTCTTCCCCGTCTTGGCCATCGTCTCCCTGACGCGATCGGGATAGTTCTTGGTATCGACGAAGCCCAGAGGATCGGCCGCACGAAGGCCTGCGTCGAACTCCTTGCCGGTGCCTTCGTCAAAAAGGATGGAGAAATATTCCAGAGGGGAAATACGGAAATGGTGTCCGCACTCGGGGCAGGTATACTGATGGTCTTCAAGCTGCTTTTTGTGGAGAGCCGCGCCGCATTCGTCGCACTTTGTCCACAACCCTTCAGGGGTGTCGCGTTTATCTGTCGTTCTGATCGAGGGCTTAGCCCGTTTGAACCATACCATTTTTTACTATTACCACTAAAGAGTTTACATTAGGTTTCAAGATATAAACTCGGGACGAGATCTCAAAAACAGGCTTCAGCTCCAGTCGTCGGAAACCTGCAACCACAATCCGATCGATCTATTGACAAGGTATGCATCTTTCCTGCTGATGGCCGTCATACTCGCGGCCACAGATCTGGCTTCGGCTTACGGTCGGCATGCCGAGGCTGCAACCGTAGTCTATCCCGACACCCTCGAGGTCCTGAACAGGAGGTACGCCATCCTTCCGGCAATGAGGCCCCAGAGAAAAACGGTCGGCCTTGCCCTCTCTGGTGGCGGTGCGAACGGCTTTGCCCAGATCGGCGTGCTGAAGGCGCTTGAGGAGGAGCATGTCCCTGTCGATTTCATTGCGGGCACCAGCATGGGTGCACTTGTCGGCGGGCTTTACAGTTCGGGATATACCGCCGCCGATATGGAGGTGATCGCCCTGGCGCTCCCCCTGAAGAACCTGATCTCACTCGACAACGACTCCCCGAGAACCAGCAGCTACCTTGAGCAGAAAAACATCAGGGACAGAGCCACCATAGCCATCCGTTTCGACGGATTCAAACTGGTGATGCCGAAATCCCTGAGCTCCGCCCAGCCCCTCACCAAAACCCTCGACCTGCTGATCCTGAATGCCCCGTACCATACGACACATGAATTCTCGGATCTTCCCATCGATTTCAGGGCAGTCACCACGGACCTTGTATCCGGAAGAAGGGTTACCCTGACCTCCGGTCCGCTCTCTGAAGCCATGCGGGCAAGCAGCACCATCCCGATCCTTTTCCAGCCTATCGAACGAAACGGAATCAAGCTCGCTGACGGCGGCCTCGTCGCCAATCTCCCGGTGGACGAACTGGATACGGCCGGAGCCGGCTTCAAAGTTGCCGTCGCCACCCACGGGAAGATGTACAAGGACGGCGAGGACATCGACATTCCCTGGAAAGCCGCCGACCAGGCCATGACCATCCTGACGCAGGTCCAGTACCCGATCCAGCTCGACCGCGCCGACATCGTCATCACTCCGGACCTCGGCGACCACAAGGGGACGGACGTGTCCGATATCCAGCAGCTCATCGACGCCGGCTACGCCAAGGGAAAGCTTCTCGCCTCGACCATCAACAGGAGCATCAGGATCGATCCTGTCCGGGACATCGACATCCGGCACCTGACGAAATCGGTCCGCGGCATACCCGAATCGCACGCGTATATCGAACAGATGAGGACGGCGAAAGGCATCGTCCGCTCCGGAACCCACGTCAAGGCAACCCTGAGCGAACTGCTGGCCACGGACCTGTTTGCGAGGGCTCATGCCGAGATCGACCAGAAGGAACGCTCCGTGGTCTTCGTGCTCACGCCGCTTCCCCGAATCAACAGGGTCGAAGTGACCGGGGGCCCCTCCGACGCCGTGTCGGAGCATGAGCGGAACGACGCGTTCAAGCCGATCACCGGCACCCTCTATACCAACGCGTTGGCGACGAAATCTCTCGAAAATCTGGTAAAGCTCTACAGAAACAAGGGGTACAGCCTCGTCGGCATCGACAATACCTCGATCGACGGCGACCGGCTCCGGGTCAGCCTCTCATCGGGCCGTATCAATGCGGTCATGATCACCCAGGACAAAAACCTCACCAGGGAGACCCCGGTGAACCGGGAACTGGAAGTAGACACGGCAAAAGTATTCAGACTGTCGGATGCCGAGCAATCCATTGACAACCTCTATGGAACCGGCGTCTTCAACCGTGTTTCGCTGAGCACGGAGTCCCCTGACCCCCGTGACGGCCGGCAACCCGACCGACTGAACATACGCCTGGACGAAAAGCCGGCAACCGTCCTTCGGCTGGGACTCCGGTACGATGAGACCTCGAACGCCCAGATTCTCCTGGATTTGAGAAACGAAAACCTCGGCGGCACCGCCAACTCCATCGGCGGATGGGTGAAATTCAGCCAGAACAACACCAGCCTCAACGTCGAGTACAGCATGCCCCGGATCGGCCACACTCCCCTGACCATGTATACGAAAGCCTTTTATGACCAGCGGGACATAGAAACCCGGCAGCGGAACCTGAGATCCCAACCGCTCCAGACTTCATTTCCGGAGCCGTACGCTTTCGGCATCCAGAGATATGGCATAACGACGGCATTCGGCACCCAGATCAGGACGTACGCGAGGCTCGTTGCGGACCTGACCGTCCAGAACGCCCAGTCCTATCCGAGGAACTCCATATCCGAATCCGTGCCTGCCGTAAACATCGGCCTGGCCGCCGTGGGGGCAAGGTTCACGCTCGATTCGAGAAACAACTCTTTCCTGCCCTCCGAAGGACGCTATACGAACTTCAGGTACACCTCCTCCCACCTCTTCAGCAACGGCAACAGCACCTTCTGGCAGTTTGTCGGCTCTCACGAAGAGAATGTCAGCATTTCGGAGAGCACCTCGTTCCAGCTTTCAGCCGTTGGAGGCATCAGCAGCCCGAACATCCCGTTCAGCGAAAAGTTTTATGTCGGGGGTACGGGCAACGCCTACAGCTTCCGTTTCATCGGGCTGAAGGAGAACGACCTCATCGGCAACAATATTTCGGTTGCGGGAGCCCAGTTGCGCCACAAACCGGCCTTGCAGCTCATCTTCCCGACATCGTTCGTCTTCGCCTACAATATCGGCAACGTATGGGCTTCCCGCCACGAAATGTCGATCTCCGAACTGGTGCAGGGGGTGGGCGCAGGCCTGGTGTGGGAAACGCCGCTCGGACCTGCACAGCTGACTGCCTCCAAATCGTTCGCGTTCGAAGCCGAGGACGTGAAACACAGGGCCGATATCGACTTTTCAAAAATGGTGTTCTACTTCAGCCTTGGCCATGACTTCTGATAACCTCAACGTTCCCGAACCAATAGCCGCTTCAGAGTGACTCCACGAAGTAAACCGCACATACTCGTCTGCAACGATGACGGCATCGAAGGGCCCGGCCTGCATGCCCTGGCCGCTTCCATGAAAAAGATCGGTACGGTCACCGTGGTGGCTCCGGCTGAGCCGCACAGCGGCATGAGCCACGCCATGACCCTCGGTGAACCGCTGCGCATCAGGGAGTACTCGAGGAACAACCGCTTTTTCGGCCATACCGTATCAGGAACGCCCGTCGACTGCATCAAGGTCGCCCTGAGCCACATCCTCAAGGCAAAGCCGGACCTGATCGTCTCCGGCATCAACTACGGAAGCAACACGGCCATGAACGCCCTCTATTCAGGCACCGTCGCCGCCGCTCTCGAAGGGGCTCTCCAGGGCATTCCATCCCTTGCCTTTTCCCTGACGACCTACGTGAACGCCGATTTCACCTATGCCGCGAAATTCGCCAGGACGCTTGCCCGTGAGGTTCTGAAACGCGGATTGCCGCCGGATACGATCCTGTCGACCAACATCCCCAACGTGCCGGAATCCGAAATCTGCGGCGTACTCGTCACGTCACAGGGACGTTCCAGATGGGAGGAGTCCGCCATCGAACGGAATGACATGTACGGCAACCCCTACTACTGGCTGAGCGGCACCCTGCAGCTGCACGACAGCGACCTCGGCAGCGACGAGTTCGCCGTACGCCAGAACTATGTCGCCGTCACCCCGCTTTCGTGCGACTTCACCGCACATGAATTCAGGACCCGGCTCCTGGACTGGCCAATAAACAAGTGACCCCGTGAATACCTTTCTTATCGACTACCAGCGGATACAAACGCCGAAAAAGGGGTTTCCGCGCCTCTTCTGCGATTACGCATCGGAAGGCGATGCGAGATCGAAACTCGTGTCGGCCTGCTTCCATCTCGATTACCGCAAGGATGCCGACTACTACCGTCACCTCGGCATCCTCGCCTCGAAGAACTTCCGGCGCAAGGAGCTCACCGCCCTGCTTACACGGCAGAACCGCATGTTCGGCTGCGGGGAGCGCCAACTTCAGGAGATCGAAAAGCTCAATTCGCCCAGGTGCATGGCCATCGTCACCGGCCAGCAGACCGGTCTGTTCACCGGACCGCTCTACACCGTCTACAAGGCATTGACGGCCATCGTCATCGCCGAAAAGCAGAAGGAGATGTTTCCGGAATACGATTTCGTGCCGATTTTCTGGCTCGAGAGCGAAGACCACGATTTCGAGGAAGCCTCCTCCACCAGCCTCTTTTCCGGAGGCGGCATCGTCAGGGTGACGGCCGAAGCCGGCCACCGCCTGGCTGACCAGATGGTCGGACCGACCCCGCTCGGCACCGGCATCCTCGAGACCGTCAGGCAGTTCCTGGAGCTGTTGCCCGATTCGGACTTCAAGCCGGCGATCTCCGAACTGCTCCACTCCTGCTACGAACCCGACGCTTCGTTCGAAAGCGCTTTCGCGCGCACCATGATGAACCTGTTCCGGGATCACCCGCTCATCCTGCTCTCGACGCACGACCCCGACTTCAAACGTCTTGCGGGAGAGGTTCTCTGCAGGGAGATCGAAACCTGCCCGGCCTCCTCCTACGAGGTGGTCGCACAGAGCTCCGTCCTCGAATCGATGGGATATCCGGCCCAGGCGAAACCCAGGCCGGTCAACGCCTTCTACCTCAACCAGCAGGGGCAACGGCTGAAGATCGAACAGCCTGTCGGACAGGAGGGCTTCGTCATCCTCCCGGACCGGCAGAAATACTCCCGCCACCAGCTCATCGAAATCTGCCAGGACCACCCCGAACGATTCAGCCCCAACGTCGTCCTGCGGCCGCTTATCCAGGACAGCGTCCTGCCAGTCTTCGCGACGATCGCCGGTCCCGGTGAGGTAAGTTACCTTGCGCAGTACCGGAAGGCGTACGAGCATTTCGGGTTCGTCATGCCTTTCATCATCCCGAGGGGAAGCTTCACGCTGGTCGAACCGAAGGTCATCCGCACCATGGACAAGGTGCTCAAGGTGACCGGAAGACCGAGCTTTTCGAGAAAACAGGTCTACGACGCCGCGTTCCAGGACCTCCAGCTGTTACGCAAATCGATGGTTTCAGGCGCGGAAAACCGGGATATCGACGAACTGTTCAATCAGGCCGAATCTGAGGTCGCACGAGCCCTTTCTGCCCTTGAACCAACGCTCGTCAAGATGGACCCGACGCTCCAGCCATTCCTGGCGGCCTCTTCAGGCCAGATAGCCAAAATCATCGGCGGCATAAGGGAGAAGACCTACCGGGCAGGTCGACGCAAGCATGATGAGTTGCTGCAGCAGCTTGACCGCGCGGAGCTGAACCTCTTCCCGGAAGGAAAGCCCCAGGAACGGGTCGTCAATATCTTCTATTACCTCAACAAGTACGGCCCGGGCCTCATCGGCGACCTGAAAAAGGTGTTGCAGGGATATTCGACCGACACGCATCTGATCGTCGAATTGTAGGGTTTTACTTTTCAACTGTTGCGCAATTCGATTGCGGTGTTAGTCGGTGCTCGAAATCCTCATGTACCACTTGTACATTCCGGTTTCTCCGCTCCGTCCGCCTTGCACTCGAACCGCTCACGACGATGAAAAGAATAACCCAAAGAGAGCAGACAAAGAAAAAGCCGGGTTCGACCCGGCTTTTTTGATAACGACCAGAGACCGGCCTCTGTCAGGAGGCTCCCGAGTAGGTGTGGACGCTGTTCTGGGCGGATGGCAGGTAGTTCACGCCGAACCAGCAGACCAGCAGCACAAGGAACGCAAGGCCGAGGTACCATTGCAGCACGGTCCCTTTGGTTTTGCGCGCCACGAGATGCAGGTAGCCGAGATATGCCAGCCACGAAATGAAGGCCCAGGTCTCTTTCGGGTCCCAGGTCCAGTAATGGCCCCATGCCTCCTTGGCCCAGAGGGCGCCGAAAACAAGCCCGAAGGTCAGGAGTACGAAGCCGAGCAGGGCAAGGTAATGCGACATCGACTCCGAAACGGCCGAGCTTTTGTCCCGGAACTTCAGCCAGACGTTGTGCCATCCAGCCACCGAAGAGGCGGCAAGCAGCACGTAGGCGACGAGGTAGACGACCACGTGCGGGATGAACCAGGGACTCTGCAGGGCGGGCATGAGCGCCTTCTGGAACACATCCGGGCTGGCGATGTTGATACCGAGGAAAAACGCAGCCAGGCCCATGCAGTAATACTTGAGCCAGCCGATCTTCCAGCGGTACTCCACCAGGAATCCCACAACAGGAATGAGGGTCGCATACCACAGGCGAGTTTCGCCGAGCGTCCTGAGCGGTGGTCGCTCGAGTGTGATCCAGTAGGCGACAAGGAACCAGACGAGCAGCGAAGTACCGCCGATCATCAGCAACCAGGAGACGAGGGACGCGGGTTTCGACTTCCTTGCAGGGATCTGCAGAAGGCTTCCCGCCCCCCAGCAGGCGATGGCCGCTTTGGCGATGGCCGGAAATTCAACCAGGGTCATGCAGCCTCCATTTTTTTAACACCTTTCCAGAAATAGAGCAGATTGCCGGCCATGATCATGAAGAATCCGAGGTAAACGGCCGGCAGCCAGGGGTCGTTGACCGCCTCGACGAGGCTCATGGTCGACCAGCGGCCGGCCTTCTCGTCGTATCCCATCTGATAGAGCTTCCACCCACGAAAATCGACGGGTTTGTTGACTTCGAGCACCGCAACCCGGCGTTCGCTGTCGGTCCCGCTGATCATGACGTGCGACCTGAAGGCCTTCGGGGCGCCGGGAGCGATAACGATGAAATAGCTGCCGACCGGGAGGAATTGCGGCTTGATCTCCGGACCACCGCCGCTGATCCAGCGTTCGACCGGCGGCTGCCCGTCTGCCTCGGCACGCACCCTTGCGAAAGGAACTCCCTTGTGAGCTTTCGAAGGAACAGGGTTCCCATCCTTGTCGGGCAGGGCGTCCGGCATGAACTCGAGCACCGTCGCCGTTGCGACTCCGGGCCATACGGCACGGGCGCCCTTGCGTACCTCCGGCACCATTTTCGACTTCTCCTCGAGCACCTGATCGGTGGCCGGGTCGTAGAGCGCGAACTGGGGCACATACTCGTCGATCTGGAAATCTTTCAGGTAGATCGAATAGGGCAGCTGGATCGGGCGTTCGCTCGGCATTTCGTAGGCAATGCTGCTCTCCTGTCCCTCATTCAGGGGAATGATCAGGCGCTGCAGGTCCGAACTACCCAGGAGCCCGCAGGAGAGCGCGATCCAGAACCCGCCGTGAAACAGCATGAACTGCAGGTTCGCCACCCTGAACGGCACCACCTTCCAGAGAAACGACAGTCCCAGGTTGAACAGGAAAAGAAGCGTCACAAAGGCGAACGGCCAGCTCGAAAACATGCCGTTCAGACGCAGCGTAGCGACCAGGGTACCCGGATGGGCCGGGTCCTGGGGAAGGACGCCGCCGATGAACGACAGCAGGGCAAGTCCGACGATCAGGCTCAGGCCGACCGGGATCCCGCCAAGCCAGGCCACCAGGGGATGCTTCCTGAGCGTCAGCCCGACGATCGCGACCGACACGGCCAGCACCGCGAGAAACAGGAAATTGACCGGCCAGCGGGGAATGGTGATACCGCTGCCGGCGGTCAGCCATTCGACAGCGAATCCGGCAATGATCGCCGTAATGGTAAACAGCGCCGCCTCGCGGAACCCCTCCGAGGCGGAATCGACTTTTTGAGTTTGTTTACTGCTTTGCATGATCTTGGTTTGCTTTGTCACAGGAACCGCCTACTTCGACATCGTCTTTCTTGAGAATCTGACAGCACTTGCAGACGATACCGTAAAGTTCGCTTTCGGCTGCGCCGACACAGATTTTTTCGACAGCATTCCGGATCTCATGCCGGTAATCCCGGCTTTTGATGTTCTGCTGCCCCCGTTTCTTGTTCAGGTACTGGGAAACCGCTGCCGGCGTCACCCCGAGCAGTTTGGCGGCCCTGGACTGGGTCATGCCGGTCTTGACCAGTTCCCTGGCGAGGTCGGCCCTGATCTGCGGGAGATAATACCATACAGCTTTTTCACAAGGAAAAATCATCGATGACAATTAAGGTTTTTAACATTGGTACTTGCTGATTCGGCCACACGGGGAATTACGGGCCGGCATGGGGAGCGCTCCGGCCATCATGCCCGGGAACAGATCTGTTTCAACGAAAACTCGCCGAAAGTCTGGACTCATGGGCATGATTTCACTTAATTATATAAATTTCCATAACAATGTCACCATACAAGCTACGTACGAAAACAGCATGAAACCCAGTGCCAGCAGCCTTGCCGGCTGGATCATCCTCGCGTTGATGTCCTGCCAGTTCGTTCCACTGGACAGGAGCGGCAACCTGCCGTCTTCAGGTTCTGTCAGCCCCGTGTCCGGTGTTCGGCAGGTTCTGGATACCCGATGCGGTGAATGCCACTCCAACAGGACCCGCTGGCCGGAAAGCGCATACATCGCACCGCTCTCGTGGTATGTCGTCCATGAAGTGCAGCAATCAAGGAAGGCCCTGAATTTTTCGGATTTCCGTTTCGGGGACTCCATCGGGGAAATCACGGCAAAAGAGAGGATTCAAAAGCTGATCATTTCAGGAAACACCGCCCGCCACGCCAGCATCCCGGGCTTCGCGGCGCCAGTTCTCACAGGGGCGGAACGGGAACTGCTGCTCGCCTGGACGGCCGGTCCGGATAAGGAACCGACACCGGATACTAAAAATTCAGGGCATATCCACCGGGGTAGAATCCCTTGATGATCTCGATGACCTTCTCCGGGTCATCCTCGAGAAAGATGAAATCGAGGTCGGTCTCATCGATGAAACCCTTCTCGGCAAGCATCCGGTTCCGTATCCATCCGTAAAATTCACCCCAGTACTCCGATCCTATCATGATCACGGGAAATTTCTGGCTTTTTTTCGTCTGGATGAGGTTGACGGCTTCGGCGAACTCATCGAGGGTTCCCAATCCTCCGGGAAGCACGATGAACGCCTGGGAGTATTTCAGGAACATGACCTTCCGGATGAAAAAGTACTGGAACGTCACCAGTTTTTCCGGGTCGATGTAACCGTTCGGATCCTGCTGGTTAGGGAGCTTGATGTTGAAGCCCACCGAAACCCCTCCACTCGCCTGTGCCCCTTTGTTGGCGGCCTCCATGGCACCCGGCCCGCCACCGGTCACAACGGCAAACCCCGCCTCGGCAAGGAGCCGTCCCATCTTCTCGGCAAGCCGGTATTCCTGGTCGGTTTCCTTCACCCTCGTCGAACCGAACACCGAAACTGCAGGGCCGATGTTGGACATGGTCTCGAAGCCGTTCACGAATTCGGCCATGATCTTGAAGACCCTCCAGCCATCGGCCATGAACTCGCTGCCCGCCGGAGGCTGCGGCGGAGTCTGGGCGGGAAGTTTCGGGTTTGGGCCGCCTTCAGCGGGCGCACCTGTCTGGAGTCCTGCCATGGCTGTTCAGATGTCGAGAAAGTTCCTGATCAGCCGGTGACCTTCGGTGGTCATGATGGATTCCGGATGAAACTGCACGCCGTAAAGCCCCAGCTCCGGAGCGTCCATACCCATGATGACGCCGTCCTCGGTCCAGGCCCTCACCGTAAGGCATGACGGAAGGGTTTCGCGCTCGACGATCAGCGAATGGTAACGCGTTGCGGTAAACGGGTTTTCAAGCCCGCGGAAAACCCCCTGGCCGTCGTGATAGACGAGCGAGACCTTTCCATGCATGATCCTCTCTGCGCGCTTGACCGTGCCGCCAAGGGCCTCGCCGATGGCCTGATGGCCGAGGCATACCCCGAACAGCGGAATCCGGCCCTGCACGGCATTGATGAGCGGCACCGAAATGCCGGCGTCCTTCGGAGTGCCGGGACCGGGCGAGATCACGATCTTTTCCGGGCGAAGGGCGAGCGCCTCATCGACCGTGAGTTCGTCGTTCCGGTAAACAACGGTTTCGGCACCGAGCTCACCGATGTACTGCACAAGGTTATAGGTAAACGAATCGTAATTGTCGACAACAAGAATCATGCAGATACCCTGAAAATTGGTTACAGTGTTGCTTCCGTCGCAGGCTCGAGCATCGAAGCCTTGCGAAACATCTCTTCATAGGCCGGGCTCATGCGTATGCGTCGCCGCTCCATGACCCTGCGCGCCGTCTCGACGACCTGGTCGATCCTGCAGGCCTCGAACGCAGGATGGCCGGTGCCCCATGAAAACGACGGCACATATTTCGGAGGCATGCCGGCGCCGAAAATGTTGGCCGCCGTCCCCACGACCGTGCCGGTATTGAACAGCGAGCCGATGGCGGTCTTCGAATGTTCCCCCATGATCAGCCCGAGAAACTGGAGGCCCGTCTGCAGTTGCCTTCCTGCGACGACCAGGCCGACCTTGCTGTAGTTGTTCTTCAGGTCCGACGTGTTGGTCGCTGCCCCGAGGTTGCACCAGGCCGAAATATAGGAATGACCGAGAAATCCGTCATGCTGCTTGTTGGCAAACGGCTCGATGATCGAATCCTCGATCTCGCCGCCGGCTTTCGAGCCGCAGCCGACATAGACGTTGCTGTAGATCCTGGCGGCGATCTTCGCCCTCGACCCCGGAGCGAGCACTACGTTCTGCATCAGCACCGCCTGGGGTTCGACAACGGCGCCTTTGCCGATGTGGATATACCCTTCGGATGCATCAAGCACGGCACCTGCCATGACCACGGCGCCCTGGCCTATGGAGATTGCCTCCGGGTTGACCAGGACAGCGGAAGGATGCACCTCGCCCTCGCGGCATCCCGGCCGGAACCGTGAACAGTCCCGCCGCATCAGCTCAGGATGCAGCGCGACAGGGTCCCATATATGTTCGAGCAAGAGGAATCCGGATGACTCGATGCACGCCATCGAGCCGGACAGTGCCGTGGTGTCGATCAGGTCCGGAAGGAGATCGCCGGCAGGCATCAGATCGGCCGCATTCACGCGGCAGGCAATCAGAGTGCCGGCCTGAGTCACGGCTTGCCCGGTCTGCAGTCCTGAAGCGAGCTCGATGACCCGCTCATCGCAGACGAGGCGGCCGTTGAGCAACAGGAGGTCCTGGTCGACGACGGCATTGACCAGCGCTCCGGGGTGGGACTCGCTGAACCACGGCGCGATATGACCACGAAGGTGCCAGGTCAGGGGCACTCGTCCGGCCGCAGAGGTTTCGAAACGCTCTTTCAGGGACATGGTGCCGGAAAAAAGGCCGAAAACCGGCTTCAGGCCGACAAGCGGCATGAGCTGCGCGACCTTCTCATCTTCGAAAACGATAACCTGCATAAAGCACGACGGATAAACAGGATTTCCCTTTTATGAATCACAAAGCATTTCGACCGCCCGAGGCACCGCGGCAATACCCATGGAACCGCCGACACGTTCGAAAACCTCGCCGTCCATATGCATCGCATCCGCCTCCGGCATGAACACTTCGAGAGAGGAGGCCTTGCAGTAGAGGACCCGAGGATCGTCGATCTGGGAACCTTTCAGATATTTCAGAACATAGCCGGGAAAGCGCCACTTCGGAATCGCCTTGAGGATGCAGACATCAAGCAACCCATCGCCTGGATCGGCGTGCGGGGCTATCCTGAACTTACCGCCTTCAACGGCTCCGTTCGAAACCGAGAAGGCAAACACCGGCTCATCGAGTTCGATCGTGCCTCCCGGAGTTTCGATTTTAATATGCATTTTTAGCGCTGTATAACCTAAAAGCACACTGACCAGGGCATAGGCATAGGACATCTCCCCGCGCAGCCACGTCGTCGATTTCACCTTTCCGGCAATCCTTCCGGTCAGACCGATTCCGATCGAGTTGATGAAATACCTGGAGCTTTTGCCGCCGAAATCCACATGGCCGAGATCGACCCTGCGACTGAAAGCGTCCGCGAACCCCAGGATGGTCTCCTCATGGGTTTTCTTCGCCGGACGAAGTGTTTTCAGGAAATCGTTCGCCGATCCGGCAGGAAAGATACCGATCCTCACCTGCAGGCCGATAACGGCATTGACCACCTCGTTGAGGGTTCCGTCCCCTCCGCAGGCTATCAGCGTCGAGCTTGTGCGGGCGGCGATGCGGGCGATCTCCCCGGCATGCCCTGCAAACCGGGAAACCTCGAACGATGCGTTGCCGTAAGTGGCAATGGTCCGTTCGATCATGCCGGCCTTGCCGGCCGCCCGGCCCTTGTCCGCAGCCGGATTGAAGATAAAGGTATAGCGATCCCGCTCAATCATGGCGGCCACCCTGAACGGATTCAGCCGCCCCGCATCCGGCAACCCCCGGATCGGCGATACCGTAATCGGCCAGCAGAGAGGAGATCATGCCGTCGACGCACGCGAGAAGCGTCGTCAGGGTGCTGTCGAAACCCTCTTCGGGTCCGTAGTAGGGATCTTCGATCTCCTCACCCGCGACTTCATCGGCAAACTCGGTCATCATATGGACGTACGGACCGGCGCTGCCCTCCAGGGCATCGAGAACACTCCGGTAATTCTCGTGGTCCATGACGACAATGCGGCTGAAGCCGTCAAGATCAAGATCGTGGATACACTGAGCCCTGATCGGCGAGATGTCGATCCCATGGCGACCGGTTGCCCTGACAGCACGCGAATCAGGGCAGGAGCTCGACTGGTATCCGACCGTTCCTGCCGACTCCGCCTCGAACCGGCCGGCCAATCCCCGGAGATTCGAAAGATGCCGGAAGACGCCCTCGGCCATCGGTGAGCGACAGATGTTCTCATAACAGACGAAAAGGATCCTGACACGCATCGAACGCTCCGGGAATGATGATGAGAAAACAGAGAAACCGGCGCCATGACGAACCTGTACCGGAATAATCCATACCAGAAAAAGATGGTGTATTTTTTTTCTGCCATCTTTGTGGGATATTCCGGATAAGAAGTCCGGACACTAAAACTACTTCGTTCATCGACAATCGCAAATGCCATGACGAACGCTACGGCTTACGGCCTGCAGATCACCGAAAAGCCCCATTGGAGTTTTGAAAATCCGAAAGGAAACTACACGAAAAAATATACGCTGATCGGACAGGATATCCTGCATACCGAAATATGCGCACCCCACCCTGTCGATCTTGAACATATCGGCCATGACGATCTCCTGAAACTCATCAGGTCGGAGAAACTTTCAGGAAAACCCCTCTACATCCTGATCGACTGTGCGAACATATCCGGCCTCCGGTATTCGTGCAAAACGGAGTTTTCGGACATCATTTACAACTGGAACCCCGATTTCAGGCAGATCGTACTCTACAATGTCGACCCCTCAATGAAGGTCCAGCTCGAAATGCTCCAGTCGATAGCACCCAACGGGCTGTCGATAATCCTGGCCGCCAACCGTGAAGATGCCATCATGACGATCATGAACATCAAATCCGGCAAGGCTCCCGAAGCAACCCGCATGGACCCGGCAGCAGAAAAGGAGCAGCGCCTCAAAGAGGAGTTTCTTGCCACAGCAGCCAGAATGGCCTGGCTCAAGATGTTCGACCAGCAGGTCTACCTGCCCCCCGAAACCCATATCAGCTATCCTTTTTTCAAGGCCATCGAGGTCATCCAAAGCGACTTCAAGGCCATCAGGCTCGAGCAGGAAAAGCATGCTGAAAAGGCCCTGAAGGACTATCAGAAAAGGCTCGACCGGAAAACCACGGCCCTCGACATCCAGGTCGAGCTGAACAAAAACAGCGCCCGGTACGACAAGGCGGATGTGATGCCGCCCATTGCCCGGCACTCCTCCCCGGAGAGCGCCTCCGCACCGATTTCGGCTGAAAATGCCGAAAAGTCTTCGACCCTGAACGCGCTGCTCGGGCTGATCGCCGAACTGGAAATCGATCACCGGTCGAAACAGAAGATAACGAACCACTGCCTGAGCCTTGTGGAAACCGGCCAGAAAGAGCCTCAGATGAAAACCGGGCAAACCGCTGCTAATATTGCATACATCTCCAGAGTCCGGAACATGCACCCCAACCTCAACCAAAGGGAACTGAGGATCTGCCTGTTGATCAGACAGGATTACAACTCCCGGGAGATCTCCCGGTTCATGGGCCTTTCGGTGAGGGGAGTCGAAAGCATGAGGTACCGGCTGCACAAAAGCATCGGCATCCAAAAGCACCAATCCCTGAAAACCTACCTGACAAACCTCGCCATGGAGAAATCCTGAAATCCGGGGTTTTAGCCATGGACCCTTTTCCATGAAAACGGGATGAATCATGATGACCGGGCAGCACCGGAAAACGGGGCGGATATATAGAAGTAAAAAACAGAAGGCAATACTGCTTTCGCCATATCTTTACGGCAGATGACGTACCTCCGGCCATCTCATAGTCATCCATCACCAACCGCCACAATAATAACACCTAACCTTTAACAGCTCTTTAAAATACGGCCGTTTCAGCCCGTTTCGTCATGAAAAACATTGGGATAAATGGGGATTAATTTTTATCATAGCTGAAGACCCCCCGACATTACGCTCAAGAACACGTCACACAAAGTGTACAAGATACAGTAATCCCGACTCGCACCACACACATGAAGACTTGTCCGTTTTCCGGCCTTCCGGTCACTGCAAAACCCCATTGGAAAACCCAGCATAAAACCTACATCAAACGCCTTGAGATGGTCGGCGACGACATCATGCACGCATTTGTCGAAGCTCCCCGGCCGATCATTCTCGAGACCCTGAGCGACGAACTGGTAAAAACCGTCCTCAGGGAGAGCGGGACCCCCGACAAACCGCTCTACCTTGTCTGGGACATGACAAACGTCACCGATGTCTCCTATGACTACAAACTGGGTATCAACGACCTGATCTACCATTGGGGACCGGCGTTCTCAATCGTCGTATTCTACAATATCGACCCCGCCTGCCGCCTCGTCCTGGAGACCTTCTCCTCCATTGTTCCGAACAACATGAAGGTACTGCTGAGGGAGACCTACAAGGAAGCCATCGGAACCGTCGTCGATTTCAAGTCGGGAAAAGCGGAAGAGACCGGAATCGGAGCGTCCCCGACCGACCCCGAAAGCATCCTGAAAAACGAATTCCTGGCCGCAGTTGCAAGAATATCCTGGCTCAACCTGCTCAACCAGCAGATCTTCCTTCCTTCGGCAGACAACCCCTTTTATCCCTATTTCAAGGCGATCGCCTACATGCAGGAAGACCTGAAGGCACGAGAGGCGATCCAGGAAAAAGAGCTGCAGCAGATCAAGGCCGACTACGAGCAGCGATTGACCCAGAAAATCATCCTGCTCAACGCCCAGGTCGAGCTGAACAGAAAGGAGCTGCAGCAATTCGAACAGGAGAAGGCTGCGCTCAAGTCGAGAATTTCCGCACAGGAGATGGAGTTGACGAGGATCTCGACCGCCGTCGGGGAAAAAACGGCCGCCCTGCACCTGCTCAGCGACCAGATCAAGTCCCTTGACATCGACCAGCAGCTCAAGCACCGGATGATCGACCAGTGCCATAACATGCTCGAGACCGAATTGACCGAAAAAAGGCTCAAGACCGAACTTACCGCAGGTGATTCCGAGTTCCTTTCAAAGCTCCAGAAAAAGCATCCGAACCTCAATCAGCGCGAGCTCAGGGTTGGCCTCATGGTCAAGCTGAACTATGACACCCGGGAGATTGCCCGGTCGATCGGCATCTCCACCCGGGGCATGGAAAGCATCCGCTACCGGATGCACAAGAAGCTCAGCCTCGACAAGCACAAATCGATCAAGACCTACCTGGCGGAACTGGCCACACTGGTGTAAGCCCGCACTCCGCGCCGATGGGGCTGTCTCGGAAGTGAAATCGAGGCAGCCTTTTCTCTTGGGTTATCATTTTTCGCTCTTCTCTTTTCTGTCATTCTGAACCCGGCGCAGTCGGGTGAAGAATCCAGAAGATATTGCGTAAGCTATTTTTATTTAAGCAATAAGCGCCGATTCCAGAGAATACTGGATCCTTCTCTTAGTTTTGCTTCGCGGGGAGCCCTGCTTCCGATGCAATCGGAATGACAACGCCTGGAGAGATCCAATACACTCGGGAAAAACATGCTTTTGAGACAGCCTCCCACCGGGTAAAAGATACCGCTCCACCGATATCCATCACTCCTGATAGCAGAACGTCTTGATGTTGACGAACTCCCTGATTCCATGCTGTGACAGCTCGCGACCGTAGCCGGAGAGCTTGACGCCCCCGAACGGCAGCCTCGGGTCCGATTTCACCATGGAGTTGATGAAGCAGTTGCCGGTTTCAAGCCGGTCGGCTATGGCCAGCGCCCGCTCCCTGTTGCGGGAGAACACTGCAGATCCGAGCCCGTAGTCGCTGTCGTTCGCAACCGCCACGGCTTCGTCGTCGTCACGCACCTTGATGATCGCGGCAACCGGCCCGAAAATCTCCTCTTCATACGCGGCCATCCCCTTTCTGACGCCGGCAAGCACCGTCGGAGGATAGTAATAACCGGTCCGTTCCGGGCAGACTCCCCCGCAAAGCAGCCTTGCCCCTTCCTCGACGCTCCTCGTAACCTGGGCGTGGACAAGATCGCGCAGGTCGGCGCGGGCGATCGGGCCGAGCTCCACTCCTGCGGTGAAAGGATCTCCCATGACGGCATCCTGCATCTTCCTCACCAGCATCTCCGTAAAGGGCTCGATGACGGAGGCCTGCACCAGGAATCGCTTGGCCGCGATGCAGCTCTGGCCGCTGTTGAGCAATCGCCCTGCGACGCAGACATCTACGGCCAGCCGCAGATCGGCATCGTCGAGCACGATGTAGGGGTCGCTGCCGCCGAGTTCGAGCACGCTCCTCTTGATGGCATTGCCGGCCTTCGAGGCGACCGCGCGACCTGCGCCGGTGCTGCCGGTAACCGAAACGGCCTTCACCGCCGGATGGTCGATCATGAAGCCGGTCAGGCGGTCGACATCGTCGATCGAAACATGTGCTGCCTGATAGAGATGCGCGGGAAAGCCGGCATCGCGGAACAGCTTTTCGATGGCGATCGAACACCCTGTCACGTTCGGAGCGTGCTTCACGACAACGCCGTTGCCGGCCATCATGGCCGGAGCGGCGAAGCGGAGGACCTGCCAGTAGGGGAAGTTCCAGGGCATGACCCCGAGAATCACCCCCAGCGGCTCGAACTTCACCACTCCCCTTGCACCGCCGTCGAGCGAACTCTCTTCCGGCTGAAGAAACGCTTCGGCGTGGTCCGCGAAGTAATCGCAGGCCACGGCGCACTTGTTGACCTCCCCGACCGCCTGCTGAAAAGGCTTGCCCATTTCGAGGCTGATGAGCCGGGCATGCTCCTCATGCTCCGTCCTCAGCAGCTCCGCGACACGCTTCATCAGGGAACGGCGAGTTTCCATGGAGGTCGTTCTCCAGTTTCGGAAATCGAGGTCTGCCTGGCGGAGCAGCCGGTCGATCTCCCCGGCAAGCATGGCGGGATATTCGGCAAGAGGTTCGCCCGTTGCCGGATTGATGGTGACGATCATATCGATTGATGCTTTGAGTGACAATTATTGCTGATTGCTCTGCGTTCAAACTCCAAGGTTCAGGGGGATTACAACCACGAGGATCGGTGCGCCTTCACATGTCGGACTCAAGAGTCTCCAACAGCGCCAGGTAGCTCTCGTACCGGCCGGGATCGATCTCCCCGGATTCCGCACCCCTGATAACCGCGCAGTTCGGCTCGACCGTGTGGGTGCACGACGAAAATCCGCAGTGCGGCATGAAGGGCAGAAACTCCGTGAAATAGAACCGCAGGTTCTCCCTGGTGATGCCCGAGAGATTGAACTCCCTTATGCCTGGCGTGTCGATCACGTAACCCCCATCCGGCAGGCGGAGCATGGTCGCGCTGCTCGTCGTGTGGACCCCTTTGCCGGTCTTGTAGCTGGTTTTTGCCGTCTTGAGCACTTTGCTTCCCATCAGGATATTGATCAGGGTCGACTTGCCGACGCCTGAATGGCCGCTGAACGCCGACACCCGGCCATGAAGCTGCGCCTTGAGCTCGTCGAGGCCGACCCCCCTCCTCGCGCTGACAAGGCAGATGTCGCATCCGAGCTTCCTGTAAGGCGCCAGTTCCGTATCGAGCAGTTCCCTGTCGGCAAGCTCGGCCTTGTTGACCACCAGCAGGACCGGCAGATGCTCCGATTCGGCAAAAGCGAGGTAGCGGTCGATCAGGCGACGGTTCAGCGGCGGGTCGCTGGCCGACGACACGATGACAAGCTGGTCGATATTGCCTGCGATCACCTGCTCCCTCTCCCTGCTCCGGTTTCGCCGCAGGTCGCGACGCCGGAAAAGCGCGGTGCGGCGGCGCTCCACATGGTCGATGACCCCTTCCGGCATGTCCGTTCCGGAGGCCTTCGGCCTGAAGGAGACCCTGTCGCCCACGGCCACGAGGCTGGCTCCTTCGTTATCGCTGACGGTCCCGGGCACAGTCCTGCACCTGACCGTCAGCCCGTCATCGCACTCGACGATATATGACGCCCCGCCGGAGCGGACGACGACTCCCGATTGCAGCTCTTTCATCGATGCTGTCCGTTATTTACCGATCTCTGACCAGCCATAGGTGAACGGTTATTACACCGACAATTATAAATTTCAGCTCCATTTACCGTGTCTTGTCATTCTGAAGCCCTGTGTCTTGTCATTCTGAGGCCAACGCAGTTGGTCGAAGAATCCAGCATTCATGGATCCTTCGCTTCGCTCAGGATGACAGCTTGCGTTTCCATGCTCTCGGCAACCTGTAGGTATCGGAGCAAAGATTCCCCATTATCCATTGTCCATTATCAACTCAGCCGACGTCGGCCAGCTCCACCCGCTTCCTGAAATGGTCGAAATAATAGGCCCGGATCTTCGCATGTATGGGCTGCTCGAGCCGGCAATCCCTTTCTGCCAGGTCGAATGCGGCTGCACGCGCCGCGTGCATGATCCCGACGTCGGCGAGAAGATCCGCGATCCGCAGCCCGCTAACCGCGCCCGACTGCTCCTTGCCGAGCAGGTTGCCCGCCCCCCGGATCTGCAGGTCGATCTCCGAAAGCCTGAAGCCGTCGCACGTCGATTCGACAGCCCGCAGCCTGTCGCCCGCATCGCCCGAAAGCTTTGAATATACGAGAAAACAGGCGGACCTGTGAACTCCCCGTCCCACGCGACCACGGAGCTGATGGAGCTGCGATATGCCGAACCGCTCGGCGTGCTCGATAACCATCACGGTCGCGTTCGGCACGTCGACTCCCACCTCGATCACGGTCGTCCCGACGAGGATGTCGATCTCTCCGTTGCGGAACGCCGACATGACCGTCTCCTTCTCGGCCGGAGGAAGCTGGCCGTGGATCAGCCCGAGCCGCAGGTCCGGAAACACCTCTGCGCTGAGCTGTGCAAAGCTCTCGACGGCCGCTTTCAGGTCGATCTTCTCGGACTCCTCGACGAGCGGGTAGACGATATACGCCTGCCGTCCCCGACCGATCTCTTCCCGAAGCAGGCTGAACACTCCCGGTTTGTCCTCTTCTCGGCAGAGACGTGTCCGGATCGGGCTCCTGCCGGCCGGCATCTCGGCGATCACCGACACGTCGAGATCACCGTACACCCCCATGGTCAGGGTTCGCGGGATGGGCGTAGCCGTCATCAGCAGCACGTGCGGGTTGCCGGCCTTGTCCTGGAGGGCCTTGCGCTGCATCACCCCGAAGCGGTGCTGTTCGTCGATGAGTGCGAGCCCCAGCCGGTGAAACAGCACCTCGCCTTCGATGATCGCATGGGTACCCACGACAATATCGACCTCGCCGCTGCCGATTCGCGCCAGCAGCTCATCCCGCTCCCTCTTTTTCC
>CAIYTH010000058.1 GCA_903929135.1 uncultured Chlorobiales bacterium
AGGTGCAGGTGCAGAACAAGTTGCAGTCAAACATGTCGAACCTGCCCCAACAGGACCAGCAGCAGGGCATCAAGGTCACCAAGGGAGATACCGGGTATCTGATGGTCGTGGGTGTGTATTCGGACGACGCCCGAGTCGATGAATATGCGATGAACGATTTCATCAACTCGAAGCTCCTCGATCCGCTGAGCCGCGTGCCCGGCGTCGGTAACATCCAGGTGTTCGGGCAGCCCTATTCGATGCGTATCTGGCTTGATCCCCACCGCATGACGAGCTTCAACCTCACCACCACCGAGGTACAGAGAGCTATCACGGCACAGAATGCCGACGTCTCCGCTGGCCAGTTGGGAGGAACGCCGTCGGTTCCGGGCCAGCAACTGAACGCTACCATTACAGCACAGTCACGCCTGAAAAGCGTCGGGGATTTCGAAAAGATCATGCTGAAGGTCAATACCGACGGCTCGCAGGTCCGCCTCGGGGATGTCGCCCGCGTCGAACTCGGCGTGCAGAACTACGACATGACCACGCGCTTCAACGGCAAACCGGCTGCCGGCATGGCCATCACCCTGGCGACCGGGGCAAACGCCCTGAACACCGCCAATCTGGTCAAAGCGAAAATGACTGCCCTTAAGCCGCTGCTCCCGCCGGGTGTGCAGATCGTCTACCCATTCGACACGACACCATTCGTCAAGACATCTATCGAAGGGGTTGTCCATACCCTGATCGAGGCGGTCATCCTCGTTTTCTTCGTCATGTTCCTTTTTCTCCAGAACTTCCGGGCCACGCTGGTTCCCACCATCGCGGTTCCTGTCGTGCTGCTGGGTACCTTTGGGGTGATGTCGGCCTTCGGCTTCTCCATCAACACCCTCAGCATGTTCGCCATGGTACTCGCCATCGGATTGCTTGTCGATGACGCCATTGTCGTGGTCGAGAACGTCGAACGCATCATGGAAGAGGAGCGACTCTCCCCGCTGGAGGCGACCAGGAAATCTATGAAGCAAATCTCCAGCGCGCTGGTCGGCATCGCCCTTGTGCTCTCGGCTGTATTCGTGCCGATGGCCTTCTTCAAAGGGTCCACGGGAACGATCTACCGTCAGTTCTCGATCACCATCGTCTCAGCGATGCTGCTCTCGGTACTGGTTGCGCTGATCCTGACTCCGGCTCTCTGCGCCAGCCTCCTCAGGCCGGTCAGAGCGGATGGACATCTCTACGGCCCTGGTCCCCTCGGGCGCTTTTTCGCCTGGTTCAACGGCATGTTCAACCGCAACCGGGAACGCTATGTCGGCGGAGCCCGTGTCATGACGGGTAATGTCAAGCGCTCGCTGCTCGCTTTCATGATGGTCGTGGTGCTGCTTGGTATCGTCCTGATGCGCATCCCGACCTCGTTCCTGCCGGACGAAGATCAGGGGTTCCTCTTCGTCCAGCTTTCCACCCCATCCGGAGCGACCAAGGAGCGGACGCTTGAAAGCGTGAAGAGGATGGAACGTTACTTTCTCAATCAGGAAAAAGAGAACATCGAAAGCATCTTCAGCGTGACCGGTTTCAGTTTCGCGGGCCAGGGCCAGAACTCGGCCATGGGTTTCGTCCAGCTCAAGGATTGGTCCAACCGCAAGAAAAAGGGTCAGGATGTTGCCTCAATCGCCGGAAGAACCATGGGCGCCCTGTCGAGCGTGAAGGACGCCATGATCTTTGCGTTTTACCCGCCAGCCGTCATGGAGCTCGGCAACGCCTCCGGTTTTGACCTTCAGCTTGTTGACCGGACCGGCAAAGGTCATGAGGCTCTCATGACCGCCAGAAACCAACTGCTGGGAATGGCTGCGCAAAACCCCTCCCTGAGCGGCGTGCGTGCCAATGGCCTTGAAGATGTGCCACAATTCAAGATCGATATCGACCACGAAAAGGCAAGCGCTTTTGGGGTATCGATCGCCGACATCAACTCAACACTGCAGACCGCATGGGGTTCATCCTATGTGAACGATTTCGTGCATGAGGGCCGCATCAAGAAAGTGTTCATGCAGGGAGACGCACCGTACCGCATGAACCCGGCGGACGTCGACATCTGGCACGTC
>CAIYTH010000059.1 GCA_903929135.1 uncultured Chlorobiales bacterium
ATGTAGGTCATACGGAGAGTGTGATGGCGACGACAACGGATGCGCTCGGCGGTACGACTGAGTTCCCGAGTGCTGGCCAGACGATCGCGAACGTGAACGATCTGCCGACCGGCAGCGTGACGATCACGGGCACAGCGACGCAGGGCCAGGTGCTGACGGCAGGCAACAGCCTTGCAGATCTTGACGGACTCGGCGGGATCAGTTACCAGTGGAAGGCAAATGGATCGGCAATCTCTGGAGCGACCGGATCGAGCTACACGCTGACGCAGGCCGAAGTCGGAAAGGCGATCACAGTAGTTGCGAGCTATACCGATGGATTCGGAGCAGTTGAGAGTGTGACCAGTGCAGCGACGGGTGCGGTAGCGAACGTGAACGATCTGCCGACCGGTAGCGTGACAATCACCGGCACGGCAACGCAGGGCCAGGTGCTGACGGCAGGCAACAGTCTGGCAGATCTTGACGGACTGGGAACGATCACTTACAAATGGTATAACTCTGCTTCAGGTAGTACTGTAATTGGAACTGGTTCTACTTATACATTGCAGGCTGGTGATGCAAATAAAACGGTCACAGTAGTTGCAAGCTACACCGATGGATTTGGCCATGCGGAGAGCGTGACCAGCGCAGCAGTAGGTATAGGTGAATCCTGGACGGGAAATGGTGGTGGTAACACTCATACTGGCACAGCCTATAATGACATTATAGACGGTGCAAGCGGCAACGATACACTGATCGGCGGAGCCGGAGCTGATATTCTCATTGGAGGATCAGGTGTTGATACGCTGACTGGCGGTACTGGTAATGATATTTTCAAATTCTCAACCGGCGATTCTGGAGTAGGTTTAAGTAATTTCGACACGATTATGGATTTTGTCAGTGGAACCGACAAGATCGATCTATCGGCAATTGATGCAAATACTGGACTTACCAACGACCAAGCGTTTTCTACGGTTCAATTCGGGACTTCATATACCGGAGGTAGCCTTTCTAACGCTGCTGGTGGTTTGTACTACGATACCGATTCGGGAATGTTGTATGGGTATACCTCCAATAGTTACGGCCCGGCATCTTTCAGCATCAAGATTACTTCGAATGGTACTACGCCAGCTACTCTTGTTGATGGAGATATCATTCATTAGCAAACGGTGATGATGACGCGCCGAGTTCTTTGAGCTTAACAGCCAACCTACCGAGATACGGCAGGTTGGCTGCATGAGGTGTTTATTCTGACAGAGCCCATATTCTCATTTTTTGATATATATATCATATTCAGACCATTTCATTTGCGATTGTGATATATCGGAATGAGGGAGCGTGGTTGTATCATTTGAGTCTCAGTATTGCGACTTGGCGTGTTTTTGCGGTTGGCGGATTCAGTTGAATTATTTTTTAAAAGTATATATTCAATGTTATGTCGTCAGGTTTCTGAGTGATTGCATTGGTTTCATGCAGGACGTGTACGGAAGATCATGGTTATTCGGGCCATTGCTTCCGTTTTTTGCGTGATCGATTGCAATATTTTTGTGACTCGGGTTCTTGATGGTATGGAAATTGCAGGAGGAGGAAGAAGAAAGAAGAGATAAACATCGACCTTGCAGTGATATGAAGCGAAGCAACCTGGAAAGGTTTACGCAGAGGGTATTGATATGCGGGGCTCTGTTATGTATGGCTCCGGCTGGACGGCTTGAGGCTTTCGAGCCGGTCAAGCTTGTCGATGTCGTCGCGATGGCGGTGAACAACAGTCCTGACGTCAACGCAAAATATCACGAGATCCGTGACTATGAGGAGCAGGGCAAGGCGGCTTCCGGAGGTTATCTGCCCCAGGTCAAGGCTTCTGCCCAGGCCGGAAGGCAAGGCTACTGGGTGGAAGGAACGACGCCGAACAAGTATGTCTGGAACAAGAGCCTGCGCCTGGAGCTATCTCAGATGCTGTTTGACGGCTTCGGGACCAGAAACCAGGTCAGGAGCCTGAAGAGCGCGGAGAAGGCGAAGTATTTCGAGTTCCTCGATGCTGTGGAGAATGTTGCTTATGAAAGCGCCCGGGCCTATTCCGATGTCTTGAGGTACCGGGAACTGGCAACCTTGTCGGAACACAACATCTGGCACCACAAGGGTATCTATGCCCAGATCAAGAGTCGTGTGAACGCAGGAGTGAGCGGCAGCGCCGATCTGGAGCAGGTGGGTTCACGCCTCAATCTCGCCCGGTCGCAACACCTGACGGAGCTGAACAACCTTCGTGAAGCATCCTTGCGATACAAGCGTTTTACCGGCGTGGAACCGGCCAGCGCCCTCCAGATCGAAATGGTGCCGGACAGGAATATCCCCGCATACGAGTCGGATGCGCTGAAAGAGGCGTATGAGCATAATCCTGCATATCTGGCTGCCGAGGAGAATGTCGTAGGTGCTGAGAAGCAGGTGAACGTGCAGCGTTCAAGGTTTTATCCGAAACTCGAACTGAAGGCGATACACGAGACCGCATGGGATACCAACGGCATCAACGGCCAGTTGAACAACAACCAGATCGCCGTGGCGCTGAGCTATAACATTTTCAGCGGGGGTACTGACGCCGCAACCGTTCGGGAGTACAAGGAAAGGATGTACCGTACGAAGGACCTCAGGGAGACAAGCGAACGGGTGGTCAGGCAGAATCTTTTCCAGGCCATCAGTACCCGGCAGACAACGAACGGTCAGATCGGGTATCTGGACAGTCAGCGCAAGAATCTCGACAAGGTGCGCCTTGCCTACCGTGAGCAATTCAACATCGGCAAAAGAACGTTGCTCGACCTGCTTGATTCCGAGAGCGAGTACTATCTCTCACAGCGAAACTACTACAACGCGTTTTTCGATCTCTCCATTGCGAATGCCAAAATCCTTTCCTCGATGGGAAAGCTGCTCAGCACGCTTGACATTGTTTCCGATAAGGACTCTTCGCTGTCGAATAACCGCTATCATTAATTCGAATCCCCATTTTCCGTATGCCTATTCCTGAAAACGGAAGTACTGAAAATCGTCTCAATCCGGATGAACCTGCCCTTGAGTCATCGGGCCTGGATGTTCGGGCGGCTCTCAATGCGATCCCCCTCCTTGCCTCGATGCCAAAGGAACTCCTTGCTGAAATTGAACGCAGGAGCGGACTCGTTCCCTACAGAATAGGCCGGCAGATCATCGGTATGAATGCCATGCCGGAGCATCTTTTTTTCATCTGCTCGGGAAAGGCGCGCGTGCTCTACCATGATCAGGAATCGGGGGATTTCAGGACGCTGAAGCTTCTGAATAAAGGGGAGTCGTTCGGCCTTGTGAGCCTTTTGAGAAATGTGTCCTCCGAGATCGTTTCGGCTTCTGAAGAGACGGTTTGCCTTCAGATCCCTTCGGCGTTGCTGCAAAAGATATTGCAGTCAAATGAGCCGTTGAGGGAGAGTGCTTTCGGACATGCATCTCCTGCTGAAATTTCGATACTGCTCGACTACTATTTCGATAAAGAGCCCCGCAAGAAAGAGCTGATCGCCAGGGCAGGCTTCAGAACCCTCGGTGATCTCGCCGAGTATCTTTCACCGTTTTCAAAGGTTTTCGACTCCGGATATTCATCTGAAGCACTTCTGCAGGAGCCATCCGACCTGACCTGGATCGTCAGCAGGAGCAGCAACGATACCGTTCCTCCCGGAACAGTTTTCGATTCGGCTCATGCCGCATCGATATCAGGTTCCGATAAGAGGTCCCTTCGCCTCGTCGGGGTCGATCTCTCCACCATTGCCGATCAATCGTCAGGACCCGAGCCTGGTGCTGAACATCCTGAGCTTGCTGAAGCTGACGCATCCCCGGTTTACGATGAACGGGACGCCCTGTCCGGCAAAGCTTCCCGTGTCAGCGTCAAACTTGCGCCCGGCAGAAAGGGGCGAGGCGTCAGGCAGCTTCCTTTCGTCAATGCCACGGGCATCGTCGATGAAACCCTGGCATGTTTTCAGATGCTTGGGAAGTACTGGAACATTCCGATCAAAAAGGATCTGATTCAGCGGATACTCCAGGGGCGTTATGAAAGCAACAGGAGCGTTTCGCTCCAGGATTGCGGAAGCGTCGGCGTCCTGCTCGGCCTGCGTGCGCAGATCATCGCTTTCGGCAGCGAGGATGTCGTCCGTCTCAAGACACCGCTCCTGATCCGCTGGGGCGAGAGTTTTGCCATCGTGTACTCCCTCACTCCCAAAGAGGTGACGCTGGCGTATCCCGGGGATCGGGGAGTGAAGGTGCTTCGCCTGGAGGAGTTCCTGAAAGAGCTTGATGGCAAGGGTGCCGCACTCGTCCTCGAGGTGAGCGACCAGACCCCTGAGAAAAAATTCGGGTTCGAATGGTTCGCTCCGTCGGTGAAAAAGTACCGCTCCGTGCTGATCGAGGTGCTTGTCGCTTCGTTTTTCATGCAGGTGATGACCCTCGGTTATCCGCTGCTTTTTCAGATCATCATCGACCAGGTCATTGTCAGGAACAGTATCACGACACTGAACGTGCTTGGCGGTTTCATGCTCGCCATAGCCCTGGTCGAGGCTTTGCTGAGCAGTTTGAGGACCTATCTTTTCGTTGATACCACCAATCGTATCGACATTGCCCTCGGAGCAGACGTCATCGACCATCTGCTGCGGCTGCCTTTGTTCTATTTCGAGAAGAGGCCTGTCGGCGAGCTTGGTTCCCGTATCGGCGAACTTGAGAGAATCCGCCAGTTCCTGACCGGCACCGCCCTGACCGTCTTCCTTGATGCCGTCTTCTCAGTCATCTACGTCGTCGCGTTGTTCCTGTTCAGCTGGAAGCTGACCCTTATCTCCCTCGCCGTGATCCCTATAATCGGGTTGATCACCTTTTTCTTTTCACCAATCGTCAGGAGCCAGCTTCGTGAAAAAGCCATAAAGTACGGCAATGCGCAAGCCTACCTGATCGAAGTGCTTTCGGGCATACAGACGGTGAAGTCCCAGAATATCGAACTCAGGGCACGGTGGAACTGGCAGGAGAAATATGCCGATTACGTCCAGGCCGGATTCAAGCCGGTGATCACCAGCACCGTCGCCAACTCGACCAACAACTTCCTCAACAAGGTGACCGGTGTGCTGGTCATCTGGGGTGGAGCCTATTTTGTCCTGAAAGGCGAAATGAGCCTCGGGCAGCTCATCGCGTTCCGCATCATCAGCGGTTACATCACCAGCCCGGTGATGCGGCTGGTGCAGCTCTGGCAGGAGTTCCAGGAGGCGGGCATGTCGCTCGAAAGGCTCGGTGACATCGTCGATACTCCGCAGGAGGGCGGCAAGCAACAGCTCTCACAGATACCAATTCCCCTGATCAAAGGTGAAATCGATTGTGAGAACGTCTCCTTCAGTTTCCGCGCGGATGCCCCGGCAGTCCTGAAAAATGTCAATGTGGCCATTCCGGCAGGGATGTTTGTCGGCATCGTCGGAGAAAGCGGTTCCGGAAAAAGCACGTTTGCCAAGCTGGTCCAGCGATTGTACCGCCTCGAGGACGGGCGGATCTATATCGACAAATACGATATAGGCAAGGTGGAGCTGAGTTCGCTCAGGAGCCAGATCGGTACGGTTCCGCAGGATGCCCTGCTGTTCAACCTCTCGGTAAAGGACAACATCGCACTGACAAATCCTGAAGCGTCGGATGCCGATATCATCAGGGCAGCAAGAATTGCCGAGGCACACGATTTCATCATGGCGCTTCCGTTGGGATACAATACTCCTGTCGGGGAAAAAGGCTCGTCCCTGTCAGGCGGCCAGCGGCAGAGGATCGCCATCGCGCGAACCGTTCTGCAGAACCCGTCGATCATCATTCTCGACGAGGCGACCAGCGCGCTGGATCCGGTGACTGAAGGCCGCCTCTGCGCCAACATGATCGAGGCGTTCGCGGACAAGACCGTCCTGTTCATTACCCACCGTCTGCAGTCGATCATGGGGGCCGGAAAGATTCTGTGTTTCCATGACGGCTCGATAGATGAAACAGGAACACATGGCGAACTGATGGATATCAAGGGACGTTATTACGCTCTTTTCCAGAAACAGGAGCTTTCAGTTATTGAAAAGGAGCGCAGCAATGCCTGAAAACAATTGGAACAGCAAGCTGAGCATCCGCGGTGATGTGTACAAGCAGTCGACGCTCTCGTCGAGGATCATTCTCATGGTGCTTATCGCGAGCATCATCGGGTGCATCGCCTGGGCTGCGGTGGCCGAGATCGACGTTTCCATCCCGGCGACAGGCAAGTTCGAGCCGAAAGGCGAGGTGAACGACATCCAGGCCGTTGTCGACGGAGAGGTGAGCGGATTGCGGGTTGAAGACGGTCAGCGGGTCAGCAAGGGGGAGTCGCTTCTTGATCTTGTACCCATGATGTCCGTCAACGAAGAGTCGAAGTTGAAGTCGTATAAAATCGCACTCGAGAATGTTCGCCAGCAGTATGCGACCGAGTCCCGATTGCTCGAAAAACTGAGATCTATCGTCAAGAGCGGGGCGGTATCCCAATTCGAGGTTGAGCAGAAAAAACTGGATGTGCTCAAACTCAAGGCGCAATGTGACGATTTTTCCGAGCAGATCAACAAGCAGGAGTATATGGCTGGTCAGGCATCGGGTTTTGAAAAAGTGACCTCGCCGGTGAGCGGAACCGTTTTTGATGTACAGGTCAGGCAAGGGTCGGTGGTCAAGCAGGGGGAGGCGATGATGAAGGTGGTTCCCGAAGATTATCTGATCGTCAAGGCGTTCATACCCAACCAGGATATCGGATTCATCTATAAAGGGCTTCCTGCCGATGTACGGATAGATGCGTTCCCCTATGCCGAATTCGGTGATATCAAAGGCTCTGTGGAGTGGGTTGGTTCGGACGTGCTCGCTCCGACCCAGATCATTCCCTACTACCATTTCCCGATCAAGGTCAAATTGGCCAGGCAGTACCTCACGACGAACGGCAAGAAGATATTCATGCAATCCGGCATGTCCGTTTCGGTCAATATCAAGATCAGGAAAAGAACGGTCATGAGCATTTTCACCGATCTCTTCACAAGACAGACCGATGCGGTGAGCCATATCAGGAATTGACCTCCTGCCTTGCATCGGTGCTGATTTCCCGGCGTCCTGGGTGCGGAGCATGTCAGCCGGTCGAGGCCGGACAGATTCGCATCCACGGAAACTTCCGCTACGGCAGCAGTTCGTTATCGACCTGTTTCAAACAGCTTTTTCAGGCCGGCGATCCCTTCGAGCACCCTTGGGCCCGGACGGAGGTAGATGTTGTTGTCGAAATTCCCGTAGACCCGTCCGTTCCTGACCGCGTCGATTTCTGACCAGCCAGTGCGATTCCTGACCTTCTCCCCGGATGCGTTTCCCTTGGACATGTACATGCAGGCGACCATGTCGGGGTTCTGCCGGATGACCCATTCCGGCGAGACCTCGAAATACTCCTTGTTGACAGCGTCACCGATATTGTACCCTCCGGCATACGAGACCATGGCCGAGGTGAAGCTGTGCTTCCCGCCGGTCCAGAGCGGATCATCCCAGATTTCAAGGTAGACTCTTGTTTTCCGCTGCTTTGCTGCGGCCTCCTTCCTGTATGCGGCAAGACCGGTCTCGATCGCGCCGGCGAGGCTGTCGGCTTGGCGAACGTGCCCGGACACCCTGCCGAGAGTCCTCAGGGCCGAAGGGACGTCATCAGGGGTCCGGCAGCGGATATGTTCCCTCCTGATCCCGAGAGAAGTGATCCTGTTCCCGGTCTGGTTGCCGTCCAGGTCGACGTCGACGACGATGTCGGGCTTTATGGAGGCGAGTATTTCGAGCGAGGGGCGACCGAACGCGCCGACGATCGGTACCTTTTGGGCTTCCGCCGGCCAGTCGCAGGCGGTCGTCCTGCCGACGAGCTGGTCGCCGGCTCCGATCGCATAGAGCATTTCGGTCATGCTCGGGGCGAGGCTGACGATACGGGGCGCTGCGTTGGCCGGTTTCGCAGGTTCCTGCTTCTGCTGCCGGCATCCTGCAAGCGGGAGGGTGAGCAATGCGATCAGGGCGATGACGCCTGCCAGTGAATTACGAAACGAGCGAATCTGCATAGCGCTGGAGCACGAGGTTATGGTTGAAGGCAAGGGGCATCGAGAGGGCGCGATCAAGCGGGAACCAGCCGATTTCGGCTACCTCTTCGGGCTGGTGCCGGAGCTCTCCATGGCCAGCGCCGAAAAAGGCGAGCACGACCGCGTGGAACCGGTGCTCGGGGAAGATTTCGTCGAACCATCCGAGGAAGCCGGAAGGTTCGAAACGGAGCCCGGTCTCTTCGAAGACTTCACGCTGCACGGCGTCGGCAGCGGGCTCATAGTCGTCGATGTGTCCGCCCGGAAGGCACCACCTTCCCATGAACGGCACGACGTTCCTTCTTGTGAGCAGCACGGTTTCGAGGTTGCCGGTTTCTGGGAAAACGACGGCTGCGACGGTGGCTTTCGGCATTGCCTGACGGGGAGAGGTTGATGAGACTGTGATCGTCTAAGCTAAAAAGCCGGAGCCAATCCGCAAAGGAGGGATACTTTTTCATCGTTGCGGTCGTTTAAGATTGTATTGGCGGTCGACCGGAAGTTCGGTCCCGCAGCAAAGACAAAGAATTGTTTCGAAGATGAGCCTGCATACCAAGACCTGGGTCCAGAAAATACCGGTGACGATCGACGAAGCCTGGGCCTTTTTCTCGATGCCTGACAACCTGTCGAAGATCACTCCGCCCGAAATGATGTTCAGGATCACCGGAGGAGCAGCCGGGCCGATCCACGAAGGCATGATCATCAACTACACCCTTTATCCGTTCATGATGATTCCGGTGAACTGGGCGACCGAGATCACCAGGGTCTCGAAGCCGGATTATTTCGAGGACCGGCAGCTTCATGGGCCTTACGAGAAGTGGCACCATCGTCACCTGTTCAGGGAGATCGAGGGCGGGGTCGAGATGACCGACGTCGTCGAGTACCGCTTGCCCCTGGGTGAGTTCGGGGAGCTGGTCGAATCGCTGATCGTCGGAAGGCGGCTCGACGAAGTGTTCGGGTACCGTCGGCGACGCATCGGCGAAATTCTCGGCCGCATGGAGTGAGCCGGTTGCATAATTTCACGGAAATCGTTATTTATGGCCTGCAAAGATTTGTGGACGCATCTGTTTACCGTCGGGAGCGATTTGAGCGCGAGGCGGACGGAGCGGAGAAACCGGAGTGTACACGAGGTATATGAGGATTTCGAGCACCGCCCAACGAAGTGATCGAGTCGCGCAACAGGTAAAGAGAGCGGACATTCTGTTCTTTCACATGATAGCTGGTGCCGGTTTAAAAGCCGGAGAATAGGGAAGTACGTGAGAATCGTACACTGTACCCGCAACTGTACAACGGCAAGCTGCCGCTGACAGGCATGGCCACATGCCTCGAAGCCGCAGTCGCTGCAAGTCACTGCCCATGTCCTCCAGGGACGGGGTGGGAAGGCCGCAGCGGTTTGGCCGTTAAAGTCAGGAGACCTGCCAGTTAACTCTTTGCTGTATGACACGACTACGGGTTATAGTCAGGCAAAGCTGTACCGATCGAGAGATCACTGCTGCAGAAAACATTCCGTCAATACTTCCCGTCACGAGACCAGCGGCTGTAATGACGAACCTCCGTTCAGCGATACTTCGGGTACGTAAGCCGCCTTCTTTCTTGACCCCTGTCTGTTGATTTATTTTTTCAATTCAACACAGGACAAACACATGAACAGGAAAAAGCTTGCCATACTCATGGCGGCGATGCTCTGCAGTCGCGGGCTGCAGGCCGAAGAGACCACGAACGGCTACATGGGCGAAGAGGTCGTGGTATCGGCGACCAGGACACTCAACCGGATCAGCGATGCCGGCGGCAGCTCGGTGACGGTCATCACGTCGAAAGAGATCGAAAACTCGGGACTGACGACTGTCGAGGAGATCATCAAGGGAATGCCCGGTATCGACGTCTCCTCAAACGGCGGAACCGGTGCCAGCTCCAGCCTCTACCTTCGCGGCGCCGATGCAAAATACACCCTTGTCCTCATTGACGGAGTACCGGTCAACGATCCCTCGATGATGCATGCCGAAGCGAACCTTTCGAACCACATGGTGGACAATATCGAGCGGATCGAGATCGTCCGCGGTCCCTCCAGCATGCTTTTCGGATCCAGCGCAGAGGCCGGGGTGATCAACATCATCACGAAGAAGGGGCGCGAGAAACCGGCAGCGTTTGCTGGCATGGAAGGCGGTTCTTACGGGACCTCCAGGTTTTTCGGCGGTGCCAGCGGCAAGCAGGGGGCTCTCGACTATGCCGTGAGCGCATCAAGGCTGAAAACCGATGGTTTTTCATCGGCTGACCAGCGCAACCCATCCATCAACCCGACGGGGAAAACCTTCGAGAATGACGGGTACACCAACAGCACCTTCTCCGGCAATTTCGGCCTGAAGCTCGATGCGCACTCCTCTCTTGAAAGCACCGTGCGATACAGTGACTCCGACAATAAATACGACACCTTCTCCTCAAGCTTTCCCTACGGCCTGATCGATGCGACCGGGTATAGCGAGAAGTCGAAACAGTTGTCGTCGCACACGGCCCTGAAGATGAACTACCAGCCGGTGCTGAGCACCCTGTTCTTCAACGTCAGCGACCAGGACAGGAATTACGACGAGCCCGCAAGCCTCACCGTCTATCATGGGCACCTCTATGAAATCGGCTGGCAGGGCGATTATGCCGCAGCGAAGAACAACACGGTGTCCGTAGGCCTGAATTACCGCAAGGACAGCATGGTGACAACCGACGTCGATCCTCATTCGGTGGCCTCGACCAGCGTTTTCGTGCAGGATCAATGGCATGTCGGCGTCATGCAGCTGGTCGGCGGCATGCGTTTCGAGAACAACGAGCAGTTCGGCGCCAAAACGACCTGGCGTATCGCACCGTCGTTCACGTTCGGCGATACCGTGCTCAAATGCAGCTACGCCACAGGCTTCAAAGCCCCTTCCCTGTATGAGCTGTATGCACCGTTCAGCATCGGGAATGAAAAGCTCAAGGCCGAAACCAGCAAGGGTTGGGATGCCGGCATCGAACAGAAGATCACGGACAACATCAAAGTCGGTTCCACCCTCTTCCGGACCGACTATGAAAATCGCATCGATTGGGCGACCGATTACACGCTTCCCTGGTTTGGTCATTACGCCCAGGTGCCCGGTGTGACAAGAACGTACGGCGTGGAGAGCTTCGCCGAGTGGAAGCCCGTCGATCCTCTGTTCCTGGTCGCAAACTATACCTACCTGCACACCCGGGACGCCCAGGGCAACGAGCTGCTGCGTCGTCCGGAAAACAAGGCAGGGCTGACGGCAAACTGGAAGGCGACCGGCAAACTGAACCTGAATACGACCTTGCAGTGGGTCGGTACGCGACTGGACACGGGCGCGGTCAACGGCAAGCTCGACGGCTACTTCCTGCTTAATCTCGCTGCTTCGTTCAAGGCAGCGGATCACGTCGAGTTGTTCGGGCGCATCGACAACCTGTTCGACCAGGATTATGAGCTGGCATGGGGTTATGCGACACCCGGCAGGTCTGCCTATGCGGGCGTGAAGGTCGGCCTCTGAGGGTATAGAAAACTGCCGGGCGCGTTCTGGAAAAGCCCGCCCGGCAGCACTTTTATGATCACAACCGTTCAGGCACCATGAACAATATCGCTGTCCTCGGCACGGCTTCGGATGTCGGCAAGAGCATTGTCGCGACGGCCTTGTGTCGCATTTTCAGCAACGCCGGGATCGATGTCGTGCCGTTCAAGGCGCAGAACATGTCGAACAATTCCGGTGTCACGTTGCAGGGGGACGAGATGGGACGGGCACAGATCGTTCAGGCGCAGGCTGCGCGTGTCGCGCCGCATGCCGACATGAACCCGGTACTGCTGAAGCCCAACACCGATACCGGCGCCCAGGTTGTGCTGCAGGGGAAGGTCTGCTCCGACAGGACGGCAAGGGAGTATTTCGGCGACACCACCCGCTGGGCCTCCGCGGCATTCGAAAGCCTCGATCGCCTGGCAGGACTACATGAGATGATCGTGATCGAAGGGGCGGGATCATGCGCCGAGATGAACCTCTACGATCGTGATTTCGTGAATTTCCGGACAGCAAGGAAGGCCGGTGCTTCGGTTATCCTCGTGGCGGACATCGACCGCGGCGGGGTGTTCGCCCAGGTCGCCGGTACGCTCGCCGTCATTCCTCCGGAGGACCGTGCGCTGGTCAAAGGGGTGGTCGTCAACCGGTTCAGGGGGGACAAGTCCCTTTTCGAGGACGGCGTCACCATGCTTGAATCGATGACCGGCGTGCCGGTGCTCGGGGTGATCCCGTATTTCAGGGGATTTTCGATCGATGCCGAGGATGCCGTGCCGCTTGAATCGCTGGTCGACCCGAAGCACATGCCATCACCGGACAGGATCGGCATCGCCGCCATCTATTTTCCCCATATCTCCAACTTCACCGACCTGTCGCCGCTCGAACAGGAGCGTTCGGTCGAACTCCACTGGCTGCATCACCCGAAACCGCTCGACGGCTACCGGGCGCTGGTGCTTCCGGGCTCGAAGAACGTGCGGGGCGACCTTGAGTGGCTGTTCTCGATGGGCTGGCGCGACCATATCGAGGCGTTCCGGCAGAGCGGAGGGGTGATCCTCGGTATCTGCGGCGGTTACCAGATGCTCGGCGAATCCATCGAAGACCCATACGGCGTCGAAGGCGACCCAGGCATAAGCCGGGCATTGGGCATGCTGCCCGTCGAGACGGTGCTCGAACGGGAAAAGAGGCTGAGCAACAGCAGGGGAACCCTTGCGGGTACTGCTGTCGCGGTCAGCGGGTACGAGATCCACATGGGCAGGAGCTCAGGTTGCGGAGAGCGTTGGTCGACGCTGATCGACGTGTCGCACAGGAACAACCTGCCGGATGCTGATGCCGACGGCATGGTGAGTGGCGATGGTCGAGTCATGGGCTCCTATTTCCACGGTTTCTTCGATGAAAGGGGGGTAAGGGAGTGGTTCCTCCGGATGCTCGACAGCCGATACCGGCCGTCCGTAGCTGAAGCGGGTCGTGAAGGGGATGTTTTCGACCGTCTCGCTGCGCACTTTGAAGCGAACCTCGATATCGATGCGCTGTTCAGGATTGCCGGGATCGAGAGAGAAAACAGCTGAATTGAAGTCGTCTGTCGGCAGCGCAGGGCTTTGCCGTTGCCGGGGCAGCATGTATTTTATCTGACAGCAGCAAAAAAACCAACTGAAGTCAATGAAACAGAAACGGATACTCCTCTTTACAGGCAACGGCAAAGGCAAGAGCACGGCATCGTTCGGTATGCTCGCCCGCGCGCTTGGCCACGGCATGACCGCCCGGGTCATCCAGTTTGTCAAGGCCCAGGATGGCGTCGGCGAGATGGTTTTCTTCTCCCGGTTCGAGCAGGTGGCCTGGGACCATTACGGCAAGGGTTTCCTGCCCGCCGATCCTTCGAGCCCTCTCATGGAATCGCACCGGCAGGCGGCGCTCGTCGGGCTGGAGGCGGCGCTCGATGCGCTGAAGTCGGACGAGTACGACTTCGTCCTTCTCGACGAGGTATGCTTTGCCCTGTCGCAGAACCTCATTCCCCTTGAACCGCTGCTCGAAGCCATCTGCAGCGCTCAGGCGGGGAAGATCATCGTCCTGACCGGACGCAACGCACCCCAGGAGCTGATCGATATCGCCGATACGGTCACCGAGATGCGCATGGTCAAGCACGGCTACGAACAGGGGCTGCTCTCACAGGCAGGGGTGGAGGAGTGACATTGCCTGCCAGGCCCTGTCCATCATCCGGAGACGGTTGCCGTTCCATGCCCGTGAAGGGCTCCCCGAATCGGAACAAGGCGCTTCTTTTCCTGATCGCCGTGCCGCTGCTGCTAGGCGTTTCGCTGCTGCTCGGCCCTTCGGGCTTCGGCGTGCCCGACTCCTCCGCTTCCGGTAAGGCCATACTTTCATTGCGTCTCGGACGCTTCTTCATGGGGCTCATGGTCGGAGCGGCCCTCTCGGCTTCCGGCACGGTGTTCCAGGCGATCCTGCGAAACCCGCTTGCCGAGCCTTACGTCCTCGGCGTCAGCGGCGGCGCAGGCCTGGGGGCTGCCCTGAGCATCCTGGTCGGCGGGGGCCTGCTCGGCGCGGCCGGCTTGCCCCTGACGGCATTTTTCTTCGCCATCGTCACCCTGATGGCCGTCTACGGGATCGCGAGCCAGGGCGGTGCATCGCCTTCGGTCTACAGCCTCATCCTGAGCGGCGTCATCGTCAGCTCCATCTGTTCGAGCTTCATCATGTTCCTCGTTTCGACGGCTGACATCGAAGGGATGCATACGGTGGTCTGGTGGATGCTCGGCAACCTCCAGCCCGGTTCGACGTCCGGGCAGGTGGTGTCGATGATACTGATCGTTACGGCGATCGGTCTCCTCTGGCTCCTCGCACCTGCGCTCAACGTGCTGACGCTGGGCCGCGAAATGGCTCACTACCAGGGCCTCAACGCCGGCGCGGTGACCATGTCGAGCCTCCTGCTTGCGACCCTGCTTGCTGCCACGGCAGTTTCCATGGGCGGGATGATCGGTTTCGTGGGGCTCATCGTGCCGCATGTCATGCGCGCCCTGTTCGGACCCGACCACCGATGGCTCCTGCCGGCTTCGGCAATCGGCGGCGGCACCTTCCTCGTGCTGTGCGACGCCATTGCCCGTAGCCTTATGCCACCAATCGAAATCCCCGTCGGCGTCGTTACTGCGCTCTGCGGCGGGCCGTTTTTCCTCATCATACTGCGCAGAAAGATGAATCATGCATGGATCGCCTGACATGAGAGCATCTCCAATAACCTGTTCCGCAGCTCGATTGCTGCGTTGGCCGGTGCTCGAAATCCTCATGTACTTCTTGTACATTCCGGTTTCTGTGCTCCGTCTGCCTTGCACTCAAGCCGCTCACTACGGTTTTTGGAGGTGCCCATGAAGGTCCCCATGACGGTGCCCCTGAACGCGCCGGCACTCGCCTTCAAGGCGGTTACGGCCGGTTACGGAAAACGGCCGGTGCTCGAAGGGGTTGATTTCGCCATCGAGGAGGGGGAGTTTGTCTCGGTAATCGGCCCGAACGGTTCAGGCAAGAGCACCATGCTCAAGACGGCCACCGGGCTTATTCATCCCTCGCAGGGTCGAGTGGAGCTTTTCGGCCGTGAAATCTCCTCGTTGAAGCCCCGCGAACGGGCAACGCTCATCGGCGTGGTTCCCCAGAAGCTCGAGTCGCCCATGGCCTTCACGGTGGCTGAAATCGTCATGATCGGCCGGAGCGGTCCCCGGAAGCGTTGGGGGATTCCGGATGCCAAGGATTACGACAGCGCCGAACGGGCCATGATCTACACCAACGTGCTGGACCTGAAGGACCGTTACTTCAACGAGCTGAGTGCGGGCGAGCAGCAGCGGGCGGCGCTCGCCATGGCGCTTGCCCAGGAGCCCCGCATCATCATGCTCGACGAATCGATCGCGCATCTGGACATCAACCACAGCCAGGAGGTGCTCAGGATACTGATGAACATCAACCGCGAAGAGAAGATCACGGTGTTGCTGGTCAGCCATGACCTGAACCTCGCCGCGCAGATTGCCGATCGCCTGCTGTTGATCGATGGCGGCCGTCTCGTCTGCAACGGCTCTCCGGGCGAAGTGATGCAGGAAGAGCTGCTCAGCCGCGTTTACGGGTGCGACCTCCGCGTGCAGCAGGACCCCTACGGAGGGCATCCTGTGGTATCCGGCACGCTCGACGCGCTGCTGCGCCGGCCCAGGGTCCAGAAACGGCTGCATGTCATCTGCGGAGGCGGCTCGGGCATCGAGTTGTTCAGGCGTCTGCTCATCGAGGGTTTTGAGGTGACGGCGGGCGTCCTCAACCGCCTCGATTCCGATGCGGAAGCGGCCAGGGCCCTCGATATCCCCTGTGTCCTCGAACAGCCTTTTTCGGCGGTGGGAAGCGAAGCTTGCGAGCAGGCACGGCTGATGGTGGAACAGGCTGACGGCCTGATCGTCGGCAAGGTGCCTTTCGGCTCCGGCAATGTCGTCAACCTCGAACTGGCGGCCGAGGCCTTGCGGGCAGGGAAGCCTGTCTGGATGGCCTCCGACATCTCAATGAGGGATTATACGTCCGATCGGTCGGCTGCGAGGATGGCCGGACTCCTCAAGTCCGCCGGCGCTGTCGAATGGGGGGGGATCCAGGAACTGATGGCCCGGCTCCAGCAGGATGTCATGAAACGGGAGGCCTGAACGTGAACCGATACCCTTTCAGGCTCGGCACCTCCTCCTACATCGTTCCGGACGAGATCATCCCGAACGTCCGTTACCTGGCGGGGAAGGTGGAGGATATCGAACTGGTGCTGTTCGAGTCGGACGAGTTCAGCAATTTGCCATCAGCCGCTGAGATCGACCGGCTCGCCGAACTTGCCCTGGATAACGGGCTGACCTATTCGGTCCACCTGCCGCTCGATGTCTACCTGGGTCACCCCGATAAAAGCGAACGGGAACGTTCAGTCGGCAAGTGCCGCAGGATCGTCGAACTGGTGAAGGGTTTGCCGAAGTCGGCTTTCGTCATGCATTTCGAGGCCGGTCCGGGCGTCGACATCAACGGATTTACGCCGGAACAGTCATCGTGTTTCGTGGAGAGCCTTCGCGACTCCTCCGCCATGCTGCTCGGGGGTTGTGGAGAAACCGCCTCGATGTTCTGCGCAGAAAACCTCAGTTACCCGTTTGAACTCGTCTGGCCGGTGGTCGAGGAATCCGGCTTTTCGGTCACGCTCGATGTCGGACATATCGAGTATTACGGTTTTCCGCTGGATGAGTACCTGCTTCGTTACCTGCCTCGTGCGAAGGTGCTGCACATGCACGGCACACACTCAGGCCGGGACCACAACTCCCTTTCGTTCATGCGTCCGGAAGCCCTCGAACAGGTGGTCGGGGCGCTTGCTGCCGATGATCGTCATCCTCGCGTCTTTACCCTCGAAATATTCTCCGAGGATGATCTGCAGAGCTCGGTGGGAACCCTTCAGCGGTTCCGGCGCTGACAGCTACTGTCCCGCTCTTTCACCCTTGTCCCTGGTGCCCCTTAAAGCTTCTTCAGGGATGGGCGTTTCTCCGACGGTCAGGTTGACGTCGCTCATGTAACTTCTTCGTATGCTGACCTCGAGCGGTTTGGCATTCCTGGTCTTCAGGCCGGCGACCGAGACGACCCTGAGCAGGTAGGTTCCCGTTGGAAGCCCGTCGGTGCGGTAATCACCGAATTCGTTGGTCAAAACCAGGGCAACGATCGTATTGTGCATGTCGACGACCTCGACTTCGGCCTTTCCGACGCCATTTCCCCTGCGGTCCACAACTCTTCCGCCGATACCATACATGGCATGGACCGGTATGTTCACGTTCGTGACGGCGCCGTTTTTTACCTCCACGAGCAACTTCCTTTTTTCGGTGGTAAGCTCTATCGGGAGATTTTCGGTATCGACGCTCACGGTGTACAGGCCCGGCCTCAGATTGCCGACAAAGAACGAACCGTCGACCTGGCGCTGGTCGAGGCGCCTGCCGTCCAGAAGGATGCCCACATCGTTGATGTCGGATGACGAGACTTTCGTATCGCCGGCGATGTCCAGCCGTCCGGCAAGACCACCCCGGGTCGTGGTGATGGCGCTGCGGTCGATCGGGAACGGGTGCCTTCCTGAAAAGCCGAGATCCCAGCTTATGGTGCAGGCGAAGAAATGACGGGCCAGGGGCGGCATGATATACTCGGAGTACTCGTTCGTCGTGATGAGGTTCTGGGCCATCGCCATGTTCCATGTGTACTGGAGGGCGACTTTCAGGCCGGTGTTGAGATACCGGATCCACTTCCCTGAAAAACCATACTCCTTTCCTGAGTGCGAAGCACCGATTTCAACCACATCAAAACGGCTGCTCCGCGGGTACCAGTCCAGATAGGCTCCAGTAAGGTCGTTACGGGTATTGAAGGCGTATTCGTTGAAGAATCTCGCTTTCAGGATGCTGCTCAGGCTCTTGTTCCACTCGACCGATGCGATTCCGGTTTCATGGATTACCCGCACTTCAGAGGTTGTCGAAAAGGTCTTGTTCGCCTCGTAGCGGAAATGTCCGTCCTCGTTGGGGACAGCTGAAAGTCTCAGGGTCCTGAAGGGGGAGACGAATGCGCCCGGTAGCAGGAACCGCCTTGTTTCACGACCGTTCTCCTGCGATTTCCTGCCATACAGGAGCAACGTTGCCTGCTCGATCGGCCTTTCGGTAATCCTGAGCCATTGCTGCGTCTGCTGCAGTGCTCCGACGTAGCCGAAATTGCTGTCGTTCCTTTGCGACAGGTACGAGAGGCTCCACGCCTTTCCGTGCCCCTCGATCCGCAGGTCGCTTCCGTAATGTTTGTTGGCCTCGGTGCCGTAAACGGATGCCGCCCAGTTACGCCCCAGAGAGAAGATCGTGCCTGTCGAAAATTCCCCCGTAGCCGTCACCGGATTGTACTGGGCGCCCGCGTCGAGGGTTATCCTGTCGCTGAGACCGTACTGCATCTGGGCAAAGCCGGTGCCTGCAGGGGAGTTCAGGCTGTTGTTGTTGATGAAGGGGTTGCCGCTGCGTCCTACTCCGCCCCGCACCAGCAATTCACCTCCGGGAAGGCTGCTGTTCATGACTGACTGCGTGTAATCGAGGATGGCAACCGGTTTTTCCTCCGTGGATCTTTCGTAGATATAGACTTCAGTCCTGCGAAGGTCGGAGCCCATTCGCACGTTTTCGAACACGAACCTTCCGTCGAGTCTGATGCGAAGCCGGGCTACGATCTTGCCGTCGAAGCGCAGTTCGGCGATGCCGGCTGCCGGACCGCGCCCTTCGATGCTCCTGTTCTGGTTGCGGTTGAGCGACACGAAGATGTCGGTTGCCGAACGTCCGGAGGTGTCGAGGTAATCGACGATATTCCTGTTGTTCCACCCGAACTGAAGACCGGTGAAATCGTTGTTCACCATTTCAGGCGAGAGCAGGTTCGTGCCGGTGCCGAGCCGCAGGGCGACATGATTCGAAAAAAGGCTCCAGTGGTAGCGTTTCAGATCCATCTGTTTCGTCGGATCACCTTCGTCGTTGATATCCCATACACCGCCGAACAGGCGTCCCCCGGCCTGTACCTGCAGCGTGTTTGTGGCGAGCCCGTGGAAATCGCGCTGGATTCCCGCGTCGATGGACAGAAACGAGAGTGATCCGGAAGGCGCTGAAATATCTGGTACAGGTAGCGCGGCTTTGGCCGACTTCCGTTCCTTTGCGGCGACCCACGGAACGTCAAGCGAAGCGGCAAACAGATGCAGATCGAATACGGCATTGATCAGAAAGGACTTTTTCAATGACGAAAGGGAGATGCAGGGTTCGCTTTCGAACACCTTCAGCTCGCTCTTGTCGAAGGATAGGGTGCCCACCGAAGTCTCGAAGCTGATGCGCGGTCCCGAGAGCGGGGTTTCCCTGAGGCCGGTCTCATCTATGAAGAGGTTATAGGGAAGCCAGTAGTCGTTCCCCTCCTTGTAGATCACCAGGTCGCTGACCTGTCTGCGGTTGATGAACAGCCCGGCTGCGACCGGCTCGACACCTCCTTTAGCCGACACCTTCACCGGTTGTGGCACAGGGGCAGTATTCAGGGCTGCAAGCATCGGGGACGGGAGAACCGCTGCCTGAGCCAGGAATACGGCCAGACAGGTGATACGAAGGTTCATCTGGCGGGGGTTGGGCATGAAGGATGTCAGGTGGCGGCGTGATTACTGAAATACCTTTTCGACAGGACGTCCACCGATCTTCCCGTAGATGGTGACGACATAACTCTCCTTGCTTGCCGGTATCACCAGTTTTTCAGTTATGGTCCGGCGATGTCCGGGCAGGATAGGCGTGCTGTGCATCGACCCTGAGGTGATGAGGCCGGCGGGCATCGCTTTTCCTTCAGGCTTGTCCATGTACTCCTTCATCGTCTTGAAACCGGGGAAGGAGCCTGCTTTCCAGACGGCATAGTCGCCTGTCAGCCTTGTATGGACGTTGCCGGTGTTTCGCAGGACGACCTTGATGGTCGAGGTGGGTTTATCGAACGTCAGGCTTTCAAGTTCCGATGTTTCGCGTTTCGATCCGCTGTATCCATAGACAGCCATGCCGTAGCGGAAGTGCACCTGGACGCCCCCGCTCTCCTTTTTTTCCTTATCGTTGCTTTCCTCGGTCAGGTAGATCATGGCACGGTGCTCTCCGGGGTCCGGCTTGACACTGGGCCTTATCGAGTACCGAATGACCTGGCTGCCACCCGGTTCGAGCGAGAATGCGACCGGACTGATGAGCAGCCAGCGGTCGAGCGACTGGGCCTCGCCCGGAATAAGCTTGACGTGGTTCTGTTCATCAAGGGTCCAGTTGTAGACCTCAACCTTGACGCTGACCGGTTCTTTTTTCAGGTTCTGCATGCGGATCGAACCGTTCACCGGCTTCTCTTCGAGGGTCAGCTCAACCATGCTCGGAGAAATGGCGATCTGTCCGGGAGGAGCCTCGGCTGCATCGGATTTCTTCAAGCCGGGAACGATAAGCAAAAGGCAGAGGAGGATAAGCCGTTTCATGGGGGTACCGTATTGTTTTTAAATAATGGTAACGGTGATGGTGACGGTTGTTCCCGTGGTTCTGTAGGTTCCCGAACGGGTGGCATTCGAAAGGTCCAGCGTCATGCTGGCATAACCGGAATAGAGTTTGGTGCTGCTGCTGTAGGTGATGCTGCTGGTTCTCACGGATGTGATCGTGACGCTCGATGTGGCAGCGGCGACTCCCGTTATCGTGAGCGTCGGATTGGCGATCGTATAGGATGCAGTGACATTCCTGTTCGAGTTCGTGTCGGAATAGGTCCAGAAGAGAAGGTTGGTCTTGGTAATGGTCGCGGTGCCTTCGGTCAGGCTCATGCTGGCTCCGGAGACATCCCCGCCGTCAAGCGTCGAGGTGGCACTGTAGCCTGTATGTGGTTGTGTCGAGGCAAGACCGAAATCGGCCGCGGCAAGAGTGACTGATACCGCCTTTGCCGAAATGGTTGCGGCTGATGCTGGCCCGGGCAGGGCGAGCATCACCGCCAGACAAAAAACCGGCATGACTCTGGCCAGGAGCAGCCATCCGGTGCATCTGTTCCGGCAGGTTCGCGCCTGCTGGGGATATTCGTGACGGGGTGATGGCATCTTGACTGCTCTGGCGTTACAGGGTTACTGCCGTGATGGTGATGGTGCCGGTGTAGTCGCCTGACAGCGACGTGTTCGCGAAATTGAGGCTCATCAGCACGTCTCCCATGGTGGCGTCCACTTTCTGGATGCCGCTCAGGTTGGCCGAGATGGAGGTGCTGGCTGTTGCTGTACTTGCACCGTCAACCATGACCTGAAGCTTCGAGACGCCGATGGTGGAAGAGGTTGCCGCTTTCGTCAGGGTTGCAGGTCCCGAGACGCTGACGGTGGCCTTGCCGGTGGGCGAAAACCCGCGTATCGCCCAGACATTCTTCACGGTCATCGTGACATCTGCACCGTTCAGCGTCGATGAGCTCGCATCGGACAACGTGCTTGTGGTCAGTGCGCCGGTTCCGTTGAACACCTGGTCGCCACCGGAAATGTTTGCCTGTGAGTAGGTGCCGTTGCCATGGCTCTCGGTTTTTCCCGCAAGGCCGATATTGATGCTTGTGAAATAATCGAGCACGATGACGTCCGGAACGATCACCGTGACGGTCGAGTTTCCATTCGCCGTCTGGGTGGCTGCTGTCAATAACTCCGGGGCACCTGCTCCTGCTGTGAAGAGAGTTGCGGCGAGAGCGATGGTTCGAAGGGCTTTGTTCATGGACATGTATATATGCCCAATTTACGATCGCCCGACGAGTTTTCAAACCGGTACTGATTTCTTGTGAATCAGGCAGTGCTCCATGCTCATGATGACCTGTCTCCTGATCACGCTTCGCCTCGTCAACGTCGTTGTCCGGTCTGTGGATGCTCCTGATGTTTCATGTCGGAAAGCGAAAGCCCTCCGGTGGATTGCACCGGAGGGCTTCATAACATTCGGTATCAACTGAAGTGGAGTCGTCGTGTCTGATCCTGCTTGTTGGTTACATGGTCACAGCGGTGATGGTGATGGCGCCGG
>CAIYTH010000060.1 GCA_903929135.1 uncultured Chlorobiales bacterium
ATCAGAATTTCGTTCTGCTGAGCCTCAAAGAGGGATCGTTGGGCGTCAAGCAGGGCGAAATGGCTGTCGACGCCATGGTCGTAACGCGCTTTCGTGATGTTCCAGGCTTGATCGCTCTCTTTGACCAGAGCTCGCTGTGCATGCAATTGCTCGGTGTAGGTCGCACGGGCGACCAGTGCATCGGCGACCTCCCGGAACGCAGTCTGGACAGCTTTTTCGTATCGGGTGACGGCAATATCCCTGTTGGTTTCAGCCAGTTTGAGGTTGGAGCGCAACCGGCCTCCCTGAAAGATCGGGAGTTTTACCTGTTGGGCGAAGCTCCAGACACCGCTCGACCCGGTCACGAACAGATCCGACAAGCTGGGGCTGGCGAACCCGGCGGAACCGGTAAGGCTTATGCTTGGGAAGAATGAAGCACGTGCTGCTCCGATGTTGGCGTTTTCTGCCTTCAGTGCGTATTCCGCCTGCCGTATGTCCGGACGATCGAGGAGGACGACGGAGGGAATGCCCACGGGGAGCGTGTCCAGCACCTGGACATCGGTCAGTGGTTGGGGTTCGAGGAGCATCGGATCGATCTCCTTTCCGACCAGCAGGGTCAGGGCGTTCTTGTCCTGTTCCACCTGACGTTGATATTGCGCCCGGTTGGCCCTGGCCGATTCGACCAGTGTTGCGGACTGTACTACATCGAGTCGGGACTTTGCCCCGAGATCGAAGCTGTGTTTGATGAGATCGTACGCATCCTGCCTTGTCCTGAGCGTGCTTTCGGTCAGTCGCAGCAGTTCGACATCAGCAAGGTAAGTGAGATAGGCGTTGGCAACTTCAGCGACCAGGCTTGTCTGGGCAGCTTTGCGGCCCTCTTCGGTAGCGAGATACTGGTTTATGGCGCGATTACTGAGGCTGCGTACACGGCCGAAAAGATCCAGTTCATACGCCGTCGTGCCGATGCCTGAGGTATATGTCGAGGTGATTTCCGTTTTTCCGGTGCCGCTCATGCTTTTTGACAACTCCTGGCGGGTGAAGCTTCCCGAGGCGTTCATCGATGGAAGGAGATCCGAACGCTGGATGCGCCAGGTGTTGCGGGCCGCCTCTATGTTGAGGGTGGCTATTCTCAGGTCGCGGTTGTTGGCAAGGGATTCTTCAATAAGGCTTTGCAGTTTTGGTGACCTGAACATGCTCCGCCATCCGATATCGGTGGTACGCGGCTGTTCCCCGGATTCCTGTGCAGTGGAAGCCACCGGCCATTGCGTGGCGACGGGTGCCGTTGGGCGGACATAGGCTGGCGCAAGCGAACAGGCCGTCAGGGTGGTTGCTGCCAGGCATAAAGGAAGTAGCAGCTTAGTGTTCATGGTTCGATCCCTTGTCGTTTTGGTTTACTGCTGTGTCGGTTACCGTTTTTCGGGCAAACCGGGATTGCACGAGGATGAAGAACAGCGGCACAAAGAAGATCGTCAGCACCGTACCGGACAACATTCCTCCGATCACGCCGATGCCGATGGCGTGCTGGCTTGCCGATCCAGCTCCGGAGGAGAATGCGAGCGGCGTGACGCCGAGGATGAATGCCATGGAGGTCATGACGATCGGTCGAAGCCGCTGAGCTGCTGCAGACAGGACTGCCTCCTGCAGGTTCATACCGCTTTCGTAAAGGGTTTTGGCGAACTCCACAATAAGGATGGCGTTTTTCGCCGTCAGGCCAACGGTTGTCAACAGACCGACCTTGAAGTAGACATCGTTTGAAAGACCTGAGAGGAATGTCGCCAGAACTGTGCCCAGGACACCGAGCGGGACTACCAGCAAGACGGCAATCGGCACACTCCAGCTTTCGTAAAGGGCGGCCAGGCAAAGAAAGACGAAAAGCAGGGAGAGCGTGTAGAGCAGCAGCGTTTGCTGACCAGCAGCACGTTCTTCGTAGGAAAGGCCGGTCCATTCGATACCGAATCCTTCAGGGAGTTTTCCTGCCAGTTTCGCCATGATGGTCATGGCATCGCCCGAGCTTACGCCTGGCGCCGGGGCTCCCTGGATATTGACCGACGATATGCCGTTGAACCGCTCGAGCTTGGGCGACCCGAAGCTCCACCGTCCAGAGGAAAACGATGAGAAGGGAACCATGTCGCCATTCGAGTTTCGGACGTGCCAGATGTCGACGTCCGCCGGGTTCATGCGGTACGGTGCGTCTCCCTGCATGAACACTTTCTTGATGCGGCCCTCATGCACAAAATCGTTCACATAGGACGAACCCCATGCGGTCTGCAGCGTTGAGTTGATGTCGGCGATCGATACCCCAAAGGCGCTTGCCTTTTCGTGGTCGATATCGATCTTGAATTGTGGCACATCTTCAAGGCCATTGGGACGCACGCCGCTCAGGGAGGGGTTTTGCGCAGCCATTCCCAGCAGTTGGTTTCTGGCGCTCATGAGAGCCTCATGACCTTTGCCGGTCCGGTCGACAAGCTGAAGGTCAAAACCGGAGGCGTTGCCGAGCTCCATGACGGCTGGCGGGTAAAACGCAAAGATCATGGCGTCCTTCACGCTCGACAGGGCGCCCATGGTTCTTCCGGCGATTGA
>CAIYTH010000061.1 GCA_903929135.1 uncultured Chlorobiales bacterium
GAGCGGGAAACGAGACTCGAACTCGCGACCCCAACCTTGGCAAGGTTGTGCTCTACCAGCTGAGCTATTCCCGCTTGAGGGTCTGATAATAGGGATTATTCCGGTTTCGTGCAACAGGCGGATCGATAATGTTCTCTTTTTTTAAACGGAAAAGCCTCCATGTCGGAGGCTTCTCTATCGTTATCTGAGCGGGAAACGAGACTCGAACTCGCGACCCCAACCTTGGCAAGGTTGTGCTCTACCAGCTGAGCTATTCCCGCTTGAGAGGTCTAATGATAGGGATTATTCCGGTTTCGTGCAAGAGGTCGGCCGCTATTTTTTTTCGGAATATCTCAGGTTTTTGAAGTTCGGCATGCAGGTCAGAGCTTCAGCTCCTGCATGATGGTTGCCATATCCTTGTCTCCCCGTCCCGACAGGTTGACCACGATGATCGACTCTTTCGGCATCATGGGAGCGCGCATCAGTGCGTAATGCATGGCATGGGCAGATTCGAGCGCGCAGATGATGCCTTCTGTCTTGGCAAGTGTGTCGAGAGCTTCGATGGCCTCGCGGTCGGTCGCCGAGGTGTAGGTCACCAGGCCGAGACGCTGCAGGTAGCAGTGCTCCGGCCCCACGCCCGGATAATCGAGTCCGGCAGAGATCGAATGGGCTTCCTGAACCTGTCCGAACTCGTCCTGCAGCAGTTTCATCATGGCCCCGTGCAGCACGCCGATATCACCTTTCGTGAGGGAGGCGGCATGCCTGCCCTGAAGACCCTCTCCGGCAGCTTCGACACCGATCAGCTCAATGGTCCGGGCGTCGGGGAGGAGGTCGAAGAACATGCCGATGGCGTTGCTGCCACCGCCGACGCACGCGACGACCACATCGGGAAGGCGGCCCATCTGTTCGATGGACTGGCGGCGGGTTTCACGACCGATGATCGCCTGGAAGTCCCTGACCATCATGGGGTAAGGATGCATGCCGATGACCGAACCGACTATATAGAAGGTTTCTTCCGGGTTGTTCATCCAGTCGCGGATCGCTTCGCTCGTGGCATCCTTGAGGGTCCTGGTTCCGGAGGTGACCGGACGGACCGTGGCCCCGAGGAGCTTCATCCTCGCGACGTTGGGCGCCTGGCGCCGGATGTCCTCTTCTCCCATATAGACGATGCATTCAAGGTCGAAAAGCGCGCAGACGGTGGCGGTGGCAACGCCATGCTGGCCTGCACCCGTTTCTGCGATCACCCTCTTTTTACCCATGCGTTTGGCAAGAAGCACCTGGCCGAGCGCATTGTTGATCTTGTGGGCTCCCGTATGGCAGAGGTCTTCACGCTTCAGCCAGATGGAGGCACCGCCGAGTTTTTCGCTGAGGCCCCTGGCGTGATAGAGCGGGGTTGGCCTGCCGACATAGTCGCGGAGCAGGCCGGCCAGAGTCGTCTGGAATTCGGGATCCTCTTTGGCTTTCAGATACTCCTTCTCGAGATCCGAAGCGTTTTTTATGAGTGTTTCAGGGATGAATTTGCCGCCGAAAGTGCCGAAATGGCCGGAAGCATCGGGAGCGTTATAGACAACCTTCGTCATGAAGCGCTAACTATTGTGATGGATGTGGATCTGCGTCGAACCTACGGGTGCATTGAGCATACCCTTCCTGAAATATAGAAACCTTTGCATCATTTCAACATGAACCGGAATTCGTGACCCTGACGGTGGAGGGTTTCAGCTTCCGGGAAGCTCTGCACGCTTCGACAAAGGGCGTCAAAAAGGCAAAGGTTTCATATATTCAGATGTCATAACCGGACAGGATATCGTACATCCCTCCGTCAACCCAGCTGCTTCTGTCCGTGAGATTATTCAAGCCATTGAAAGTTCTGAGCCTGGTGCTGTTCGTCAGTATGACGGAGGGCATCATTCCGGCTCGGGCAGGTGGTGATGAAAAGCAGATTCCGGGAAAGGGTACTCAGCCTGCCGCACCGGACAGCCTGAAGAAGAAGCACGACGATCTCGATACGACGATCGTCTATACCGCAAAGGACTCGCTGATCTACAATTTTGACAATCGGACCGCGGATCTTTACGGGAAAGCGAAGGTCGATTACAAGGATATGAGGCTCACCGGGCCAAGGATCACCGTCGATCACATCGCAAGAACAGTCCATTCCCATGCCTCGACGGATTCCCTCGGCCATCAGGTTGAACTTCCTGTCTACAAGGACAAGGGCGGCACCTTCACGGCCGAAACCATGACTTACAATTACAGGACCCGAAAAGGGCTGACGAGGAATGTCTCATCGAAGGACTCCCAGGGTATCTATTCCGGCTATCAGGTAAAACGGCTTCCTTCCGGCGAGCTGTACATTCGGGACGGCATCTACACGACCTGCGAACTGGAGCAGCCCCACTACTGGTTTGCCGGCAGGAATATGAAGATCATTCCTGACGAGCGCCTTGTTTCCCGCCCGATGGTCATGTGGCTCCATCCGGAAATCTTCAGCCACCGCCTGCCGGCCTTCCCATTGCTGCCGCTGCCCTTCGTCTCGATGCCCATCTCGAACAAGAGAGCTTCGGGCTTCATCTTGCCGAGCATCGGCTCCGACAGTAATCGAGGATCATATGTTTCCGATATCGGATATTTCTGGGCCATCAACGACTATTCGGATCTGAGGCTCGAGAGCGATTACTCGATCAACGGCAGCTGGCGTCTTGGGGAGCGTTTCCGTTATAAATCGACGAACCGTTTCAGCGGATCGATCGAAAGCCAGTACGAGACATACCTGATCAATCACCCGGACAATCCCAATTATGCGGCATACCGAAACTGGTATGCCAGGATCATCCATCATCAGCAGTTTGACCCCACATCAAAGCTGGACATGAACCTCCAGTTCATCGGAGGTGACCGTTACTACGATATCAACTCGATCAATCCCGAGATGATCATCACCCAGCAGGCGACCTCCTATGCGTCGTTCTCGAAATCCTGGGATGAGGGTAACCGTGTATTTGCGATCGGTTATCAGAGGGTTTCCTCGCTGACTGCCGAAAACATCACCGAGAGCCTGGCCGGTTCGCTCTACCAGAGCAAGATCTATCCGTTCCGTCCGCAATTCGGCTCACTGCCGACGGATTGGAGCTCGAGGCTTTCCATCCAGCCGAGCGCTTCGTTTTCCGGTCAGTTCACTGATGTCACCGGGGTGCATACCGGCCTCTATACCGGAAATGCAGGTGTGAACGTGAATTTCCTGCAGGATTTTGCACCCGGATACAGGGCGACGTTCACGCAGGGGCTGAATGTTCAGAAACTGTACCAGACCACCACCAACCTGGACAATCTCAGCGGTAACAGCATCCAGTTGCCGTTCACGGTGCAGTCGACCCTGTTCAGGTATTTCACCTTCACTCCGTCCTTCACCTATACCCGATACAGGGTCAACAGTTCGCTCAGGCAATATTACGACACGGGAACGCAGACGGTCAGGACCGAGACTGTCTACCAGCCGGAGGACTATTCGACCGCGGTGTTCGCGGTCAGTGCGCAGACCCGCCTGTATGGAGCCATGAATACCGGGTTGCTTGAAAATATCATCGGTCTGAAAGCGGTCCGGCACACCTTCATACCGACGATCAGCTTCGTGTACAACCCTGATTACCAGGGGCCGGGGTATGATTATTACGGATCATATTACAATCCCGTCCTCCAGTCGACGGTGCGCTACAACCGGTTCGGATCTTCCCTGTACAGCGCTGTTCCCCAGCAGCAGCGATCGATAGGGATCAGCATCCAGAACCTCTTCAACGGCAAATTCCGCAGCGTCTCGACCGACCCCATTGCTGATCCCTCGAAGAACGAGAGGACGGTCCAGATGCTCTCCGTTACGGCGGCGACGTCCTACAATTTCGCGGCCGATTCCCTGCGCCTCGCCCCGCTGACCATTTCGGCATCAAGCAATGCGCTATCTCCCGGTTTTCTGCTGTCAGCCGGCGCATCGTATGACTTCTACACCTATGATCCCGCGACCGGCGCAAGGATCAACAGGTTCAACAGAGACGCCGGCAAGGGCCTGCTCCGTTTTCTGGCCGGTTATCTCAATGCAAGCATGAGCATCAGCGGCTATCTTCGTGACCGGTATGATGTGGAGCGCGACAGCAAGCTGGCGGGGGTCCGAAATGATGGCGCGAAGGTGGAGCAGGCCATTTTCAGGGACCGTTTTTCCAACGGAGAGCTGGTTGAGTTCAGTTCACGGCTTCCCTGGTCCCTCCGGACCTCGCTTTACCTTGTCAGCGACCAGAGCAACCCGTTGACTCCGACGAAGTCGGCGCTTCTCAATTCGACGGGCAGGATTGCCCTGTCGAGGCAATGGCAGGCGGGGTTCAATACGGGCTACGACATGGTCAACAGGGAGTTCATCTTTCCCGCGCTTCTGTTGTACCGCGACCTGCACGACTTCCAGTTCAGGTTCCAGTGGGTTCCTTCAGGGCAGTACCGAAGCTACCAGCTCGAGATTGCCATGAAGCCGGCTCAGCTCAAGGACCTGCGCTACAGGGCAAGTAAAGCGTATTGACCTTGTCGACGGCAGGTCGGGTGCTCAGTCCAACTGGTCGAGAATCTTGCCGAGACGGGCATTGAACGCCTCGTGCGCATCATGGTGAATGCAGTGGGCGGCTTTGGGAATGATGAACGCCCCGGCCTGCGGGAGCAGTTCCTGGAACTCGGGGATGATCCTGTGCGGCGGCAGGGCGGTGTCTTCAGCTCCCCATACCAGCCATGCGGCCCCTTTGAAGTTGCAGGGCTTGATGCTGTCGAGCAGGAAATCGTTCGGACGTCTCGAGGGTGAGAGGTACGAAAAAATCGCGCCACGGTCCTGGAGCGGACGGGCGAACTGGTTGATGAGATTGAGGTCGACCTTCTTCTGGTTGTAGTAGGTGGGTGCGAGGCTCTGGCTGACGCCCACCGGGTTGGCGAATGCCGCGAAAAGCACCTCGCCGATCAACGGCGAGCCGACAAGTCCGAAGAATACCTTTGCCATGCCGTCCATGCTGTCCCCGTAAAGCCCGGAGGGGTTGGCGAGCACCAGCGCACGCACTTTTCGGGGGTTGTGATGCGCGTACAGGATTCCGCTGGCAGCCCCCATCGAATGTCCTACCAGAATGATCCGGTCGAGTTTCTTCAGATGCAGGAATGCCTCGATCTGGGCCGCGAACAGTGCCAGGCTGTAACGGACGTTCGGTTTTTCGGACTGTCCGAACCCGATGAGGTCCATGGCATAGATCCGGTGCTTCTCTTCGAACGCCGGGATATTCAGGTTCCAGTGTTCGATCATGCCGCCGTAGCCGTGGACGAAGAGCAGCGGCGTGGATGTGGAATCCGCAGGGCCATACTCCTGGTATCGAATCTTTGCCTCCTGTCCTTCTGCAAACTGCCAGATGAACCAGCGATCTTTGGGTGATTTGGGCATATCAGGCCGTCATGGGTATTGTTTGGATACGAAGATTCTGTTCTGAAGCAGGCGGACACTTCTGAAAATATAGTCCTTGCGACCGACAATAAATAAGATGATCGTGGGATTTTCGGTTAAATAGGTTTAAATTAATCCTGTTTTATCAACTCATTGTCGATTATGTTACAGGTATCGAGAAAATTCGAATATGGCCTGCATGCCGTGACCTACCTCGCCCGCCAGGGTCCGGGACGGGTCATTACGGTCAAGGAGATGGCCGCAGAGATCGGCTTTTCCCAGGTATTCCTGGCCAAGGCCATGCAGAACCTCAAGAAGGCCGGCATCGCCCGCTCGGTCCAGGGGGTCAAGGGTGGATACATGCTCGGGAGGACTCCGGACAAGATCACCGTGGCGGAGATCGGTCTTGCCATCGAGGGAGAACCGCACCTGATGCGGTGTTCGCAGCAGGAGTGCGAATGCGAGATCGAGACCTACTGCAACCACAAGGGTTATATGATCAACCTCCAGCTTAGGATCCATGAGCTGCTGGACGAAACGACCATCGCCATGTTGCTCGAGCGTTTCGGAAAACGGTGAATGGTTACGGCCATGAATTCGTTACATTCCCTGACAGTCTGTCAAGTACCCTGAACCCTTCATGCAGCACCGCAACGACCTACCCCTGACCGTGAACTCAGCAGAAAACTCCGCACGTAACCCCGGAGCCCTTCCGGATATCGTGCTGGGCGGCGTCACGACGCACAACCTCAAGAACGTAACCGTACGTATTCCGAGGAACCGGTTCGTCGTCCTGACAGGCCTCAGCGGCTCGGGCAAGTCGAGCCTCGCCTTCGACACCCTGTATGCCGAAGGGCACCGTCGCTACGTCGAATCCCTGTCGGCTTATGTCCGTCAGTTCCTTGAGCGCATTCCGAAGCCTGAAATCGAAACGGTCGAGGGCATCGCTCCGGCCATCGCCATCGAACAGAAATCCATTCCCAAGAATCCCCGTTCGACCGTCGGTACGGTCTCCGAGATCTACGACTACCTCCGCCTGCTCTATGCAAGGATAGGCAAAATCTACTCCCGCGACACCAGCGAACTGGTCCTCAAGCACACTCCGGAGGACGTCGGGCTGCAGGCCCGGTTTTTCGAAGACGGAACCCGGTTCTTCGTCGGTTACCCGTTTCCCTGCCACCACGACTCGAGCCATCACGACTGTTCGGCTTCCGAAGAGCTGAAAAACCTTCTTCAGAAAGGCTTTTTCAGATTGCTCAGGGACGATGTCGTGCTCGACATCTCCGATGCCGCGGCGCGCGCCGAGGTGGAGGGCATGGAGAGGAAATCTCTCAAGAACCTGCTCGTACTGGTCGACCGGTTCGTCGCCAAACAGGACGAGAGGGTCTACGGAAGGGTAGCCCAGGCAGCCGAGACCTGCTTCGCCGAGTCCGGCGGTAACGCGGTCATCAGGCTGGCAGGCGGCAAGGATTTCATCTTCAGCGACCGGCTTGAACTCAACGGCACCGTCTACCAGGAACCCTCACCCCAGCTTTTCGCGTTCAACTCGCCGATCGGCGCCTGTTCGGTCTGCCAGGGTTTCGGGCGGATCGCCGGTATCGACGAGGACGCCGTCGTGCCGGACAAGTCGCGTTCGCTCGCCGAGGGGGCTATCCTGTGCTGGAACTCCGAGAAGTATTCGTGGTACCTGAAGCAACTGCTGAGCATCGCACCCGATGTGGGCATTCCGGTCGAAGTTCCCTACGAGAAGCTGGGGTACCTGCACAAGGAGATGATCTGGAAGGGGATCCCGGAAAAAAAATACAAGGGGCTGAGGCCGTTTTTCGCCGACATCGAGAAGGATGCAGGCTACAAGGTGCATTACCGGGTGTTCCTCAGCCGCTACAGGGGCTATGCGACCTGTCCCGAATGCGAGGGGTCGAGGCTTAACGAGGATGCGAGACTGGTGAGGGTTTCCGGAAAGAATATCGGTGAAGTGACCCGCATGACCATCGCCGATGCCCATGCATTCTTTACGAACCTGGAAATTTCGTCCTTCGACCGGAGCGTTGCCGATTCGGTGCTGCAGGAGATCACGAAACGTCTCGGCTACCTGCTCGACGTCGGTCTCGATTACCTGACCCTCGACCGCCTGACCCATACACTGAGCGGCGGGGAGTTCCAGAGGATCAACCTGTCGACATCCCTCGGCTCGCCGCTTGTCGGTGCGATCTACATCCTCGACGAACCGAGCATCGGGTTGCACCAGAGCGATTCGGCCCGTCTCGTCGCACTCCTCAAACGCCTGCGTGACCTGGGCAACACCGTGGTCGTCGTCGAGCATGACCGTGAAATCATCGAGGCGGCCGACGAGGTGATCGATCTCGGACCGAGGGCCGGACGTCTCGGCGGTGAGATCGTGTTCCATGGACCGCCAGCCGACATGGCGCAGGCGACAGGTTCCCTGACGGCCGATTACGTCACCGGCCGGAAGCGCATCCCGGTGCCCGAAGAGCGTCGCAAGCCCGATTTCTCTTCGTGCATCGAGATCACCGGTGCCATGCAGAACAACCTGCGCAACATCGACGTGGCATTTCCGCTCGGCGTGATGACCTGCGTAACCGGGGTCAGCGGGTCGGGCAAGTCAACGCTCGTGAACGACATCCTGAAGCTTGGCATCATCAAGGAAAAGGATGGGGCCCGTGAAAAGGTCGGTACGCACCGGACCATGACCGGCATCGAACTGGTGGAGAGCGTCGAGCACGTGGACCAGTCACCCATCGGCAAATCGAGCCGCAGCAACCCTGCCACCTACCTGAAACTGTTCGACGACATCCGGCAACTGTTCGCCTCGACCCGCGACGCCCGCGACAGAGGGTGGAAGCCGGGCTACTTTTCGTTCAACATACCCGGCGGGCGGTGCGAGGCCTGTGCCGGAGAGGGAAGCGTGAAGATCGAGATGCAGTTCCTGGCCGATATCGAGGCTGTCTGCGAAGAGTGCAGCGGCAAGCGCTACAAGCCCGCGACCCTCGACGTGAAGTACCGGGGGCTTTCGATCGCCGAGGTGCTCGACCTTACCGTCAGCGAAGCGAGGGAGTTCTTCAGCGCCGACAAGGTGATCCAGAAGAAGCTGAGTGTTCTCGAAGAGGTCGGTCTCGAATACATCCGGCTCGGCCAGTCCTCCAGCACCCTTTCCGGAGGCGAAGCGCAACGGCTCAAGCTTGCCTATTTCATTTCGAGGGCAGATATCAGCAACACGCTTTTCATCTTCGACGAACCGACGACCGGCCTGCACTTCGACGATATCCTGAAGCTGGTGAAATGCTTCGAAAAGCTGCTCGAACAGGACAACTCGCTGGTCATCATCGAGCACAACCCGGACATCATCAAGCAGGCCGACTGGGTCATCGACCTCGGACCGGGAGCAGGGGTCAGGGGCGGTGAAGTCGTCGCTGTCGGTACGCCCGAAGATATCTGCGCCAACGAAGCGTCACTGACCGGCAAACACCTCAGGCCCTACCTGGAAGAGAAATAAGAGGGGGGATGTCATTGACCCCGGGCTTCAGCCCGGGGGGAGAGGTTCCCTTCAAATGTTCATTTTCAGCGGATCATCCTCCAGCGCCCCGCCATGCAGGCGGATGTGGGGGAAATGGGAACGGGATGTCCGTTCGGTCCAGGCATCGCCGCCACCCTCTACTTCCGACTCGTTCTCCGCGACCGACACCCGGTTGGAGGCGAGTGCAACGATCTCCTGCAGAATCTCGTTGTTATGCCTGTCGGCCTCCGTAGCCACATCGTCCTTTATTTTCGACGAGATGCTTTCCAGTTTCTCAAGGGCAACCTTGCCAATGGTGAAAAGCAGTTCGTGGGTCCTTTTTTTCCGGTCTTCCGGCATCGTGGTCGATGTCTGTATTTCAGGTGTTTTCAGGGTCACTTACGATAAAAAAATATTTGCTGACCGGAAATCTTTTTTTTATAATGATCCTGCTGTTAGCACTCTCAACCGATGAGTGCTAACCGTCAAAAAGCCGTCAGGCAGTATTTGTGACATCCAGATAAACAATTCAAAACAAGAGAACGACAATGAACTTGAAACCATTAGCTGATCGAGTTATTGTTAA
>CAIYTH010000062.1 GCA_903929135.1 uncultured Chlorobiales bacterium
AAGCACGGGTTTCTTCTGGATACCTGTGTTATTTCAGAGCTGATTAAGCCTTCACCCTCTTCGAGTGTAGTACGTTGGGTTGACGATCAAGATGAAGAGGTTTTTATAATACAGATGCCTTGAAAGAGAGCAGCGTGGCGCTCTTTGACCCATGGGAAGAAGACAGTGGGGAGTACTGAGGGAAAACACAAGCGTCTAAAACTGATAGCGTCGTCGTGCGGTAAGGGGAGGTGGCTTGTCATTGCCACCCACCTCCGAGGGCTTTGTACAGGTCAATCAGGTTGGCAAGGGTCTGTTGATGGATAAGAATTTCGTTCTGCTGAGCTTCGAAGAGGGATCGTTGGGCGTCAAGCAGGGCAAAATGGCTGTCGACGCCATGGTCGTACCGCGCTTTTGTGATGGTCGAGACTTGATTGCTTTCTTTGACCAGAGCTTGCTGGGCATGTAATTGTTCGGTGTAAGTCGCACGGGCGACCAGGGCATCGGCGACCTCCCTGAACGCAATCTGGATAGCTTTTTCGTATCGGGTGACGGCAATATCCCTGTTGGTTTCAGCCAGTTTGAGGTTGGAGCGCAACCGGCCTCCCTGGAAGATTGGGAGCGTTACCTGTGGGGCGAAGCTCCAAACACTGCTTGACCTGGTCACGAAGAGATCCGACAAGCTGGTGCTGGCGAATCCGGTGGAGCCGGTAAGGCTTATGCTGGGGAAGAATGAAGCTCGTGCTGCTCCGATGTTGGCGTTTTCTGCCTTCAGTGCGTATTCCGCCTGCCGTATGTCCGGACGATCGAGCAAAACGACGGAGGGAATGCCTACGGGAAGCGTGTCCAGCACTTGGACATCGGTCAGGGGTTGGGGTTCGAGGAGCGTCGGATCGATCTCCTTTCCGACCAGCAGGGTCAGGGCGTTTTTGTCCTGTTCCACCTGACGTTGATATTGTGCACGGTTGGCTCGGGCTGATTCGACCAGTGTTGCAGACTGTGCTACATCGAGTTGGGACTTTGCCCCGAGATCGAAGCTGCGTTTGATGAGATCGTATGCATCCTTCCTTGTCATGAATGTGCTTTCGGTCAGTCGCAGCAGTTCGACATCAGCAAGGTAGGTGAGATAGGCGTTGGCAACTTCAGCGACCAGACTTGTCTGAGCGGCTTTGCGACCCTCTTCGGTAGCGAGATACTGGTTTATGGCGCGATTACTGAGGCTGCGTACACGACCGAAAAGATCGAGTTCATAAGCCGTTGTGCCGATGTCTGCGGTATATGTAGAGGTGATTTCCGTTTTTCCGGTTCCGCTTATGCTTTTTGACAATTCCTGGCGGGTGAAGCTTCCCGAGGCGTTAATCGATGGAAGGAGATCCGAACGCTGGATGCGATAGGTGTTGCGAGCCGCCTCAATGTTGAGGGTGGCTATCCTCAGGTCGCGGTTGTTGGCAAGCGATGCTTCGATAAGGCTTTGCAGTTTTGGCGACTTGAACATGCTCCGCCATCCGATATCGGCGGTACGCGGCTGTTCCCCGGATTCCCGTGCAGTGGAGGGCATCGTCCCGATTCCGGAAACTACCGGCCATTGCGTGGTGACGGGTGCTGTTGGGCGTACATAGGCTGGCGCAAGCGAACAGGCCGTCAGGGTGGTTGCTGTCAGGCATAAAGGAAGCAGCAGCTTAGTGTTCATGGTTCGATTCCTTGACGTTTTGGTTTACTGCTGTTTCGGTTACCGTTTTACGGGCAAACCGGGATTGCACGAGGATGAAGAAGAGCGGCACGAAGAAGATTGTCAGCACCGTACCGGACAACATTCCTCCGATTACGCCGATGCCGATGGCGTGCTGGCTTGCTGATCCTGCTCCTGAGGAGAATGCGAGTGGCGTGACGCCGAGGATGAATGCCATGGAGGTCATGACGATTGGTCGAAGTCGCTGACCTGCTGCTGACAGGACTGCCTCCTGCAGATTCATACCGCTTTCGTAGAGGGTTTTGGCGAACTCAACGATAAGGATGGCGTTTTTCGCCGTCAGGCCAACGGTTGTCAAGAGGCCGACCTTGAAGTAGACGTCGTTTGATAGACCTGAGAGGAATGTTGCCAGAACTGTGCCCAGAACACCGAGCGGGATTACCAGCATGACGGCAATCGGCACACTCCAGCTTTCGTAAAGGGCGGCCAGGCAAAGAAAGACGAAAAGCAGGGAGAGCGTGTAGAGCAACAGCGTTTGCTGGCCAGCAGCACGTTCTTCGTAGGAAAGGCCGGTCCATTCGATACCGAAACCTTCAGGAAGTTTTTCTGCCAGTTTCGCCATGATGGCCATGGCATCGCCCGAGCTTACGCCGGGCGCTGGTGCTCCCTGGATATTGACCGATGATATGCCGTTGAACCTTTCGAGCTTGGGCGAACCGAAGCTCCACCGGCCTGAGGAAAACGATGAGAAGGGAACCATGTCGCCATTAGAGTTTCGGACGTGCCAGATGTCAACGTCTGATGGGTTCATGCGGTAAGGTGCATCTCCCTGCATGAACACTTTCTTGATGCGGCCTTCATGCACGAAATCGTTCACATAGGTCGAACCCCAGGCGGTCTGCAGCGTTGTGTTGATATCGGCGATCGATACTCCAAAGGCACTTGCCTTTTCATGGTCGATATCGATCTTGAATTGTGGCACATCTTCAAGGCCATTGGGACGCACGCCGCTTAGGGAGGGGTTTTTCGCAGCCATTCCCAGCAGTTGGTTTCGGGCGGCCATGAGACCCTGATGACCTTTGCCGGTCCGGTCTACAAGCTGAAGGTCGAAACCGGAGGCGTTGCCGAGCTCCATGACGGCTGGCGGGTAAAACGCAAAGATCATGGCGTCCTTCACGCTCGACATGGCGCCCATGGTTCTTTCGGCGATAGAGGCAACATCCTGACCCTTTTTCTTGCGTTTGGACCAGTCTTTGAGCTGAACGAAACTCATGGCCGAGTTCTGGCCCTGGCCCGCGAAACTGAAACCGGTCACACTGAAGATGCTTTCGATGTTCTCTTATTCCTGATTGAGAAGGTAACGTTCCATGGTCTTTACGCTTTCGAGCGTCCGCTCCTTGGTCGCTCCGGATGGGGTGGAAAGCTGGACGAAGAGAAACCCCTGATCTTCGTCCGGCAGGAACGAGGTCGGGATGCGCGTCAGGACGATGCCAAGCAGCACCACGACCAGCATTAAGCCCAGCAGCG